>NZ_JBNPJV010000040.1:0-22350 GCF_050312585.1 Pseudomonas sp. R19M
GTATCAGTATCAGATAAACTGACTGAGGCACCGCTATCGGGAGCAAGCCCCCTCCCACATTTTGAGGCCGGTTCATTCAGGATCATCTTCCATGTCCAAATTCCCGACTGCTGTAAACCTGCACAAGACCTCCAACACCCTCGGCCTCACCTACGGGCCCGATGAGGTCTATCAGTTGCCCGCCGAACTGCTGCGTACCCACTCGCCTTCCGCAGAGGTCCAGGGCCACGGCAAACCCATCCTGCAATTCGGCAAACTCAACGTGCGCCTGATCAAGGTAGAGCCGGCCGGGCAGTACGCACTGAAATTGACCTTCGATGACGGCCATGACAGCGGACTGTTCACTTGGGACTACCTCTACCAACTGGCTGTACGCCAGGAAGCCCTGTGGGCCGATTATCTGGCGGAACTCAAAGCCGCCGGAAAAACCCGCGACCCGAGTGAGTCGGTCGTACGGCTGATGCTCTAGCTCAGGCCTGCGGCTCTTTAGAGAGCATTTTCTAATTCCATCTGCTTGAATGCCCTGTCTCGTGGCCAACGATTGGCCCGCTTGCGAAAAAAATTAAACTCAGGTAACCAATGGAACTGGCAAGTTCCCTGCATTTGACGATGCGGTATCAACGGTCACCCGAGTCGCGTACCTGGCTTGTGTTGTGTATCGAAACCTGGTGCACAGCGGTACCCGGTACTCGTCTTTCGGACAATGGAGCGTCGTAGATGAGTAACAAGAACAACGATGACTTGAAACGCCAGGCCTCGGAAAACACCTTGGGGCTGAACCCGATCATCGCGTTACGCAAAAAGGATTTATTGGCCTCGGCGAAGATGGTGTTGACCCAAGCCATCAAGCAACCGTTGCACAGCGTCAAACACGTCGCCCATTTCGGCGTTGAATTGAAAAACGTGATGTTCGGCAAATCCCAACTGGCGCCCGAGAGCGACGACCGTCGCTTCAACGACCCGGCCTGGAGCCAGAACCCACTCTATAAACGCTACCTGCAAACCTACCTGGCGTGGCGCAAGGAACTGCACGACTGGATCGGCGACAGCAACCTGTCCGAACAGGACATCAGCCGCGGCCACTTCGTGATCAACCTGATGACCGAAGCCATGGCCCCCACCAACAGCGCGGCCAACCCGGCGGCGGTCAAACGCTTCTTTGAAACCGGCGGCAAAAGCCTGCTCGACGGGCTTTCCCATCTCGCCAAAGACCTGGTGCACAACGGCGGCATGCCGAGCCAGGTCAACATGGGCGCTTTCGAAGTGGGCAAGACCCTGGGCACCAGTGAAGGCGCGGTGGTGTTTCGCAACGATGTGCTGGAGCTGATCCAGTACAAGCCGATCACCGAGCAAGTGCACGAGCGCCCTCTGTTGGTGGTGCCGCCGCAGATCAACAAATTCTATGTCTTCGACTTGAGCCCGGATAAGAGCCTGGCGCGCTTTTGCCTGCGCAATGGCCAGCAGACGTTCATCGTCAGTTGGCGCAACCCGACCAAGGCCCAGCGCGAATGGGGCCTGTCCACCTACATCGAGGCGCTCAAGGAAGCGGTGGATGTGGTTACGGCGATCACCGGCAGCAAGGACGTCAACATGCTGGGCGCCTGCTCCGGCGGCATCACCTGCACCGCCCTGCTCGGCCATTACGCGGCACTGGGGGAGAAGAAGGTCAACGCCCTGACCCTGTTGGTGAGCGTGCTGGACACCGCCCTGGACACCCAGGTGGCGCTGTTCGTCGACGAACAGACCCTGGAAGCGGCCAAGCGCCACTCCTACCAGGCCGGCGTGCTGGAAGGCCGCGACATGGCCAAAGTGTTTGCCTGGATGCGCCCCAATGACCTGATCTGGAATTACTGGGTCAACAACTACCTGCTGGGCAACGAGCCTCCCGTGTTCGACATCCTGTTCTGGAACAACGACACCACGCGCTTGCCCGCCGCGTTCCACGGCGACTTGATCGAACTGTTCAAGAACAACCCACTGGTGCGCGCCAACGCACTGGAAGTGTGCGGCACGCCGATTGACCTCAAGCAGGTCACCGCGGATATCTACGCACTGGCCGGCACCAACGACCACATCACACCGTGGCAGTCGTGCTACAAGTCGGCGCAGCTGTTTGGTGGCAAGGTCGAATTTGTGCTGTCCAGCAGCGGGCATATCCAGAGCATCCTCAACCCGCCGGGCAACCCCAAGGCGCGCTACCAGACCAGCGACAGCCTGACCGGCAAGGCTCTGGACTGGCAGGAGAATGCGACCAAGCACACCGACTCCTGGTGGCTGCACTGGCAGGGTTGGCTGGCAGACCGGGCAGGCAAACTGAAGAAGGCCCCTACAGCGCTCGGAAATAAAACCTACGCCGCGGCGGAAGCGGCGCCGGGCACCTACGTACATGAACGCTAGATTGAAATGAGATCAAATGTGGGAGGGCGCTTGCCCCCCACATTGGCTGCACTCCAGAGACACCACTTCACAGGGCTTGAGCATGCCGCAACCGTTCATCTTCCGTACCATCGACCTGGACGGCCAGACCATCCGCACGGCGGTACGCCCGGGCAAGCCTCACTTGACGCCGCTGCTGATCTTCAATGGCATCGGCGCCAACCTCGAGCTGGTGTTTCCGTTCGCCCAGGCGCTGGACCCGGACCTGGAAGTGATCGCCTTCGACGTGCCTGGAGTGGGAGGGTCTTCAACGCCCAGCGTGCCCTATCGCTTTCCCGGCCTGGCCAAGCTCACCGCACGAATGCTCGATTACCTCGACTATGGCCAGGTCAATGTGGTGGGTGTGTCCTGGGGTGGGGCGCTGGCGCAGCAATTTGCCTACGACTATCCGGAGCGCTGCAAGAAACTGATCCTGGCGGCCACGGCGGCGGGTGCGGTCATGGTGCCGGGTAAGCCAAAAGTGTTGTGGCTGATGGCCAGCCCGCGCCGTTACATCCAGCCATCCCACGTAGTACGCATCGCGCCAATGATTTATGGCGGCTCATTCCGTCGCGACGCCAAACTCGCCGCCGAACATGCCAGCAAAGTGCGCTCGGCCGGCAAACTGGGTTACTACTGGCAGCTGTTCGCCGGCCTGGGTTGGACCAGTATCCATTGGCTGCACAAGATCCGCCAACCGACCCTGGTACTGGCGGGGGACGACGACCCGCTGATCCCGCTGGTCAATATGCGCCTGCTGGCCTGGCGCATCCCCAACGCACAGTTGCACATCATCGATGACGGCCATCTGTTCCTGATCACTCGGGCCGAAGCCGTGGCGCCCATCATCATGAAGTTTCTCGAGGAGGAGCGCCTGCGGGCTGTGATTCACCCGCGCCCCGCGGTGTAAGGACCACACCGCCGCGCAACTTCCCAGGAACCGACTATGGTTCTGAATTGGCGTGCCTGCTTGATGACTTGACCAAGGAGTGTTGGCTCATGCGAGAAAGACCCGTGTCGAACCCGGCGCCCACCCCCGCTGCGTTCATTAACGCGCAAAATGCGATCACCGGTCTCAGGGGACGAGACCTGCTGTCGACCTTGCGCAGCGTGGCGGCCCACAGCTTGCGCAACCCGCTGCATACCGCCCGTCATGCCCTGGCATTGGGTGGCCAGTTGGGGCGCGTGCTGCTGGGCGAAACCGTGCACGAGCCCAACCCCAACGACAGCCGCTTCATCGACCCCACCTGGAAGCTCAACCCGCTCTACCGGCGCAGCCTGCAAGCCTACCTGAGCTGGCAACAGCAGACACGCCACTGGATCGATGACAGCCACCTGAGTGCCGATGACCGCGCCCGCGCGCACTTTGCCTTTTCCTTGATCAATGACGCCGTTTCACCCTCCAACACCCTGCTCAACCCACTGGCCGTCAAGGAACTGCTGAACTCCGGAGGCAACAGTGTGGTGCGCGGTGTGAGCAACCTGTTCGAAGACCTGCTGCACAACAATGGCCTGCCGCGCCAGGTGAGCAAGCACGCCTTCGAAGTGGGCAAGACGGTGGCCACTACGTCGGGCTCGGTGGTGTTTCGCAACGAGCTGCTGGAGCTGATCCAGTACAAGCCCTTGAGCGAAAAACAGTACGCCAAGCCGCTGTTGATCGTGCCGCCGCAAATCAACAAGTACTACATCTTCGACTTGAGCCCCGGCAACAGCTTTGTGCAGTACGCCCTGAAGAACGGTTTGCAGACGTTCATGATCAGTTGGCGCAACCCGGATGTGCGCCATCGCGAATGGGGCCTGTCCACCTACGTGGCGGCCCTGGAGGAAGCGCTCAATGTGTGCCGGGCAATCACCGGGGCCCGAGAGGTCAACCTGATGGGTGCCTGCGCCGGTGGCCTGACTATCGCCGCCCTGCAAGGCCACTTGCAGGCCAAGCGCCAGCTACGGCGCATCTCCAGCGCCACTTACCTGGTCAGCCTGCTCGACAGCCAGATCGACAGCCCCGCTACCCTGTTTGTCGATGAGCAAACCCTGGAGGCCGCCAAACGCCACTCCTATCAACAGGGCGTGCTGGACGGTCGTGACATGGCCAAGGTGTTCGCCTGGATGCGCCCCAACGATCTGATCTGGAACTACTGGATCAACAACTACCTGCTGGGCAAGGAGCCACCGGCCTTCGACATCCTGTACTGGAACAACGACAACACGCGCCTGCCTGCCGCGCTGCACGGCGACCTGCTGGACTTCTTCAAGCACAACCCGTTGAGCCACCCCGGCGGCCTGGAAGTATGTGGCACGCCGATCGATTTACAGAAGGTCACGGTGGACAGCTTCAGCGTGGCCGGGATCAACGACCACATCACCCCCTGGGACGCGGTGTATCGCTCGACTCAATTGCTGGGCGGCGAGCGACGCTTCGTGCTGTCCAACAGCGGGCATATCCAGAGCATCCTCAACCCGCCGGGCAACCCCAAGGCCAACTACGTCGAGAACGCCAAGCTGAGCAGCGACCCGCGGGCCTGGTATTACGACGCCAACCACGTCGAAGGCAGTTGGTGGCCGCAATGGCTGGAGTGGATTACGCAGCGTTCGGGCGTGCAACGCGAAACCCTCACGGCCCTGGGCAACCAGAACTACCCACCGATGGAAGCGGCGCCGGGCACTTATGTGCGGGTGCGCTGAGCTCTACGAACTCATTAAGAAGACTGGATGAAGACCCGCGACCGTATCCTTGAATGTGCCCTGCAATTGTTCAACCGCAAGGGCGAGCCCAACGTGTCGACCATGGAGGTAGCCAATGAGATGGGGATCAGCCCCGGCAACCTCTACTACCATTTCCACGGCAAGGAGCCGCTGGTGCTCGGGCTGTTCGAACGCTTTCAGTGTGAGCTGGCGCCGCTGCTCGATCCACCCGCGAATGCGCAACTGGAGGCCGAAGATTACTGGTTGTTCCTGCACCTGATCGTCGAGCGTATGGCGCACTACCGCTTTCTGTTCCAGGACCTGTCGAACCTCGCCGGGCGCCTGCCGAAACTGGCCAAGGGCATTCGCAGCCTGCTTACGGCACTCAAGCGCACCCTGGCTTCACTGCTGGCACGGTTGAAAGCGGCGGGACAGTTGGTCAGCAGTACCCAGGCGCTGGGCCAGTTGGTGGAACAAATCACCCTGACCCTGTTGTTTTCCCTGGATTACCAGCGAGTTCTCGATCGCGAAGGTGAAGTGCAGGTGGTGGTCTACCAGATCATGATGCTGGTGGCGCCACACTTGTTGGCACCGGCCCGCCAGGCGACGGAACAGTTCGCTCTGCGCTATCTGGACAACCCGGGTTAAGGCTGGGCAGCCACGGCCTATCCTGGCTTGCCAAACTGTTGAGTGAACTTGAAAAGTTCGCTATCGGTCTTGATGCCCAATTTCCGATAGGCCGATTGTTTTTGCGTACTGATAGTACTGGCGCTGCGCGAAAACTTTGCCGCAATTGAACTCACCGACATGCCATCGAGAAAGCAACGCAGCACCTCCTGTTCTTTGGGTGTGAGGCTGGCATTAGTCGGGAGCGAACCGCCCCCGCCCAGCGTTGATGGTATATCGCCCCCCTCAAAGATAAGTTGGGCGCCTTGCTGTTCCGGCAACATACAGGGCTGCAGGTAAATTCGCCCTTGAGCGACTGTTCGAATCGCTGCAACCAACTCCGTCAACTTCTGGGTTTTGCCCAATACTCCCCAACTTCCGGCCTTCAACGTCATTAACACCGTCGCCGGTGTGTAGTGGGATGACAAGACGATGGGTTTGCACTGCTTGAAACGTCGGCTAAGGGTCTGGATCAGGCTGAGGCCATCGATGTCTGAAGGCCCCAGGATAAAATCCATCACCACCACATCAGCAGGCCGCCGGGCAAGCGCCTCCAATAATTCCTTGCCTGTGCCGAAGGAACCGATGACCTCAAGGTCGACTTCCTTGCTCAGGCCCAGCTCGATCCCCTGCCTAACCATCTCATGATCATCAAGCAACATGATGGTGTACGTACTGGAAGTTGATGTAGGCATCGAAAAACCCGATCTTGTGAGTACTGCTCATTACAAAAACTCGCCGGTCATTATGATCACGGTATATCCCAGCCGCACCGCAGGTTCAATCAATAACAATAATAAGGATTTCTCTTACATTCCCAACTTACAGCGCAATCTTACAAGTAGCCGTCAATACAACTATTTGGATTCTAAATACAAAATTTCGAACAATCACGAGGCCAATATCGTTACTTCTCTATAGGCAGCATCGACGGTTCCGGCCGATTATTTGTAGGCCTCGCCAACTTGGAGCGTTTTTAAACAAAGCCCAAGTGTGCGAGGCCAATCCCAGATAATTCATGCTTGGAAATACTATGAAATTCAACGCTCTCTCTTCCGCTGCAACTGCCCTTGCATTGGCTGCCGCCGTATCGCAAACCGCCTACGCCGCCAATGACGGCACCATCAATTTCACCGGACTGGTGAACGACACGACGTGCACCATCGAAGGCGCGGCGCCGGGTACCGGTGCCGTGGTCAAGGACGTGAACCTGGGGGGTGTTTCCGCTGCGCGCCTGGCGCGACCAGGTGATCGTGCCAACCTGACCGGCTTCACCATCCGTATTGGCGCCCCCGGCGAAGGCAGTTGCACCAACGGCCGCACCGCCATGGTTGCGTTCGACCCCACCAGCCCGGCCATTGACGTGGCGACCGGGCGCTTGAACATCGATGGCTACGACAACCCTGACGACACCGCCAACGCCAAGAACGTACAGGTTGAAGTGACCAACCGTAATGGCACGCCTATTAACGTTTACACCGAAAAATCGGAGGGCGTCGTCATCGCGGATAACCAGGCCGTCATCCCGCTGGCCGCGCAAATGTACGCCACCGCCCCGGCCACCGAAGGTACGGTCAAGACGCGCGTCGGCTTTATGGTCGTTTACGCCGATTAAGGAGCCGGCAGGCCAAGTAGGTAACGGACTTGCAGCGCCCCTGCAGGTCCCTCCCTGGATTCGAAGAGACGTTGGACACTATGAAAACAATGGCTCGCCTCGCGCTGGCCACCTGTGCTGTTGGATGGTTATCGCTCCAAGCGACTCCCGCCCATGCAGGGGTGATTATTTATGGCACTCGCGTGATCTTCCCCGCCGAACAGCAGGAGGTCGTCGTGCGCCTGGAGAACAAAGGCGATCGCCCGGCGCTGGTGCAAACCTGGCTGGACACGGGCGATCTGCGCTCGACACCGGCGACGGCACAAACACCGTTTACCTTGTCACCGCCGATCTTCCGCATTGAGCCTCATCAACAGCAGGCACTGCGCCTGCGCTACTCCGGCGACACACCGCCCACCGACCGCGAAAGCCTGTACTGGCTGAACGTGCTGGAAGTGCCCCCGGTGAGCGCCGGTGCCGAGCAAAACAACCAGATCGAACTGGCCTTCCGTACTCGCCTGCGCGTGTTCCTGCGCCCCCAATCATTACCCTATCCGGTGGGCATTGCCCCGGCAAAACTGCAGTGGAAGCTGGTAGCCCGGGACCAGGGCTATGCGCTGCAAGCGACCAACCCGACGCCGTACCATATTTCCCTGACCACCGTTGACTTGCTCAGCGAGGGTAAACGCTTCAGCAAAGCGCCGAACCAGGCAGCCAACGATGGCCTGCTGCTGCCGGCCGGAGACGTGAAACTGTTTGCGCTGCCGCAACTGCATGAGCGTCCCCGAGGCGCCGCCAAGGTCGAGTTCACCACCGTCAGCGACTTCGGTGCCCGAGTACGTCACTCGGCAAACCTTGCCCCTTCAACTACCCGATGACTCACCCCATGAACCTAACCTCTATTTCAAAGCGGCTCTTGCAGCTCATGGTATTGGCGTTCGCACTGCTGGGCACCGCCCTCGCGCACGCCAGCGTTGTCATCAACAACACGCGGATCATCTACCCACAGAACGACAAAGAGGTGACGGTCAGGCTTGAAAGCAAAAACCAGGCACCGGTGTTGATTCAGGCCTGGCTGGACAACGGCGACGAACACTCCACGCCGGACCTTGCCGGCATCCCCTTTATCGCCACGCCGCCGATCTTCCGCATGGAACCCGGAAAGCAACAGGTTCTGCGCCTGGCCTATACCGGCGAAAGCTTGCCGGCGAAACAGGAAAGCCTGTTCTGGTTCAACCTGCTGGAAGTACCCGCACAAACGCGGGACGCCCAGCAGGGCAACCAGCTGCAGCTCGCCTTCCGGTCGCGGATCAAGCTGTTTTTCCGCCCGCCGAACCTGCCTTATGGCGTCGACGCTGCGCCGGGCAAACTGCAATGGCGGCGCGAATCCACCGAGCAGGGCCAGGTTCTGGAAGTCTACAACCCCACCCCTTATCACGTGACGTTCGAGGAGATTGAAGTGCTGGAGTCAAACCTGCGTCATGCACGCAAGGCCTCGACATCCGGTGCCGAGAACATGGTGGCGCCTGGCGCTCGCAACCGCTTTGAAGTGCCCAGTCTCAAGTCAGCACCGGGCCGCGCAACAACCGTGGAATTCCAGACGCTCGACGACTTTGGGGTAAAGACCTCTCATCGCGCCAAGCTCCTGATGTGAGCGACGAAGCCTGCCGAGCACCGTAGCCGCCCGACCCGCTCCTCACCTCACTGAACACACCCGTTTGATGCCCATTTTTCAGGGCAGGGCTTCCCTTTGCCCGAATTCGGACAGCACCTTTTTTTGGAAATGGTAAAGATGAGTTTGAACACGCCTGTCAGCGCAAGACCCAGGTCCCTGACACGTCATTGGTTGACGCACACGGCGCGTTGCCTGTTACTGCTGAGCGGTGCCCAAGCCCTCAACGCCCATGCGGTCGAGAATGTCGAGTTCAACCCGGCCTTCTTTCCGGATGGCGCGGGCGGCCAGCAAGTTGATATTTCAAAATTCAGCCAGGGCAACGTTGTACTCCCCGGCAGCTACCGCAGCGACGTCTACCTCAACGGCCAGTGGATAGGCCGTTAAACCCTGGCCTTCATCGCGGTCAAGGGCCAGGACTCTGCGCATATGTGCCTGGAGCGAGACGCGCTGCTCAGGTTTGGCATCGACCTGGACGCGCCGCAGAAGCAACCGGCCGAGGCCGGTCAGGCGCCCACCCCGACATTTGCTCGCTGTGCCGACATTTCCGCCTACCTGCCGGGCAGCACCAGCCAATTCGATTCGGGCGAAAACCGCCTGACGCTGCAGGTGCCACAGATCTACCTGGCGCGTAAGGCGCGTGGCTATGTTGACCCCAAGCATTGGGACAGTGGGGTCGATGCGGCCTTTGCGCGCTACAACGCCAACACCTTTGCCACCCGCACCAACGGTCGCTCACTCAACTCCCATTACCTGGGCCTGAACACCGGGCTCAACCTGGGTGACTGGCACTGGCGTCACAACGGCAGCTTCAGCCAGACCGACACCGCCTCGGGCTATCAAAGCAGCAGCACCTATGTGCAACGCGAACTCAACCCACTGCGTTCACAGCTGATGCTGGGCGAGATCTACACCCCAGGCGAGCTGTTCGACAGCGTACGCCTGCGCGGTGCCAGCCTGTTCAGCGATGACCGCATGCTGCCGGACTCCATGACCGGTTTTGCACCGGTGGTACGCGGCATCGCCCAGACCAACGCCCGGGTCACGGTGCGCCAGCGCGGCGTGCTGCTCGATGAGGTGTCTGTCGCTCCCGGCCCATTCGTCCTCAACGACCTGTTCCCCACCGGTTATGGCGGCGACCTGACCGTCACGGTGACCGAAGCCGACGGCCGTCAGCGCGAATTCATCGTGCCCTTTGCCGCCAATGCCAACCTGCTGCGCGCGGGCCACACTCGCTACTCGCTGAGTGTCGGCGTGCTGGATGAAATCGGCCTGCGCCATCCACCGACCCTGGCCCAGGCCACCTACCAGAACGGGCTCAATAACCTGCTCACCGCCTACATGGGCGCGGTCGTCAGCGAGGACTATCTGTCGCAGTTGTTGGGCGCAGCGTTCAACACGCCGGTTGGCGCACTGTCGCTTGACCTGACCACGTCGAGAGCCGCCCTGCCGGGCCATGAACCGCGTGGCGGACAAAGCTTGCAGTTACGCTACAGCAAGAATTTCACCGACACCGGGACGCACTTTGCCCTCGGCGCCTACCGTTACTCCACCGAAGGCTTCCTGAGCATCGCCGACGCGGCACGGGTGCGTGACCTCGCCATCGACGGGCGCAGCCTGGACAACCTGTCGCGCCTGCGCGACAGGATGGACATCAGCCTTAACCAGAGCCTGGGCAACGGCTCGGTGTACCTCACCGGTTCCTCGCAAAACTACTGGAACCGCGCCAGCGGCAACCTGACCTTTACCGCCGGTTACACCAATAGCTGGAAGGGCCTGCACTACACCGTCAGTGCCCAGCGCACCAAGGATTTGCTGAGTGACAGGGTCGACAAGCAACTGGAACTGACCGTGAGCCTGCCACTGGGCAGCGACCCTCGCTCACCGACCTTGACCACGACGGCCTTTCGCGGCAATCAAAGCAGCGGCGAACGCGTGAACCTTGGCGGCACACTGGGCGAGCGCAGCGAATTCACCTACGGCGTGGGAGGCAGCCGCACCCAAGGCAGCGGTAACTCCCTGACCGCCGACGTGAAGTACCAGGCCAGCCACGGCGTGCTGTCCGCAGGCTATGGCCAGAGCAACACCTACCGCGCCATGTCACTGGGCATGACCGGTGGCGTCGTCGCCCACGCAGACGGCGTGACCTTCGCTCCGGAGCTGGGCGACACCATCGGCATCGTCCAGGCGCCGGACGCCCAGGGAGCACGGATCAATGGCAATCATGGCGCCCAGGTCGGCAAGCAGGGTTTTGCCGTGGTGCCCCACCTCACACCCTATCGCCAGAACGTGGTCGAGCTGGACCCCAAGGACCTGTCGGTCGACGTGGAACTCAAGACCGCCGCGCAAAACGTAGCACCCCGCGCAGGCTCGGTGGTGAAGCTGCAGTTCGACACAGTCAGCGGCCAAGCCGTGCTGATCACAGCGTTGCGAGAGGATGGCAGCCTGCTGCCGTTCGGCTCGGATGTGTTCGATGAAGACGGTGCCAGCGTGGGGATCGTCGGCCAGGGCGGCAAGGCGTTTGTACGCGTAGCGCGTGACCAGGGGCTTTTGACCATCAAGTGGGGTAGCCGTGACGACGCGTCTTGCCGGCTGCAATACGGCCTGGACAAGGCATCGGGAGGGAGCGCCACCCAGCGGTTGCGCCATTTGGATGCTGGCACTTGCACAGCCAATACAAGCGGTTGATCCGGCGGGCGCGCATGTCGCGCCCAAACGCTCTATTTCCGAGGACGGGACTGACGATGAAACACCCTACCCTGCTGGTTTCGACACTGCTGGCCCTTGGCATACCGGTCGCCGCCCAGGCGAGGTGTGACCGATTCCAGAACGATACGTTTACCTTGAACCTGCCGGCGACCATCACCGTGCCGGACAGCCTGCCGGTTGGCAGCGTCATCACTCGCGTGGCTTTCAACGGTACGGCGCCCGACTACTTTGCCGAGTGCAGCGTTGCCACCCATAGCGGGGTCTGGGGTCGATATACCCGGCTGCAACACCCGGGGACTGACGCTTACCACACCGAAGTTGCAGGGGTAGGCCTGCGTATCACGATGACCTGGGCCGGCGGCGGAGGCCCGGCAGCCTTTGCACTTTATGACCAAGGCTACCAACAGGTGTACGGGAAGATCCCCAGCTTCACCTCAGCGGTGGCCACCTTCTACAAAATCGGCGCGGTGACCACCGGGACGATCCCCAGCGGAAGGTTCTGGGAAAAACACTGGGTCATCAGTCCAGAGCGGTTTCAACTGCAACTCGCCAGCCCGGTCCGCTTCGTCAGGCCTGCGGCCACTTGCGACCTGGCAGCCGGCGACGTCAACCGCACCATCACGCTCCCGTCCATCCAAGTCAGTGCCTTGAAAGACGAGGTCTACGCCGGCGCACAGAACTTCGACCTGACAGCCAACTGCACCGATGCAGGCAACGTCACGTTCAGTATCACCGGCACTCCCGCCCCCGGGAAGGACTTGCTGTTCGCCAACACCGGCACCGCCGCGGGTATAGCGCTGTGGCTGTACTCACGCATCAACGGCGTCTCACAGACCCTTAGCAACCATGGCACGCGCACGCTGGTGGTTACCGGCAATCGCGCAATCCTGCCGCTCGGTGCGGCTTACCACAAAAACGGCACGGTCAGTTCGGGCACGCTCGCCAGTACTGCCACCGTCAACATCACCTACAACTGAAATAACAAGGACTACCTGATGAGCTTTCGAACCCTGCCCATAGCACTGGCAATCACCGCAAGCCTGGCTGCCAATGCCGCACACGCCGCGACCACGGGCACCCTCAACTTCCGGGGCCAGGTCAACGCCGGTACCTGCAACCTCGCCGCTGGCGATGTGAACCGCACCATTACCCTGCCAACGGTCAAAATATCTGACTTTGATTCGGTCAATTTCACAGGAGCGCACAACTTTGAAATTTCCGCCGACTGCGAATCGGACATTCGCAACGTAGTTTTCCTGTTTGCCGGCACCGTTTCCGCCGGCAACGGGCTGTTGTTTGCCAACACCGGCACTTCAGCCGGGACCGCTTTGTGGCTTGCACACCGCGCCGCCCCCCACACCACAATCCCCGCCAACGGCACTCCCGCCCAACGCAGCCGAACGATACCGACCAGCGGCAACAAGGCAGTGCTGCCACTTCAGGTCGCCTATCACAAAACCGGTGTGCCGATTACCCAAGGCACCCTGGTCAGCGCCGTGACGGTGTCCATCACTTACAACTGACGAAGGTCTGGCATCCCTCCAACCTTGATCACGGCACTGCGTGAACTGTGGACCACCAGTGCCGACGCCTATTTCGTCACGAGAACAGAAGATGAAGCACGGTTTCAAATCTCTTTGCGTACTGCTGGGCCTCGGTTTGCCAGTCGCCGCCCAGGCGGCCTGCGATCGCTACCCCAACACGCAACACAGTGTGACCTTTCCCAGCACCATTACCGTGCCGGAAAGCCTTGGCATCGGCCAACTGATCACCAGCCAGACATTTGCAGGGCCCTACCCGACGTTTTATATGAATTGCCACTCCCCGACCCCGACGTTTCTCACAGGGCGGTTCACGTCCGCAATCTCGGCGCCGGGAGGGCTCATTTATCACACGAATGTTCCTGGCATCGGCATGCGCGTCATGGTCACGCTGACCTCCGGCGCGCCCTATTCCGCCAAGCTCATGACCGAAAGCCTTGTCTCGGCTCCTGGAAGGATTCTATGGGGGGCTACCCGGCTGGTTGCGCAGTTTTACAAGCTGGGGCCGGTGACAACCGGCACTTTGCCTAGCGGTGAAATCCAGCATAACAACTGGGATGGAGGCAGAGGCCATTACCGGATGATCCTCAATACCTCCATACGCTTCGTCAATCCCGCGTCTACCTGCGACCTGGCCGTTGGCGATGTGAATCGCACGATAATCTTGCCCACCGTCAGGGTTTCCGACTTCAACCACGCCAACTCCACCGGAGTGCATCCCTTCGAACTGACCGCCCACTGCGAACCTGGGATCAGGAATGTGAGCTTCCTGTTCTCGGGTACGCCGTCAACCGGGAACGGCGCGCTGTTCGCCAATATGGGAACCTCAAGAGGAACGGCGCTCGCGCTGTCCCACCGCAACGTCGCGTACATTCCCGCCAATGGGTCTGCGGCCCAACGCACCCGCCAGATCCCGACAAGCGGCGCGAGAGCGGTGTTGCCCATGAACGCGGAGTATCACAAAACCGGGGCCGCGATCACTCCAGGAACCCTGGTCAGTACCGCGATCGTTTCCATCGCTTACGACTGATGAAGTTTGAGCGCGCATAAAAAATGCCCGACCTTTTCAGGCCGGGCATTTTCAGGTCCCGGTAAAATCAGGACTGACTGGATGGCGTCGGCGTGGCCGGCGTTGCAGTCGTAGTTGTAGCAGCAGACGCCGGCGCGGAAACCGAGTTGGCGGTGGAGGCGGTTGACGCAGGTGCCGTGGCAGGCTTGGCCGCGACTGCCGGCTTGGGCGCTGCTGGTTTCTTCGCTACGGCCGGCTTTTTAGCGGCGGCGGGTTTGGCCGCCGGCTTGGCAGCGGGTTTGACGGCTGCCGGTTTGGCGGCAGGTTTGGCTGCAGCGGTTTTAGTCGCGGGCTTGGCGGCCGGTTTTGCGGCGGCCTTGGCGGCGGGTTTAGCGGCAGGCTTGGCAGCGGCTTTAGCGGCCACGGGCTTGGCGGCAGGCTTGGTGGCTGGTTTTGCCGCGGCGGTTTTGGCGGCGGGTTTAGCCGCTGCTTTTACCGGGGCCTTGGCGGCAGGTTTGGCGGCGGCTTTTGCCAGAGGCTTGGCGGCCGTTTTCGCCGCAGGCTTGGCCGCTGCAGTTTTAGCGACAGGCTTGGCAGCCGGTTTGGCGGCTGCGGTTTTCGCCGGAGCCACTTTCGCGCCGGTGAGTTTTTCGATTTGCTTGGTCAGGGTATCGACCTTGCTGTGCAGCGTCTTCAGTTCTGCTTTGCTGGGGACACCCAGCCGAGAAATGGCACTGTTCAGACGCTTGTCGAACGTTTCTTCCAACTTGCCCCAAGTATCAGAAATACTGGATTTGGCGGAGCCGGCAGTGGCCTTGGCCGCCTCGACTTTCTTACCCACGGTGGTCTTGGTCAACTTCTCGGCCTTCTCGCCGTCTTTAACCAGGGTCTCGAAGTATTTACCGCCGTCACTGCTAACCTTCGAGTACACGCCTAAACCAGCAAGCCAGATCTTACGGGAATATTTTTCAACCTCCCCGATCCACGAGCTGCCTTCTTTCTGAGTTTTCTTTTGAACAGCCATCCCGTTGTCTCCTTAATGTTTACGCGCGACACGTTCGAGCAATGCCGTCAGCTCTTCGAGCTTAGCAGAGAGTGTCTCAACGTCATGTTTAGACGCAATGCCAATCCGATTCAAGGCACTTGCAACACGCGTGTCAAAGGCTTTTTCAACTTTATCCAGTTGAACTTCGACCAGGCCTTTGACGCTGGAGACATTACTCTTTACTTGATCAATCTGACTGTTGGCAGCATCAAGTTGTTCAACCACAACTTTTTTGCCTTTACTTTCAACATGTTGACCGGTCTTAACCAGCTCTTTGAAGTACTCGCTGCCCTCGCTGCCGACCTTGGCATACGCACCAAGACCCGCCAGCCAGATCTTGCGGGCATAGCTTTTAACGTCACTCAGGGCAGTGGACTGTACGTCGTTTTTTTTCTTCAAAATAACTTTGGCCATGGTGCACCTCACGCAAAATAGGGTGGAGGAACAGCCCACAGGAGTTGAGGGCCTGGGCACAAAGTAGGGAGAAAAATTAGAATCGGCACCCTAAGCGCGGTGAATCAAGCCAGCGCCTTATCCAGCGCCTTCTCGATTTCGGACTTGATAGTGCCACTCATGGCGGACATCAACAGGCCCAGTTCCACATCAATGCGCAGCGATTCATCAGCCACTAATACAGTGCCTTTAACCCCCGAGCGCTTGAGGTTCAAGGTATCGCCGGACCATGAAGGTTCCAGGCCATATTGCTCCTTGAGCTTGTGCGCCAACTTCTCGGCCTTCGCCCGCGCGCCCTCTTTACCCAAGGTGTGTGCACGTTCAACGGTAATACGGGCCATTGCAATGACTCCTCTTTATAGCGAGTGGAACACCTGCCATGCGGCAAAAGGTCTCGGTGACCGCCTATCTTACCTTCAGCCTTGCCAAGACAAAGCAGGTCATGGGGATTATCATGTCCCGCATTCTCTTTTGGTGACAGCGATATGACTGATCAGCGCAAAGGCAGCGATGCCGAACCCACCACTCACTTCGGTTTCAAGAACGTCCCGGAAAGCCAGAAAGCGGAAAAAGTCGCTGAGGTGTTCCACTCCGTGGCCGCCAAGTACGACCTGATGAACGACGTGCTGTCGGGCGGCATGCACCGCCTGTGGAAACGCTTCACCATCGAACTGTCGGGCGTACGCGCCGGCAACCGTGTGCTGGACATCGCCGGCGGCACGGGCGACCTGGCGGCCAAGTTCTCCAAGCTCGTCGGCCCCACCGGCCAGGTGGTACTGGCGGACATCAACGGTTCGATGCTCAAGGTCGGTCGCGATCGCCTGCTGGATAAAGGCGTGGCGGGCAATATCGAATTCGTCCAGGCCGACGCCGAAAAACTGCCGTTCCCGGATAACCATTTCGACTGCGTGACCATCGCCTTCGGCCTGCGCAACGTCACCCACAAGGAGGACGCGATCCGCTCCATGCTGCGCGTGCTCAAGCCGGGTGGTCGCCTGTTGGTGCTGGAGTTCTCCAAGCCGACCAACGCGCTGATGTCCAAGGTCTACGACACCTACTCCTTCGCCTTCATGCCGTTGATGGGCAAGCTGATCACCAATGACGCCGAGAGTTATCGTTACCTGGCCGAATCGATCCGCATGCACCCCGACCAGGAAACCCTGAAGTCGATGATGGTGGAGGCCGGTTTCGACCGCGTGACCTACCACAACATGACCTCGGGTATCGTCGCCCTGCACCGCGGCATCAAGCCCTGATGTTGTTCGCCGGTCTTCTCGCCAGCGTGGAACACGGCATCAACCGTGTCTTGCGCCTGGACAGCACCGCCCTGGCGCGGCTCGCGCACCTCAACGGCAAGATCATTGCCGTCGACTGCCGCAGCCCCGCCTTGCAGTTGTTTATCCTGCCCGGCGATGAAGGCTTGCTGCTCGCCAGCCACTGGGCCGCCGAGGCCGACTGCACCCTGCGGGCGCCGGCGTCGAGCCTGTTGCACCTGGCCTTGAGCCGCAACAAGACCGCCATCCTCCACAGTGCCGAAGTGGAACTGGAAGGCGACAGTGCGGTGCTGATGGACTTGGCCGCCGTGCTGCAAGACCTGGAACTGGACTGGGAATACGAGCTGTCGCGCTGGATCGGCCCCGTCGCCACCCAGTTGATCAGTGGGCACCTGCGCAGCCGCTCGCGCTGGTACCAGCAAGGGTTCGCCAGCCTCAACCAGAACCTTGCCGAATACCTGAGCGAAGAATCGCGCACCCTGGTCGGGCAACGGGAAGCGCAAGCGCGCTTTCGTGAACTCGACAAGGCCAAAATCGACCTGGAACGCCTTGAGGCCCGCTTCGAGCGCCTGAGCCGTTCCCTTGATCCAAGCGATAACGCATGAAGCTGCTCGCCGTCCGCCGTCTGTTTCGTATCCAGCGCGTCGTAGCCCGCTACCGCCTCGATGACCTGCTGTTTGCCCTGCCCCTGCCGTGGTTTCTTCTGGCAATACGCTATGTGCTGCCGTGGCGCTGGCTGCCGCGCAAGCAGCTGGAACTGAGCCGTGGTGCACGCCTGCGCCTGGCGCTGCAGGACCTGGGGCCGATCTTCATCAAGTTCGGGCAGATCCTCTCCACCCGCCGCGACCTGCTGCCGGAAGACATCGCCGACGAACTGATGCTGCTGCAGGACCGCGTGCCGCCGTTCGACTCGCAGCAATCGGTCAAGCTGATCGAAGAACAGCTCGGCAAAAAGATCAGCGAAGTGTTCAGGCGCTTCGACATCGAGCCGCTGGCATCGGCCTCGGTGGCGCAGGTACACGCCGCACAGCTCAAGACCGGTGAAGAAGTGGTGGTGAAGGTGATTCGCCCCGGCCTCAAGCCGATCATCGGCCAGGACCTGGCATGGCTGTTCATCCTCGCCCGCGCCGCCGAGCGGTTCTCCGCCGATGCACGCCTACTGCACCCGGTCGACGTGGTCGCAGATTACGAAAAAACCATCTACGACGAACTCGACCTGCTGCGTGAAGCCGCCAACGCCAGTCAACTCAAGCGCAACTTCGAAGGCTCGCCCTTGCTGTATGTGCCGCAAGTGTATTGGGACTGGTGCCGTCCCAAAGTACTGGTGATGGAGCGTATCTACGGTGTGCAGGTCACCGACCTCGCGACCCTGGCGGACCAGCGCACCGACATGAAGATGCTCGCTGAGCGCGGTGTGGAGATCTTCTTCACCCAGGTCTTCCGTGACAGCTTCTTTCACGCCGACATGCACCCGGGCAACATCTTCGTCAGCACCGTGAACCCGTGGAACCCGCAGTACATTGCGATCGACTGCGGCATCGTCGGCAGCCTGACCCCGGAAGACCAGGACTACCTGGCGCGCAACCTGTTTGCCTTCTTCAAGCGTGACTACCGCCGCGTGGCGCAACTGCACATCGATTCGGGCTGGGTACCGGCGGAAACCAAGCTCAACGAATTCGAAGCGGCGATCCGTACCGTCTGCGAACCGATCTTTGAAAAACCGCTGAAAGATATCTCTTTCGGCCAGGTGCTGATGCGCCTGTTCCAGACCGCGCGGCGCTTCAACATGGAAGTGCAGCCGCAGCTGGTGTTGCTGCAAAAAACCCTGTTGAACATTGAAGGGCTGGGGCGCCAGCTGTACCCGGACCTTGACCTGTGGAACACCGCCCAACCGTTCCTGGAACGCTGGATGCGTGAGCGCGTCAGCCCGAAAACCCTGATCGGCAACCTGCACAGCCAGTTCGAACAACTGCCGCACCTGGCCAACATGACCCGTGACCTGCTGGAGCGCATGTCCCAGCCCCACGCCCATGACCCGGCGCCACCCTGGCAGAAGCGCAAGGACGACTGGTTCCTGCGCCTGTTGGGCGCCGCGCACCTGGTGGGTGGCGTGATACTGGCCATTGGCGGGCCACTGAATGAGTTGGGCCACTGGCCAGCCGGCATCATGGTCGCCGTGGGTGTGTATCTGATCGTGCGTCGATAGCCGATCCGGTTATACACTGTCGCAAATTGCCGGAGCCGAACATGAAAGACTGGTTGGACGAGATCAAGTGGGACAATGACGGCCTGGTACCGGCCATCGCCCAGGACTACAAGACCGGGCGCGTGCTGATGATGGCCTGGATGAACCGCGAGGCCCTGAGCCTCACCGCCGCTGAGCAGCGCGCTATTTACTGGTCACGTTCGCGTGGCAAACTGTGGCGTAAGGGCGAAGAGTCCGGCCATGTGCAAACCCTGCACGAGATACGCCTCGACTGTGACGCCGACGTGGTGATCCTGATGGTCGAGCAGATCGGCAACATCGCCTGCCACACCGGTCGTCACAGTTGCTTCTATCGCGTGTTCGAAGACGGCGAATGGAAAATTGTCGAGCCGGTGCTCAAAGACCCGCACGCCATTTATTCCCCAGGACACTGAACATGAGCGATACCCTGAACCGCGTGGCCCAGGTACTTGAAGACCGCAAGGGCGCGGATGCCGACAGCTCCTATGTCGCCAGCCTGTACCACAAGGGATTGAACAAGATCCTGGAGAAGCTCGGCGAGGAGTCCGTTGAAACGATCATCGCCGCCAAGGACGCGCAGATCAGCGGTGATTACAGCGATGTAATCTATGAGACCGCCGACTTGTGGTTCCATAGCCTGGTCATGCTCGCCCAACTGGGGCAGCATCCGCAGGCCGTACTGGATGAACTGGACCGTCGCTTCGGCTTGTCCGGGCACGTCGAAAAGGCCTCGCGCCCGTCCGCCTGAATAACTTTCACAGAGGAATTGCAGCATGGGCATTTTTGACTGGAAACACTGGATCGTAATTCTGGTGGTGGTGGTACTGGTGTTCGGCACCAAGAAACTCAAGAACCTGGGCACCGATGTGGGCGAGTCGATCAAGGGTTTTCGCAAGGCCATGAACGACGACGAAAAACCGGCCGACCCGGTCGCCACTCCGGTGCCGCCGGCCCAGCCGGTACATCCGCAGGCCACCCAGCCGATCACCGAGCGTCGGACCTTCGACGTGCAGGCTGAAAAAGTCGAAGAGCCGACCCGCAAAGACTCGTGAGCACTGACTAATGTTTGGTATCAGCTTCTCTGAACTGCTACTCGTCGGCCTCGTGGCGTTACTGGTGTTGGGGCCTGAACGCCTGCCCGGTGCCGCACGCACGGCCGGCCTGTGGATCGGGCGCCTGAAACGCAGTTTCAACGCCATCAAACAGGAAGTTGAACGGGAAATCGGCGCCGACGAGATCCGCCGCCAACTGCACAACGAACACATTCTGTCGTTGGAGCAGGAAGCCCGGAAAATCCTGTCGCCGGTACAAGAGCCGGCCAAGCCGGAGGAGCCTGCGGCCCCGAACAGCATCGCGCCCGCACCCGTTGCACAAGCCACGCCCGCCGCGCCAACCGAGCCTGCGCCGACGCCCGTTGCGTCGCCCGCGCCCCATGACCCTACATTGCCGCCGCGAGCCCCATGAGCGCTGATAAACCGGAAAACGACCAGCACATGCCGCTGGTCTCGCACCTCACCGAGTTGCGCACCCGCCTGCTGCGTTGTGTAGCGGCCATCTTCATCATCTTTGCCGGGCTGTTCGCCTTTACCCAGCAAATCTACACCTTCGTCTCCACGCCTCTGCGCCAGTACCTGCCGGCTGGGGCAACGATGATCGCCACCGATGTGTCGTCGCCGTTCCTCACGCCATTGAAGCTGACCATGATGGTGTCGTTGTTCCTTGCGATCCCGGTGATCCTGCACCAGATCTGGGGCTTCATCGCGCCGGGCCTGTACAAGCATGAGAAGCGCATCGCCGTTCCGTTGCTGGTGTCGAGCATCCTGTTGTTCTACACCGGCATGGCGTTCGCGTATTTCCTGGTGTTCCCGCTGATCTTCAAATTCTTCGCCGCAGCCACGCCGGCCGGCGTGGAGATGATGACCGACATCACCAGCTACCTTGATTTCGTGATGACGCTGTTCTTCGCCTTTGGCGTGGCCTTCGAAATTCCGGTGGCCGTGGTGCTGCTGGTATGGATCGGCGTGGTCGACGTCAAATACCTGAAGAAGATCCGCCCGTACGTGATCATCGGCTGCTTCGTGGTCGGCATGATTCTCACCCCGCCGGACATCTTCTCCCAGACCTTGCTGGCCGTGCCCATGTGGATGCTGTTCGAGATCGGCATCCTGTTCGGCAGCCTGATCAGCAAGCGCGAAGACCAGCCGGATGACCCGCCCGTCGACAACGACCAGCCGCCAGCCACCCAGCCATGAACCTGCTGTTGCTGGAAGAGGCCGACTTTATCGCGGCCGACCGGGTGGTGCTGCGTGATCGGCGCCTGGTGCATATGCAGGAAGTCCACCGCGCTGCGGTGGGCGACAGCCTGCGCGTGGGGCGCATTGGCGGCCTGATGGGCAACGCCCAGCTGTTGCGCCTGGAAACCCGCGAGGCCGAGCTGCAAGTCAGCTTCGACCAGCCCCCGCCGGCCAAACTGCCCCTGACCCTGCTGCTGGCCCTGCCGCGCCCGAAAATGCTGCGCAGGGTTCTGCAAACCGTGGCCGCCATGGGCGTGCCGAAGGTCGTGCTGGTCAACAGCTACCGCGTAGAGAAAAGCTTCTGGCAGACGCCGTTCCTGGAACCTGAAGCGATCCGTGAGCAATTGATCCTGGGCCTGGAACAGGCGCGGGATACGGTGTTGCCCGAGATCATTATCGAAAAGCGCTTCAAGCCGTTCGTTGAAGACCGTTTGCCCGCCATGACCGCAGGCACCCTGGGCCTGATCGGCCACCCCGGCGATTACCCGGCCTGCCCGCGCGGGCTGGATGAGCCGGTGACACTGGCCATCGGCCCCGAGGGCGGCTGGATTCCCTATGAAGTGGACTTGCTGACCCAGGCCGGCTTGCAACCGGTGCAACTCGGCGCACGTATCCTGCGCGTCGAAACGGCGGTCACCGCCCTGCTCGCCCGCCTGTTCTAACAACACCCTGTAGTGAGCGGGCTTGCCCCGCGCTGGGGGGCGAAGCCGCCCTAACCAAGGACGCCGCGGTGATTCAGAAAGACCGCAGCGCCTGAGTTTGGGGCGGC
>NZ_JBNPJV010000103.1:0-21666 GCF_050312585.1 Pseudomonas sp. R19M
GTCAGTCACAGACCTCTGATCTGAACCACCGCTATCGGGAGCAAGCCCCCTCCCATAATAGAGCTGCATTGGTTTTGAAATTTTCACTATTCCTGGCTTCACGCCAAATCTAAAACTGTGGGAGGGTCGCATCCCTATCAACCACACCATCCCCTCTGACGCTTTGCGTTAATCCGCCAGACCCGGTTTAATCGCCGTCCAATTCCCCAGTACACCCCAAGGAACTGCAATGCGCCATCTGGACGGCAAATCTCGCCCGTTTTTCATGCTGTTACTGGCCGGGTTGGTCTTGACCGGCTGTTCGCCCAAGGACCACCCCCGCGCCACGGTAATCAACGGCGAACAGGGCCGGGCCGGTGCGCAGTTGGCCTACGAACACGAGCTGACCCTGGCCCTGCCCGGCGCTCTGCTCGCACCACGCATGCAAGCCACCCGCGAAGCCTGTGAAACCGCGCGCTTTGGTGCCTGCAACATCCTGGGCATCACCGAAGATGGCGACGGCGGCGAGATCATCTTGCGCATAGCGCCTACCGGCGTGGAACCGATGGTCGCGATGGCGGCCGAAGGCGGCAAACTCGGCCAGCGCATCACCACCGCCGAGGACCTGGCCGACGCCGTCAATGACGTAAAGCGTCGCCAGCAGCGTCTGCAAGCCCAGCAGCAGCGCCTGGATGATCTGGCCAAACGCAAGGACATCACCGTCAGCGACCTGATTGCACTAAGCAAGGAACAGGCGTCCATTGAGAACGAACTCCAGGAACTGGCTCAGCTCGCGGCCGGCCAACAGCGTCGCCTCGATACCAACCGCGTCACCCTCAACTTCCGCTCCAGCGACGGTGCGAACCAGCAATCGCGCTTCAGCCGAATGTTCAGCAACCTGGGCGACAACCTGGTGAACGGCACGGCGGACGCCATGGAGCGCGCCAGCTATGTATTGCCGTTTGTGATCCTGGCGTTCCCGGTGGTATGGCTGTGGGTGGGGTTGTGGCGTCGGTTTGTCAAACGACGCACTTGATCAACGCTTCATACAGCGCTGATATCGCTCGTCCACTCGCTGGGCGAACCACGCCGTGGTCAGGTTGCGCGTGATCTTCGGGCTTTTCAGTACGATGCCCGGCAGGATCGCGCGCGGCATCGGCTTGCCGGCAGCCTTGTCGGCCAGGGCGAACACGCGTTTGTAGAGCGTGGTGTCTTCAAAATCCAGCTGCTCGCCCTGCTCGAGCTGGCTGCGGATACTCGGGTTACGCATATCCAGTTTCGAACCCAGCGAACGCACCGCCAGCTCGGTGGAGCCCGGCAGTAATGAGCCGTAACGAATCAAGTCGCCATCCAACACCAGCTCGGTGCCGGTGACGCGGCTGACGGCAGCCTGGAATGCGGCGTTGCGGCTGGCATACCAACCGGCATTGAAGTCGGCAAAACGGTACAGCGGCTGGTCGTAGTTCACCGGGTAACCCAGCAAATGGGTAATGCCGAAATACATGCCGCCGCGTCGGGTGAAGACTTCCCGGCGAATCGTGCCATCCACCGTGTAGGGATAACCCCGCGCATGTTGCTGCGCAAAGTCGATGCTCACCTGCATCGGGCCGGCGGTGTGTACCGGGTTGAAGCCGCCGAACAGCGTATTTCCCAGCGGCACCATGCTGATGAAGTCGTCGAAGATCCCGCTCAGATCCTTCTCCGTGCGCGCGGCGCTCAGGCGTTCGGCGTAGGACTTGCCGGTGGGCGAGCGCAACTGCAGCGTGGTGCGTATCACAAACGCCGGCACATGGACCTTGCCGGCCCGCCGCAGGATCTCATCCTGAGCAATCTTGCCCATGTTCGGCACCGCAGGGTCGACCTGGTAAGTGGACTCCTGCTCGGTGACCGCCAGCACCGCGCAGATATTTTCGGTGCTGGGGTAGATCTTCTGGGTGTCGAAGGCGGTGTAGATATCCTGAGCCCAACCGCCGCGGTCCGGCACCGACGCCGGCAGCAGCCGCACAATCTGGGCCTTCACATCGGCCTCGCTGCGCTGCGGCTGTTGCGGGTTGCGCGTGGCGGAACAACCGGCCAGTACCAACGAGGTGGTGAGGCAGAGCATCAAACGGCTTGAATACATGGGGCTTCCTTGAACGACGACGGGCCGGGCACTGCGGATATCGACAGGTAAGTCTAACCGGGGTTCGCCGACTTGTATGGAGGACAAAAACTACTGAAACGCCCTACTTCTGTTGACGAATAGGTCCGGCTTCTTTTCCTTACAAACCTCTCCAAAGTCCTTCGCCTGATCATTCAGTGCGAGGGACCGCCGATGTACTTCTCCGTAACCACCTTGCCCGATAGGGCTGCCTTTTGATCCCGGTGATTGCCAGGTTTGTCCTGGCCCCCATGGACGCCAAAACGCCGGACGTTGAACACGTCTTGCGTGATTTCAGAACGTGCCTGAATACCTTCGACGACTGGGCTGAAAGTTTTTGGAGCGGTTCGGCACTGGATCTTGAGCAGGTGTTCAAGGTCGGCGACGACGTCGCACTGACCGCGCCGGGTTCGTCCAAGGCGCCCAGCGCCACCGTTGCCCTGTGCAAAGCCCAGGGTTCACTGACCCTGGTGCACCTGTTCGAAAGCACGCAGTTCGTGCCCATCGGCAATACACCCGTGGTGCTGCAAGCCATTGCAGCAGATGGCAGCCCGGTGGGCCCGCCCATCCACGACACCATCGGCCCCAGCGGCATCCTTGAAGTCCAGGGCTGCACGCGTGATCAGCGTTATCAAGTCACCTTCTATCCCAACGTGTCCAAGGATCACGTCAAGGCGCTGTATGCGTCTTATCAATCAGTGATCGCGGGGCTGGAAGCCCGACTGCGCATTGAATGGACGCAGACCTTCAACGCCCAGTGGAGCGACTTTTCAAAGGCCACGCCTTTGGAACGCAGTGTGATGCAAAGTGTGGCGCTCTCAAGCGGAATCGCCCAAGCCCTCTACAACCTTTGGGACAACATCACGCAACTCTGTGACCTGCTGGCGGACATCAAGCCCAACAGCCAGAAACTGCTGCAGTACCTCTCCCAAACTGAACTTGATCAACTACTGAAACTGAGCAGCGAGGCCGTTGCACAGGGCTTGCTCGTGCTCAGCGACGAGCCACTGCTGTTCATTTACCTATCAGCCATGGTCGCCTGGATACGCATGCTGCCGCCGCCAGACATGTATGAGCTGCTGGGTGAAATCACGGGTGAAGTACTGATCAACCTGTTTCTGATCTGGGCCACCCGGGGCATGGGCGTGCAACTTCGGCTGGGAGCCCAGGTATTGGGGCATATCAAATCCGGGCGGGTGCGTGGCTGGCTGAAAACGCTGGCGAATCAGTTGGTGGGGCCACCTCTGGAGCCCCATGCCGAAGCGCTGAAACCGCTGTTGCTGAGCAGTGTGCCGACGCCGATCAAGACGGTGCCGGTTGGGCCAGTGAAAGCTGGCGATCAGTTGGTTTCCAACCCCGTGACGGCAGTGCGGGACAAGGCGACGCAACGCACCGTGCTGGTCAGGCAGGAGACTGTCGACGATGTGCCGGCCTCGGGGAAAAACCTCAACGGGGAGGCTTCAGCCCCGGCGGACAAGACCGCTTCCCATGGCTGCCCGGTGTCGATGGTCACCGGCGAGGAGTTGCTGACGCTGACCGATGGCACGCTGGATGGCGTGTTGCCGTTTGACTGGACGCGGCTGTACCGCACCAGTGCCGTGGAAGTGGACTGTGGGTTGGGGTTTGGCTGGAGTCATGCGCTGGCGCACAGGCTTGTCGTTGATGGCGATTCGGTGGTGTGGACGGATCATGAGAATCGCTGCACTGAGTTTCCACTGCCCACTGAATCGCGGCCCGCAATCACCAACAGCCTGGCCGAGGCGGCGATCTACTTGGGGTCTTCGCCCGATGAGTTAGTGCTGGCCCAGGCGTCGCGCTTCTACCACTTTTGCGACGGTGTGCTCACCGCCATCAGCGATGCATACGACAACCGGCTGCGCATTGTGCGGGATCGTTCGGGGCGCATTGAACGCTTGGATAACGGCGTCGGCCGCTCGCTGTTCTTGCGCTACGCGCTTGAGCGCATTGTGGCGGTGGACTATCAGGTTCAACGCGCCAAAGGTCATGAAGCCTTCACCTGGATGACCGAACACAACGTTGTGTCCTACGCCTATGACGACGCAGGCCGACTGGTGTGTGCGACCAATGCCGTGGGTGAGCGCGAGGTTTATCGCTACGACGATCAGCACGTCATCCTTGAACGGCAGTTGGCCGGTGGCGCGAGTTTCTATTGGGAATGGGAACGTTCCGGCAAGGCGGCGCGCTGTGTCCGGCATTGGGCCAGCTTTTCGCAGATGGACGCGCGTTATGCCTGGGATGACGACGGCCAGGTCACGGTGTTTAACGCTGACGGCAGCCAGGAAATCTATGTACATGACCAGCGCGCACGGCTGGTACAGCGCATCGATCCGGACGGTGCCGAGCATTTCAAGTCCTACGACGACAAGGGCCGGCTGACGGTCGAGCAAGACCCGCTGGGCGCGGTGACGGCCTATCAGTACGACGATGCCGGACGCTTGGTGGCGGTGTTTCCGGGGGATGACGAACCGACGTCCTACGAGCATGACAACGGCTTCGTACGCGTGGTGCGACGGGGTCAGGCGGTCTGGAAATATGAGCGCAATGACCAGGGCGATGTGACGCGTCGGACGGATCCCGCCGGCCATATCACCGACTACAGCTACAACCCATCCGGGCAACTGACAGGCGTCTGGTACCCCGATCACAGCTGTCATCGGCTGGTCTGGAATGAGCGCGGGCAATTGCTGGAGGAGCAACTGCCCAATGGCGCCACCAAGCGTTATCGCTATGACGACGTTGGGCGGCAAGTGGCGCGTGAGGATGAGCACGGTGCGCTGACCCAGTACCAGTGGGACAGCGTGGGCCGGCTGGTTCGCGTGGTCTTGCCGGGCGGTGCGTGTCGGGAATACAGCTACAACCCCTACGGAAAAATCACCGCCGAACGCGACGAACTCGGCCACGTCACCCGTTACGAATATGCCGACGGCCTGCACCTGATCAGCCGCCGTCTCAATGCCGACGGCACCCAGGTCAAGTACCGCTACGACAACGTGCGGCTGTTGCTCACCGCTATTGAAAACGAAGCCGGCGAAACCTATCAGCTTGATTACCACCCCAACGGCCTGATCCAGCAAGAAATCGGCTTTGACGGCCAGCGCACGGCGTATGCCTACGACCTCAACGGCAACCTGCTGGAAAAGACCGAACACGGCGACGATGGCAGTCAGCTGGTTACGCGTTATGAGCGCGACCACGCCGGGCGCCTCGTACGAAAAACCCTTGCCGATGGCAAAGTCGTTGAATACGCCTACGATCGCCAGGGCAACCTGCTCAGTGTCGACGACGGTCATTGGGCGCTGGCCTACGAATACGATGTCCAAAATCGCCTGACCGCCGAGCACCAAGGCTGGGGCACCCTGCGCTACGGCTATGACGCCTGTGGTCAGTTAAAACACCTGCGCCTGCCGGACAACAACCGTCTGGTGTTCAACCATGACAAAGGCGGTCACCTTTCCACGGTTGAACTCAACGGTGCGCTGCTCACCTCACACCTGTTTAAAAACGGTCGCGAACACCAACGCCAACAAGGCCAGTTGCTCAGCCACTACCACTACGACGACCAGCACCGCCTGCACGCCCACGCCGTCACCCAGCAGGAACACATTCTTTACCAACGCCAATACGACTACGACAAAAGCGGCAACCTCACCCGCCTGCTCGACACCCGCAAGGGCCAGCACGACTACCACTACGATCCCCTCGCCCGCCTGACCCGCGCCAACCACTCGCAAGACGTACAGGAACGCTTCGGCCACGACCCGGCGGGCAACCTGCTGATGCAGAACCGCCCTGGGCCGGACATCGTCGCGGGCAATCGCCTGATGATCCAGGGCGATCATCACTATGACTACGACGCCTTCGGCAACCTCATCCGCGAACGACGCGGCAAAGGCCAGCAACTCGTCACCGAATACCGCTACGACTGCCAACACCGTTTGATTGGCCTCACCACACCCAACGGGCAAACCACCCACTATCGCTACGACCCGTTTGGGCGGCGCATCAACAAAACCGTGGATGACACAACCACAGAGTTCTTCTGGCAAGGCGACAAGCTGATTGCCGAGCATCATGCGGAGCTCCATCGCAGCTACCTATACGAACCCGACAGCTTCCGCCCATTGGTTTTACTGGAAGGTTTTGGGCCGAAAGAAACAAAGCCCTACCACTACCAACTCGACCACCTCGGCACGCCGCAGGAACTGACCGATAACGAAGGCGAAATCGTCTGGTCCGCGCACTACCGTGCCTATGGCGAAATAGCCCGCCTTGATGTCGGCAAAATCGACAACCCATTGCGTTTTCAAGGCCAGTACTGCGACGCGGAAAGCGGGCTGCACTACAACCGCCATCGCTACTACAATCCGGATATTGGTCGGTACCTGACACCGGATCCGGTGAAGCTGGCGGGTGGGATCAATGCGTACCAGTACGTGCCGAATCCTACGGGATGGGTGGATCCGCTGGGATTAGTTTGTGGACCGACAGACTGTCCCCAGCCACACACACCAAACACGTGGAAATTTAATCCTGACGTCGATCTGGACTGGCGAAAACAAACCGGCAATAGCTATGAACAAATGCATAAGGGGTTGGACGAAGCCTTTCGTAGAACAGGCATACCCAAGGATGAATACATCGTATCCAAATGGGGTAAAGACCAGTATGGAAAGTCGTTTCCAACAGAATGGCGTGTACAAAATGGCCCAAATAGAGGTGCCGAGGTGAATATTGATGATCCTGGACTCGTTCCAAGTAAAGAGGGTCCCAAATCCCCTCACATTGGCTATCAGACTCCCGGAAAGAGGACCGTTGGAGGAGCCAAAAGAGGTCATATACTCCTCGAACTCGTTCCCGTTAGTCGATCAAAAGTAGGTGTTCCTTGATGAATTACCTTGAAGAAGAAGTTGATGAAGCTTTCAAAACCTTGAAAATAGACTCAAAGAAGCTTAAGGAGACGGAACTCACTGACTTGATAAAATCACTGACAAAAAAATTCTTCAAATCACAAAGCAACGTACTTGACGCAATAAACCTGAATGAAAAAAAAACAGAGCACAACCCTAACTTCTGGAGGGAGATAGAAAATCGCATTCACAAAAAAGATCTGATTTTGCTGGTTTTCGACTCATCGTACCGAGCTTGGAAAGTCAGCAGTGCACAAGATATCGCCTCCATTTTGGGTGAAACAACTGGATATCCATTCTGGATAACCGATAACCAGCTTACATTTCTAGTACATATGGACGACCATGACTGCGTAATTTGGGCCTAAACCATGGACATCAAATCCACGCACTCAGAATTTTTACCGAACTACCTCAACACACCTACATTGTGTCGCCGGAAATTAACTGGATTGCGTGCATATCCTTCGAGGGTCACTTAGACTTCGCAACTCTTCCTACTGAATAATCTTCGTAAGAAGCGATACCCTTCTCCCCACACCACAACTACATGTGAGAAATGGACACTTGAGTTTAAGCACTATGAATGTGATTAATAATGCTGTAAGAATTTCGCTAGCGAAGAAGTGAAATGAAGATACGAGTTATTGAAGTCCTTTATGATGCGGGCACGATGAGTGTACGCTTCCATTCGCCTGTGGGAAGTGGCATCGCCTTATGGATGGGCATCTCACCAACTATCGGCGAGGAGCAGGATGTCGAACTCGATTTGGATGAAGTTTTTACTTGGGGGAAAAACATCATTCCTTCCTCAAGTAAGACCCCGCAAATCAATATTATAAACGACCTTACCCAAATAACGGCTCAAATCATCCAAAACCCAGATGGCAAATGGACGACACTAAAGCTCGGAGACTCAATAGTCCTTATTGAGCTTGATGAGGCACCCACTCAGAAGTCCGGGTTTGTTGAGCTAAAAGCGACCAAAATTCACTTATATCCAACAAACATCTAACTACTTCCTCGACACTAAGCTAGAAATTGGCGAATTTATTTAGGCTCACCAAAATGAGAACCTACATAGGTTCTAAGTTAAGCAAAACAAACCAAACCTGTGCGGAGCACCCTCCCCCGCAACAGGCTTGCGCAGTCCCCTTAGATCCCCGCCAACGCCAAGTCCATCGCAAAATACGTAAAAATCAAATCCGCCCCGGCACGCTTGATCGACCCCAGCGTCTCCCGTACCACTCGCGCCTCATCGATCGCCCCGGCTTGTGCGCCGAACTTGATCATCGCGTACTCGCCACTTACCTGGTACGCCGCCACCGGCAGGCGTGAGGCTTCGCGGATGTCGCGGATGATGTCGAGGTAAGCGCCGGCTGGCTTGACCATCAGGGCGTCCGCGCCTTCCTGTTCGTCCAGCAGGGATTCGCGTACCGCTTCGCGGCGGTTCATCGGGTTCATCTGGTAGCTTTTACGATCGCCCTTGAGCGCGCTGCCGCCCGCTTCGCGGAACGGGCCGTAAAGGGCCGAGGCGAATTTGGTGGAGTAGGCCATGATCGGGATGTGAGTGAAGCCGGCGTCATCCAGGGCGCGGCGGATGGCTTGGACCTGGCCGTCCATCGCCGCCGACGGTGCGATGACGTCGGCACCGGCACGGGCGGCAGCCACGGCTTGCTTGCCGAGGTTGGCCAGGGTGGCGTCGTTGTCGACGTGGGCACCGTGCATCACGCCGCAGTGGCCGTGGTCGGTGTATTCACAGAAGCAGGTGTCGGACATCACGATCATTTCCGGCACGGCGTCCTTGATGATCGAGGACATGCGCGAAACCAGGCCGCGTTCCTTCCAGGTATCGCTGCCATCGGCATCCAGGTGATGAGACACGCCGAAGGTCATCACCGACTTGATCCCGGCACGCGCAAAGCGCTCGATTTCACCGGCCAGTTTCTTCTCGGGGATCCGCATGACACCCGGCATGCTGGTGATCGGCACGAACTCGTCGATTTCTTCTTCGACGAAAATGGGCAATACCAAGTCGTTAAGGGTGAATTCGGTTTCCTGGAACAATCCGCGTAACTGCTCAGAGCGGCGCAGGCGGCGTGGACGGGCTTGTGGGAACTGGCTGGTCATGGTTTTCCTGGCTGAAGGCTAAAAACAGTAGAAGCAAAATCTTTGGGGCCAAAGCTTATGCCCCGAGGCCCCGGCAGCACAAACGCCAAGGGGCCAACAGTGTATTGCGTGGCGCGTAACAATTTATTGATCTAGAGCTGTACCCGTCCTTCGATACAGCCTGTCACCGCGCCACCGATCCAGATTTCAGCGCCTTGGCGCTCAACGTAAATGCGCCCCGCTCGCCCGATGGCCGTGCCTTGGCTGACCACGTAGCGCTCGGGCGCCAGGCCCTCACCCAGTAACCACTGAGCCACGCCGGCATTCAAACTGCCGGTGGCGGGATCTTCCGGAGCGCCGTCACCGGCGATGAAAGCGCGCACTTCAAATTGCGTGTCTACCCGATCACGTTCAGGGTCACAGGGAGCAATCACACCCACGGCCAGGCCCTGCAGTTGCGCATAGTCCGGTTGCAAGGCCAGTACCTGGTCACGCTCAGCCAGCATCACTGCCATCCATCCCGCCCCATTGTCGACCCACTGACTGCGCACAATCGCCTCCGGGGCCAAACCGAGCCCCAGGCGCACGCGCTCCAACAGAGCGGCTTCAACCAAACCGGAACGCAACAATGGCGGCGCGATAAACGCCAACTCATTGCCTCGACGTCGGATCCGCACCAGGCCGATTTCGCACTCCTGGATGATCTCTTCGCCCTTCGGAAGGCCCCCCGCTTGCAACCATGCATGGCAGCTCCCCAGCGTGGGATGCCCGGCAAACGGCAGCTCAGTGAGGGTGGTGAAAATCCGCACCCGGTAATCGGCCCGCGCATCACGCGGCTCCAGCAAAAAGGTGGTTTCGCTGAGGTTGGTCCAGTTGGCAAAGTCAGCCATCTGCCGATCGGTAAGGCTGTCGGCGCCCAGCACTACCGCCAGTGGGTTACCTTTGAGCGGCACGCCGCTGAATACATCCAATTGCTTGAAATCGAAAGTCCGCATATTCAACTCTTCAGGGCTCAGCCAGGAATGCTCAGGCCACGGATCACCGCCGGACGCGCCACAAACCCGTCCAGCACACGCAATACGTTGGGGAAATCGGCGATTCCCACCAGATCACCCGCCTCGTAGAACCCAATCAGGTTACGAATCCACGGGAAGGTGGCGATGTCGGCAATGCTGTAGTCATCGCCCATGATCCAGGTGCGGCCCAGCAGGCGTTTTTCCAGTACCTCCAGCAACCGCCGAGACTCCGCGACGTAACGGTCACGCGGGCGCTTGTCTTCATAAGCCTGGCCGGCAAACTTGTTGAAAAAACCCACCTGGCCGAACATCGGGCCGATACCGGCCATCTGGAACATCAACCATTGGATCGTTTCATAGCGCGTGGCCGGGTCCTCAGACAGCAGTTGGCTGGTCTTTTCCGCAAGGTAGATCAGGATCGCGCCGGACTCGAACAACGCCAACGGCTGACCGCTCGGACCATTGGGGTCGATGATCGCAGGGATCTTGTTGTTGGGGTTCAGGGACAGGAACTCGGGGGACAGTTGGTCCTGCGTCTCGAAGCTGACCTTGTGCGCTTCATACGGCAAAGCCAGCTCTTCCAGCATGATCGACACTTTGACGCCGTTGGGCGTCGGCAACGAATACAGTTGCAGGCGCTCCGGATGCTGGGCGGGCCATTTGCTGTTGATCGGGAAAGCGGCAAGTGCATTCATCGGAAAATTCCCAGGCTGAAAACCCCCATCATAGTCATCCGGGCCTCGCCCTGCATGGGTCATCATTACGCAACATAGCCAAGCTAGGCTGCCGCGCAGGCGAACCAACGCGCCAAAATGCACTCTTACGTGCGCCAAAACGTTGAAAGCAGACTCGAACTGACAATGACCATTTCACCTTTGCGCCTTGCGCAACGATTCAAACGCTACACCTACCTACTGCCATCATTGCTGTTACTCGGCGGAGCAATCGGCTTGGTCCTCGAATCCCCGCTCATCAATGCCGGGCCGGTGGATGGCGTGCAAACGCTGGTGTTCCTGCGCCATGGTGAAAAGCCTGCCGGCGGCCTGGGCCAGCTCAACTGCCAGGGCCTCAACCGCGCGATGAACCTGGCCAGCGTGTTGCCGGAAAAGTTCGGCAAGGCCAACTATGTGTTTGCCTCCAACCCGACGCGCAATGTCGAGGAAGGTGAGCATGACAATTCCTACAGCTACATTCGTCCATTGATGACCATCGGCCCCAGCGCCATCAAGCTCGGCCTGCCGGTGAATATAAAGTTCTCCGCCAACGACACCAGCGCCCTCGCCGACGAACTGGTGGAAGACAAGTACCACAACTCGATCATCTACACCGCCTGGTCCCATGGCTACCTGCCGGAACTGATCAACAAGGTCGCCAGCGAAGCGGTGGGCTCGAAGTACACCATCGCCCACGACTGGTCCGGCAACGACTACGACACGTTATATGTGCTGACGCTGACCTGGCACAACGGCAAAGCATCGTTGCTGAGCCGCAACTACCAACAGGGCTTGAACAACGGCCAGCAGACCTGCCCGGATGCCACCCAGGTGAGCGCTGACATCTGAGGGCGTATGATGCACCGCTATTGACTCAGCTTCGGATCATCAGCATGCCCAACCTCACGTCTACCCAGCCCGCCCGGGGCTGGTCTTTCTGGTGGAAACCCGCCCTGTTCCTCCTGGTTGCCTGCGTCGGCCTGTACTACGTGAAGTGGTCGCCCTACTACTTCAAGGCATTCGTGGCAGCGGATATCCACAGCATTGGTGCGTCAATCCTCAACGATCAACAAACCGCGCCGCTGATGGCCGCGCTGGCGTATGCGCAGGTGTATTTCCTGGCCATCTGGAAAGCGGCGGTGCTGGCGGTGATTCTCGGCTCGCTTCTGCAAGTGTTGATTCCCCGCGACTGGCTGCTGCGCCTGTTTGGCAAGGCCGGGCTGGGATCGACTGTGCGCGGCGGGCTGTTCGCACTGCCGGGGATGATGTGCAGTTGCTGCGCGGCGCCGGTGGCGGCAGGCATGCGCCGTCAGCAAGTATCGGTGGGAGCGGCGTTGGCGTTCTGGATTGCCAACCCGGTGCTGAACCCGGCCACCCTGGTATTCATGGGCTTTGTGTTGGGCTGGGGTTTTACGGCCTTGCGCCTGGTGGCGGGGATTGTGCTGGTGGTGGGCGTGTCGCTGGTGGCCCAGCGCATTGCGCGACCGGAGCAGGTGCCCGATGCCGCATTGGAGGCGGTTTCAGAGGTCAGCGTCGTCGAATCGCAGCCGTTCCTGAGCCGTTGGCTGCGCACCCTGTGGCAATTGTTCTGGAGCACCATCCCGGTCTATATCCTGGCCGTACTGATCCTGGGCGCAGCGCGAGTGTGGTTGTTCCCCCATGTGGATGGGGCCATGGCCAACAGCCTGCTCTGGCTGGTGCCATTGGCGATTGTCGGCACCTTGTTCGTGATTCCGACCGCCGCCGAGATCCCTATCGTACAAACCATGATGACCCTCGGCATGGGCACCGGCCCGGCCGTGGCCTTGCTGATGACCTTGCCGAGCGTGAGCCTGCCGTCACTGCTGATGCTGCGCAAAGACTTCGATGCACGGGTGCTGGTGACGGTGGCCGGGTTGACCATGTTGGTGGGTGTGGCGTGTGGGTTGATCGGGGCCGTCATTCTCTAGTGACTCTCAGAGGCTGGTGGCACTGCGACAACCGGGGTATCTGTGCCAGGTTGAAACCTGTGGCGAGGGAGCTTGCTCCCGTGGCGGTTTGTCAGCCGACCTGGATGTTAGGTAGATCGCGTACATATCCATTGCTGCGGTAACGGCGGCTTATGGTTCCGCTCTTACAGCGGGTCACTTTTGGAAGGACCCAAAAGTAACCAAAAGGTCCTTGCCCCACCACTCGGCACCTCGCTCAAGCTCGGTGTGCCCGAACACAGGCTTGAATCCGTGGGCCGCCGTCATGGGCCATCCCTGGCCCAGGACGGCTAACCCGGCGTCCTGCCGGGTTACCCACGGATTCAAGCCTGCGTTCGGCCAGCGTGGTTTGACGGGGCGCCTAAGATCAAGATCAAGATCAAGATCAAGATCAAGATCAAAAGCAAGATCAGGAGTGCGGCAAGCAGCGAATCTCAGCCGTCATGCGGGCAAGACCGGATAGATTTGATCAGATGCGGATTGTCTGTATCGGCTCAGAAAGATCGACCCAGCCTTTCACGCAGATACTCCACCACTGCGCCCTGCTCTCCCGAAAACTCGATCCGGGCGCCTTTGCTTTGCTTTTGAAAGGCGTACATCGGATCGTAGTACTCGCGCAGCAACCCTTCGATCCACTCCCGGTGCAGGTCGACTGCACCACTGCGGGCCTGTTCCGCCAAGGCGTCCTGCAGGATCGCCTGTAGCCGTTGGAAGCGTTCACCGCCCAGGCGCTTGTGAATGTTGGCCAGGCTCTGGGTCAGGCGCTCGGCAAAGCGGGCCTGGCCGGTTTCGCCATGCACCTCGATGAACTCTGCGCGGAGTTCGACCACGTAATCACGCAGGATTCGCTCAACACGCCCCTCCACGCTGTCTTCGAGCCAGACCAGCGGAAACGTCTGCATGCCTTTGTGCAACGGCAATGGCAGCGCGCAACTGCCGATCATGCGGCTCTCGTCCTCGACCACAAACTGTTCGATACCGACCGCGCGTTTTTTCAGCAGGTCCACCGCCAGGCGATTTTCGAAATCGATGTTGGATGGCTGCGCCGTAGCGCGCTTGCCGAAGCTGGAACCGCGGTGGTTGGCGTGCCCCTCCAGGTCCAGGGCATTGCGCAACTGACCGAGCACTTCGGTTTTGCCGGTGCCCGTCATGCCGCCCAGCAATACAAAATCACATGCGTTCGTTGCCTGTTCCAGGGTGTCCAGCAGGAAGGTGCGCATGGCCTTGTAGCCACCGCCGACGCGTGGATATTCAATACCCGCCTCGGTCTTCAACCACTGCTGCACAATCTGCGAACGCAGCCCACCACGAAAGCAGTACAAGTACCCGTCGGGGTTGGCCTTGGCGAACTGTGCCCACTGCTCGATGCGCTCTGCCTTGATCGCCCCGGACACCAGTTCATGCCCCAGCACAATGGCAGCCTGCTGGCCTTGCTGCTTGTAACAGGTGCCGACCCGTTGACGTTCGTCATCGGTCATCAGCGGCAGGTTGATCACCCCGGGGAACGCGCCCTTAGTGAACTCGATCGGCGCACGGGTATCCATCATTGGCCGGTCATTGAGGAAGATGTCGCGGTAGTCGGTGAAATCAGTCGCCATCAAAACACCTCTACCGCGTGGGTCTGTCGCTCACCCAACGCGCCAATCGGCTCAAGGCTCAAGCCCATTTCGGCGGCCACTGCATGAAATTCGGCGTCACCCTCCGGCGTCACGGCAATCAACAGGCCACCACTGGTCTGCGGGTCACACAACACACGCTTGTGCAATTCTTGAAGACGCCCCAGCTTGCTTGCATAACTGTCGAAGTTGCGCAACGTGCCACCGGGCATGCAGCCTTGATCCAGGTAATGCTCGACGCCCGGCAGCAGCGGCACTTTGGCGTATTCGATGCGCGCCGTCAGGCCACTGCCGTCGGCCATTTCCACCAAGTGGCCGAGCAGGCCGAATCCGGTGACGTCCGTCATGGCCGTCACGCCGGCCAACTTGCCGAAACGGCTGCCCGGCTTGTTCAGGGTGCACATCCAGTCGCGGGCCACACCCACATCGACCTCGCGTAATTTGCTCTTCTTTTCCGCAGTCGTCAGAACGCCGATGCCCAGCGGCTTGGTCAGATACAACTTGCACCCGGCCGTGGCGGTGTCGTTGCGCTTCATATGGCGCTTTTGCACGATCCCGGTCACGGCCAGGCCAAAGATCGGTTCCGGCGCGTCGATGGAGTGGCCACCGGCCAGCGGGATGCCCGCCGCGTCACATACCGAACGGCCACCGCGGATGACCTCCCGGGCAATCTCCGGTGCCAATACGTTCACCGGCCAGCCGAGAATGGCAATGGCCATCAGCGGGTCGCCGCCCATGGCGTAGATGTCGCTGATGGCATTGGTCGCGGCAATGCGGCCGAAGTCGAAGGGGTCATCGACAATCGGCATGAAGAAATCAGTGGTGGAGACCACGCCCCGCTCGTCGTCGATGGCGTAGACCGCCGCGTCATCGCGCGAAGCATTCCCCACCCACAGGTTGGGGTCGAGATTCTGCGCGCCACTGCCGGCCAGGATCACTTCCAGTACCTGGGGCGAAATCTTGCAGCCGCAACCCGCGCCGTGGCTGTATTGGGTGAGGCGAATAGGCTCGTTCATGGAGGACCTCAAGCTATCAAGTGGGTGGAGTCTACCAGACAGCAAAAGGCCAACTGGGCTCACGGAGCGCAGTTGGCCTTTGCCTATCGAGCCTTACTGCTTGGCAGCCAGCAGGCGTTTGTGGCGATTGCGTCGCGCCATGTTCAGCAACTCGATCACCGCCGAGAACGCCATGGCCGCGTATACATAGCCTTTTGGCACATGGGCGCCGAAGCCTTCGGCGATCAAGGTCATACCGATCATGATGAGGAAGCCCAGGGCCAGCATCACCACCGTCGGGTTGTCGTTGATGAACTTGGCCAACGGCTCGGCCGCCACCAGCATCACAATCACCGACACCACCACGGCAATGATCATGATCGGCAGGTGCTCGGTCATACCCACCGCAGTGATGATGCTGTCGATGGAAAAGACCAGGTCGAGCATCAGGATCTGGCCAATGGCCGCCGCAAAGCCGATGGACACGCCGTTACCGGCGCTGACCTTCTCTTCCGGCTCCGGGTCCATGCTGTGGTGGATTTCAGTGGTCGCCTTCCACACCAGGAACAAGCCACCGGCGATCAGGATCATGTCTTTCCACGAAAATGCCTGGCCGAAGATTTCGATCACCGGCGCCGTCAACTGCACGATGAACGCGATGGTGCTCAACAGGCCCAGGCGCAGGATCAACGCCATGCTGATGCCGATACGACGTGCTTTCGCCCGGTGTTTCTCCGGCAATTTGTTGGTGAGGATCGAGATAAAGATCAGGTTATCGATGCCCAGCACGATTTCCATCACGATCAAGGTAGCCAACGCCACCCAGGCGGTAGGGCTTGCAGCCAGTTGTAAAAGGTAATCCATAGGTCAGTCCTGACGTGGTGAGGCTCGGGAATTAGGTTTCTTTGCTATCGGACTCGGAAGCCTTTTCAGCGTCCTTGTCTTTCTTCTCAGGGCTGATCAAGCCCTGGGTTGCCTCACTCAGGGCCTGCTCGGCGGCCTTGTGAGTTTCATCGATGGCTTGCTTGGCCGACTCGGTAGCCTTGCCCATCACTTGCTGCGCACTCTTTTCCACTTGATCACAGCCAACCATTACCAATGAAAGCGCAAGCAACGACGCCGCGCCCAGATAATTGAGTTTCATGATGTATTCCTCTCTTAGAACCAGAGGGACCAAATAGTGGCCCTGCGATAGCGAGGCATTCTATGCAGGCGAACAGTTCAGGAAAATTCGTATTTTTATGACATATACTTCGGGTTTAACGAACTGTAGACCCCTATGCTCAATTACCGGCAATTGCATTATTTCTGGGTAGTGGCCAAGACCGGCAGCATTGTGCGCGCCTGTGAGCAGTTGAACCTCACACCCCAGACCATCAGCGGGCAAATCAGCCTGCTCGAGCAAACGTTCGGTGTAGCGCTGTTTCAGCGCGTCGGGCGCCAGTTGGAGTTGACCGAAGCCGGGCGCCGGGCACTGCCGTACGCTGAACAGATGTTTCAGACCGGCAATGAACTGGAGGCGATGTTGCGCGCCCAACCGAATGAGCAGCAGATCCTGTTTCGGGTCGGCGTGGCGGATGTGGTGCCCAAATCGATCGTCTATCGGCTGATCGCGCCGACCATGGAGTTGAGCGAGCCGATTCGGATCACCTGCCGCGAGGATAAACTCGAACGCTTATTGGCTGACCTTGCGATCCAGCGCCTCGACCTGGTGATTTCCGACAGCCCTATGCCTACGCACCTGGATATCAAAGGCTACAGCCAGAAGTTGGGCGAATGCGGCATCAGTTTTTTTGCCACCCAGGCATTAGCTGACGAATACAGTGGCGACTTCCCACAGTGCTTGCAGGGCGCGCCGCTGCTGATTCCTGGAGCAGAAACCGTGGTGCGCAGCCGGTTGCAGCGCTGGTTTGCCGAGCAGCAGATCCAACCGAAGATCATCGGCGAGTTCGACGACAGCGCCTTGATGCAGGCGTTTGGCCAATCCGGCAGCGGGGTCTTCATCGCGCCAAGCGTGATCGCCGACGAGGTGGTGCGCCAGTACGGCGTGGCGCTGATCGGCCAGACCGTCGCGGTGACCGAGTCGTTTTACGCGATCTCGGTAGAACGCAAGGTCAAGCACCCCGGCATCGTGGCCATTACCGAAGGTGCTCGAAGGGAACTGTTTACCGCCCTGCCCTGAGGCGTCAGGCGCTGGCCGCGTGCGTTTTTCGGGCGCTCATCAGCCATAACGCCAGCAGGATCGACACCAGAATGAACCCGGACGCCGCAAAGCCCAGGCTGCCCAGGCCCAGGGTGTCGATCACATGCCCGCCGACCATCGCTCCCAGGCCGATCCCCAGGTTGGCCCCGGCGATATTCAACGACGCGGCAAACGCGGGAGCATGGGGCGCGGCCTTCATCAAGCGCACATGGCTGACCAGGAACATCGCCGCCTGGGTCACGCCCCACACCGCCATCGCCGCCGCCAGGCCGATCGTGGAGTGAATCGCCGGCACCAGCGCCACCATGCCCGCAATCATGAAACCGCAGAACACCATGGACGCAATCAACGGGTGCCGATCCACCGCACGCCCACCCAGGGAATTGCCGATCAAGCCGACCGCACCAAAGCCCATCAGGCACCAACCCACCAGCGTGCCGTCAAACCCGGCCAGGCGCTCAAGGATGTCCGCCAGATAGGTGTAGGCCGTGAACATGCCGCTGAACACCAGGATCGACAACAGGATATGGCCCTGCATCAGTGGGTTGCGCAGGATCTTGAACTGCGAGCGCAGCGTCACTTGATCGTTCTTCGGCGCGGTCACCGGCAAATAGAGAAACAGCAGCAGCGCCTTGGCCAACGCTACCACCGCCAGGATGGCAAACGCGGTGCGCCAGCCGAACATGTCCGAAATCAGCGTCCCCACGGGGATACCGAATACCGTGGCGCAGACGATACCGAAGCCGATTTTCTCGATCACGCGTCCGGCGTATTCCGGGCCGACGATATCGACCGCGGTCTCACTGGCCAAGGCCCAGAACACCGGTAAACCCAGGGCAGGGATCAAGCGTGCCAGCGCCATCATCCAGATATTCGGCGCAAGGGCCGCCAAGGTATTGGCCACGCCGAACATGACCAGGATAGTGATAAACAGGCGCTTGCGTGGGAAGCGGGCGAAGTACGCCGTCAGAAACGGGCCAAAGGCTGCCACGGTAAAAGCGAACAGCGTCACCAGCAGGCCAGCCTGGGACACGCTGACGTTCAGGTCGCGGGCAATGGACGGCAACAAACCGACGATGACGAATTCTGTGGTCAGCACGGTAAAACCGGCAGCCGACAGCAGCAGGATGGGAAACAACATGAAAACTCCAGAAACAACGACATCAACGACAGCCCGAAGGGCTCGCTGACGGAGAGGAAAGATGAGAGGCAAGAATCTTAACAGAGTGTGTCCAGGTTTGGCGAAAGCCCTGAAGCGTGGGCGACGCGATGTCGCAGCGTCCGGGGTACCGATGACGACATGCTAGACTTCGCGCCCTCGCGTCCTACAGCCTTTTCTGCGTGCGCCGCTGTACCTTCAAAAAATTAGAGACAAGTGTTTATGACTGCTGCCCCTTCCCTTCTGCAACGACTAGCCCGCGTCAGCCTGGTCACGCAAATCCTCCTCGGCCTGATAGCCGGCATCCTCCTGGCACTCGTTGCGCCTGAGGCGGCCAAGGCCACCGGTTTTATCGGCAAGGTATTTGTCGCCGCGCTCAAAGGCGTAGCGCCGATCCTGGTGTTTGTATTGGTGATGGCGTCGATAGCCAATCATAAACAGGGCCAGCAAACCCATATCAAGCCGATCCTGTTCCTGTACCTGCTCGGCACCTTTGCCGCCGCCGTGGTGGCGGTGATCGGCAGCACGCTGTTCCCCTCGACGCTCGTACTGGCCACTCACGACGCCACGGTCAGCGCTCCGGGCGGAATCGGCGAAGTGTTGCAAAGCCTGCTGCTCAGCGTGGTGGATAACCCGATCAATGCCCTGGCGAACGCCAACTTTATCGGCATCCTGGCCTGGGCCATCGGCCTGGGGGTCGCCATTCGCCATGCCGGTGAGACGACCCGCACGGTGATCGACGACCTGTCCAACGGCGTGACATTGATGGTGCGCGTGGTGATTCGCTTCGCGCCTCTGGGCATCTTCGGTCTCGTGGCATCGACGCTGGCCACCTCGGGCTTCGGCGCCCTGCTCGGCTACGCCCATCTGCTTGGCGTACTGATCGGCTGCATGCTGTTCGTGGCATTGGTGATGAACCCGGCCATCGTGTACTGGAAACTGCGCCGTAATCCTTACCCGCTTGTGTTGATGTGCCTGCGCGAAAGTGGCATCACCGCCTTCTTCACCCGCAGCTCGGCAGCGAACATTCCGGTGAACCTGGCGTTGAGCAAGCGCCTGGGCCTGCATGAAGACACCTACTCGGTGTCGATTCCGCTGGGCGCCACCATCAATATGGCCGGTGCCGCGATTACCATCACGGTGTTGACCCTGGCAGCCGTACACACCCTCGGGATTTCGGTCGACCTGCCTACCGCCGTACTGCTCAGCGTAGTGGCAGCCGTTTGCGCCTGCGGAGCCTCGGGTGTGGCCGGTGGTTCGCTGTTGCTGATTCCCCTGGCGTGCAGCCTGTTCGGCATTCCCAGCGAAATCGCCATGCAGGTGGTTGCCGTCGGGTTCATCATCGGCGTCCTTCAGGACTCGGCGGAAACCGCGCTGAACTCGTCCACCGATGTACTGTTTACCGCTGCGGCGTGCCTGGGCAAGGACGAGCAAGCGGCTTAAACGCCAGGCAAAAAAAAGCCCGGGCCTGTTCGATCACGAACCGCCCGGGCTTTTTTTGAGCTTAGAAAGCGCCCATGTAGTCACGCTTGCCCACTTCCACACCGTTGTGGCGCAGCAAGGCGTAAGCGGTAGTGACGTGGAAGAAGAACTGCGGCAGGCCGTAGGTCAACAGGTAGGACTGGCCGCTGAAGCGCTTCTCTTTCGGCGTGCCTGGACGGGTGATGATCTCGATGCCTTCCTTGCCGTCGATCTGCTCGGGCTTGAGGGTGTCGAGGAAGGCCAGCACCTTGGCAATCAGTGCCTGCAGGTCGGCGAAGGTGGTTTCTTGATCGTCATATTTGGGCACTTCGATCTCGGCCAGGCGGGCGGATACGCCTTTGGCGAAGTCGACGGCGATCTGTACCTGGCGCACCAGCTGGAACATGTCAGGGAACAGACGCGCTTGCAGCAAGGCATTGGGTTCGATGTTCTTGGCGGTAGCGTGGGCTTCGGCTTTGTTCAGCACATCGCTCAGGGCGTTGAGCATTTGCTTGAAGACAGGGACGGAAGCGGCGTACAGGGAAATAGTCATGACAGTCTCACGGTGATGGCAGGGTTTGGAACCAGCAGCGATTATAGACCTGCCCGCCGCTTGTCTTTTATTTTTTCCGGCATAGGCTAGTGGGCTCACTGCATAGGGAAAAGCGCGATGACCGCCGAGCATGACACCCAGCCCCCTGAGCCGCGCCTCAATAGCACGGAAATCCGCATCTTGGGCTGCCTGATCGAAAAACAGGCGACCAACCCGGAAACCTACCCCCTGACCCTCAATGCCCTGGTACTGGCCTGCAACCAGAAGACCAGCCGGGAGCCGGTGACCAACCTCAGCCAAGGCCAGGTCGGCCAGAGCCTGCGTGCACTGGAAGGCCAAGGTTATACCCGGCTGGTCATGGGCAGCCGCGCCGATCGCTGGGAACACCGGGTAGACAAGGCACTGGAGCTGGTGCCGGCCCAGGTGATCCTGATCGGGCTGCTGTTTTTGCGCGGGCCACAGACGGTCAATGAACTGCTGACCCGCAGCGGGCGCATGCACGATTTCGAAGATGCCGAGCAGGTCGTGCATCAGCTGGAACGTCTGATTGCACGCGGGCTGGCAGTGCTGGTGCCGCGCCAGGCGGGACAGCGCGAAGATCGCTACACCCATGCGCTGGGCGATCCGGCGGATATCGAGGCGATTATCGCGGCGCGAGGCAATCCGGTGGAGCGTGGCGCAGGGGTTGGCGTGGAGCGGATTGAAGAGCTGGAAGCGCGGATCGCAGCGCTGGAAGAACGACTGGCGCAGTTGGAACAGGCGTAACACCATTAAAATGTGGGAGCGGGCTTGCTCGCGAATGCAGTGTGTCAGTCACAGTTGAGTTA
>NZ_JBNPJV010000041.1:0-19772 GCF_050312585.1 Pseudomonas sp. R19M
GGCGAAGCCGCCCTAACCAAGGACGCCGCGGTGATTCAGAAAGACCGCAGCGCCTGAGTTTGGGGCGGCTTTGCCCCCCAGCGCGGGGCAAGCCCGCTCACTACAAACTCCAGTTTTCCTACAGGTATAGCCCAGCCGGCCGATAGCCTTTGAATAAGTCCAAGCCTTGTTCCAAAGGAGATCGCAGCATGTATCGTTGGTTAGCCGAAAAATTGGGGAATGTGAGCGTCAATCGCAAGCTGGGCGTAGGCTTCGGCTTGGTGTTGATCCTGACGCTACTGATCACCTTCACCGGCTGGACCGGCCTGAGCAACGTGACCAGCCGTGGCGACAAACTTGGCTTTATTTCCAGCCTCAACAGCCTGACCAAAGACCTGCGGCTGGCACGCCTGGACTTCGAGATGCGTCGTGGTGAACAAGGTACGGATGCGGTCAATGGCTTGCTCACGCAGTTGGACAGCGGCCTGAAAACCGCCCTGGATCTGATCGAACAGCCTAACGACAAGGCGCTGGTCGAGCAGCAACTGGAGGCCCTGAATCAATACAAAAAAGCCTTCGCCGCCATGGTCCAGGCCGGTCTGAAGCGTGAAGGCGCCCGCAGCCAGTTGGGCGACACCGCTGACAACGCCGTGGCCAAGATCAATGAAATCGAAAAAGCCCTGCTGCAAGGCGACAGCGTCACCCAGTTCAATAGCGTGGTGGACTTGAGCAAGCTGATCCAGCAATCGCGCTTCCAGGTTCGCGGCTACACCTACAGCGGCAAGACGGAGGCCGAACAGCCGGCCCTGGATGCCATCGACAACGCCCTGAAAAAAATCAACCAACTGCAAGGCCAACTGCCGGAGCCGTATCAGGCCAACCTGCAAGAAGCCGGCGTGTCGCTGCAAGCCTATCGCGCTGCCGTCAGCCAGTATCGCGACGCCCAGGTTGCCAGCGCGGCGGCCATGGCGACCATGAAGGCCCAAGGCGATATCCTGTTGGGTCATAGCGAAAAGCTCACCACCTCGCAAACGGCAGTGCGTGATGCCGACGTCGTACAGGCCAAACAGCTGTTACTGCTGGCCACCGTGCTGGCGCTGATCTTCGGCATCATCGCCGCCATGGCCATCACCCGCCAAATCGTCATCCCACTGAACCAGACGCTTAAAGTCGCAGAGCGCGTAGCCTCGGGCGACCTGAGCCACAACCTGGACTCCATGCGCCAGGATGAACTGGGCCAGTTGCAACGCGCCATGCAAAGCATGACCGTGGGCCTGCGTGAACTGATCGGCGGCATCAGCGACGGCGTCACGCAAATCGCCAGCGCCGCCGAACAACTGTCGGCCGTGACCGAACAAACCAGCGCCGGGGTCAACAGCCAGAAGGTCGAAACCGACCAGGTGGCCACCGCCATGAACGAAATGGCTGCCACCGTGCAGGAGGTGGCGCGCAACGCTGAGGAAGCGTCCGAAGCCGCAGTGGCCGCCGACCAACAGGCGCGTGAAGGTGACAAGGTGGTCAGTGAAGCCATCGACCAGATCGAGCGCCTGGCTACCGAAGTCGGCCATTCCACCACGGCCATGGGCGACCTGAAACGCGAAAGCGACAAGATCGGCAGCGTGCTCGACGTGATCAAGTCGGTCGCCCAGCAAACCAACCTGTTGGCGCTGAACGCGGCAATTGAAGCGGCGCGCGCCGGTGAAGCCGGACGCGGTTTCGCGGTGGTGGCCGATGAAGTGCGCAGCCTGGCCCAACGCACCCAGAAATCCACCGAAGAGATCGAAGAACTGATCGTCGGCCTGCAAAGCGGCACCCAGCAGGTGGCCACTATCCTGGACAACAGCCGTGGCCTGACCGACAGCAGCGTCGAACTGACCCGTCGCGCCGGCAGTGCGTTGGCGAGCATCACCCGCACGGTCTCGACCATCCAGGCGATGAACTCGCAGATCGCTACCGCCGCCGAGCAACAAAGCGCCGTCGCCGAAGAGATCAACCGTAGTGTGCTGAATGTGCGCGACGTGTCGGAGCAAACGTCGTCGGCCAGTGAAGAGACCGCCACCTCCAGCGCAGAACTGGCGCGCCTGGGGATCTACTTGCAGACCTTGGTCGGGCGCTTCCGCGTCTGACCCTTTGCTGCGGCGGTCAATCAAGGCCGCCGCAATTTGTGAAACGTCCTACGCAGTTATCAGCCCGCCAACACCTCGAATCGTTTTAGCGTTTTAACCGAACGCTTTTTCTGATTGGAGGCTCATCATGTTTTCTCGGCTGACCCACGTGCTGGTCAATGCCAGCGTCCGTCTCAAGCTCATCCTGGGATTCGGCCAAGTGCTGATCCTCAGTCTCCTGATCGCCATGACCGGCTGGCAAGCCTTGAACACCGCGCTGTATCACACCAGCAGCCTGACGGTGTTGGGGCGGTTGGCCGTCGACACAGAAGCCATGCGCGCTGATCGTATCGTGTACCGCACCCTGACGGACGCCGACAGCCTGGCCAAGATGGCCACCAGCATCGAACAAATCGACGCACACCTGGCCGACCTTTCAAGCCGCTTGAAAGACCCCGCCGACCTGCAGCGCTTGCAGGAGGCAACGCGCTGGGTCGCGGATTTCAAGGCCGCCCTGGTGCAACTGCCGCCCTTGATCGAACAACGCGAGAGCATTCGCCCCGCGCTCAAAAGAACGGCGCTGCAAGCCAGTGAGACGCTAGTCCAGCTCGCCGGCGCATTACCCGACCCAGAAGACGGCAACGCCCATGGCGCCATCGAGCAGTTGCGCCAGGCCATGGAGCAGGCCGAGGAGCGCGTGCAAAGCCCGGCATGGGCCGCACAATCGTTGCAAGCCTACGCCGAGGCCATTGCCAAGACGCTCGACGCGCTGGAAGTCGCCCAGGCCGCAGTCACCACCTTGCCTGTCGACTCGGCGCAGCTCAAAACCGACCTGGCCACCTATCGCGAGCAACTCACCCGGCTCAAGGACGCGCAGCTCAACACTGAAACCGTGCAAAACCGCTTTGAACAGCAACTCAACCAACTGCGCGAGCAAAACCTTGCGCTGATTGAAGGCCAGAACGCCCAGGGTGATGACGCCGCGAGCCACACACGTTTCCTGCTGATCAGCGTCACCGTGGCGGCCTTGCTGCTTGGCGGCCTGGCCGCGTGGTGGATCGCCCGGCAGATTGCCGTACCGCTACGCGCAGTCCTCACCGCTGCCCATCGCGTCGCCGACGGCGACCTGAGCCACGACCCCCAGACTGATCGCCATGATGAACTGGGCCAATTGCAACAGAGCATTGGGCAAATGACCCGCAACCTGCGCAACCTGATCAGCCGCATCGGCGACAGTGCCCGGCAGATCGCCAGTGCGGCCACCCAATTGTCCGCCGTCACCTTGCAAACCCGCACAGGCGTAAACAACCAGAAAGACGAAACCGACCAGGTGGCCACGGCCATGAATGAAATGCTCGCGACCGCCCAGGAAGTCTCGCGACACGCCGAACAGGCGTCGGCCGCCGCCCAGGAAGCAGCCCAACAGGCCAGCGCCGGAGAACAGGTGGTCGCGCGGGCGGTGGAGCAGATTGGTCACCTGGCGAGTGAAATGGCATTGTCCAGTCGCGCCATGCTCGCCTTGCAGCAGGAGAGCCAGAAGATCGGCAGCGTGCTGGATGTGATCAAATCCGTGTCCCAGCAAACCAACCTGCTGGCGTTGAACGCCGCCATCGAAGCGGCGCGCGCCGGGAGTGCCGGTGAAGGCTTTGCCGTGGTCGCCGATGAGGTACGCAGCCTGGCGCAACGCACCCAGGAATCGGCGGAAGAAATCGAAGGGTTGATCCTGGACCTGAACAAGGGCACCGAGCAGGTGGCGCAGATTCTGGACAGCAGCCGAAACCTGACCGACACCAGCGTCGGCCTGACCCGCGATGCCGGTCAAGCGTTGGCGGCGATTGCGCGCACGGTGTCGATCATCCAGGACATGAACCCGCAGATTGCCGCCGCCGCCGAGCAGCAAAGCGCGGTGGCCGAGGAGATCAATCGCAGTGTGTTGAAGGTGCGGGATGTATCGGAACAGACGGCGACCGCCAGCGAAGAAACGGCGGCCGCCAGTGTTCAGTTGACGCGGCTCAGCCTGGATTTGCAGACGCTGATCGGCAAATTCAGGCTCTGACGCTTACAGGACCTGGCGTAAAAACGCTTGGGCCCGCGGGTCTTTGGGGGCATCGAAGAACTCGGCCGGGGACGCGTCTTCGAGCAACTTGCCGTGATCGAAGAACAGCACGCGGTCGGCGACTTCGCGGGCAAACCCCATCTCGTGGGTGACGCAGACCATGGTCATGCCTTCCAGGGCCAGGGTCTTCATCACGTCGAGCACTTCACCGACCATTTCCGGGTCAAGCGCCGAGGTGGGTTCATCGAACAACATCACCTTGGGCTCCATCGCCAGGGCACGAGCGATCGCGACGCGCTGCTGTTGGCCGCCGGACAACCGTGATGGAAACTCGTTGGCCTTTTGCGCAATACCGACTTTTTCCAGCAGCGCCAGGGCCTTGGCCTCGCGCTCTTTCTTGGCGCGCTTGCGTACGACTTTTTGCGCCAGGCAGAGGTTTTCCAGCACGGTCATGTGAGGGAACAGGTTGAAGTGCTGGAACACCATGCCGACTTCACGCCGATAGGCGTTCACATCGGTTTTCGGGTCAGCCAGCTGCAGGCCGTCGATGCTCACCGAGCCCGAATCGAACGTTTCCAGGCCATTGAGACAGCGCAGGAAGGTGGACTTGCCGGAGCCCGACGGGCCGATCACCACCAGCACTTCGCCCTTGGCCACTTGGGTGGTCACGTGGTCCACCGCGCGCACGACCTGACCACGGGTATCGAAGACTTTTACCAGATCGCGGACTTCAATCACTTTGCGCGAGCCTCCGCTCAAGCCGGCTGGCCATTTTCGACAGCGGCAGGTTGATCAGCAGGTACAAGCCTGCCACACAGAACAGGATTTCAAATGGCGAGAACGAGGTGGTGATCACCTCCCGGCCGCTTTTGAGCAATTCGGTAATCGCAATCACCGACACCAGCGAGGTGTCCTTCACCAGGCTGATAAACTGCCCGGCCAGGGGCGGCAACACGCGCTTGAAGGCTTGCGGCAATACCACATGCCGCATCGACTGGCTGACACTCAACCCCAGGGAGCGCGCAGCTTCGTTCTGGCCGCGGGCGATGGATTGCACACCCGCACGAACGATTTCCGCCACATAGGCGCCGGTAAACAGTGACAACGCAGCCACCCCGGCGAACTCCCGGGACAGGTTGAGCACGGTGCCGATGAAGAAATAGAAAATGAAGATCTGCACCAACAACGGCGTTCCGCGCACCAGTTCGACGTAGATCGTCGACAGATCGCGCAACGTCGGGTTGCTGGAGAGACGGCACAAGCCGGTCGCCAAGCCGATCGCCAACCCGAGCACCCCGGACACCACCGATAACCACAAGGTGGTCCACAAGCCCCACATCAGCGGGCCCAACGCCCAATGGCGGGTCACGCCGACCACATCGCCTTCGGCCACGTCATCGCCGCGCGCCACTTGCAGGCTGTTGTCGGCCACGCTCAGCTTCTGCTCCACACCCGCGTCGTTGCGCAGGGTGACTTCAGCCACATCGCCCTTGCGCACCAGTTCAACGACGGTGGAGATATCGGCGGCACGCTGGGAGGTCTCGGCCTGGTAGGCGAAGTACTGCGGTACGCGGTTCCAGCGCCACTCGTAGGACATCAGCGAAGTGGCGTAGTACAAGGCGCCAGCCAGGCCGACCAGCACGACCACGGTCAGCAGGTGCCAGGGCCATTGGGCTTTTTTCTGTTTCATTTCACTTTCCGGGATATGTGTCGCCTGTGAGACCGCCTTCGCGAGCAAGCCCGCTCCCACACTCGACCGCATGCTCATGCTGGAACTCGGTCAAATGTGGGAGCGGGCTTGCTCGCGAAGGACGCGACTCGGTCTTAAGCCTTATTCCATGTCCTTGAGCCACTCGGAGCTCTTGAACCACTTGTCATGGATACGATCGTAGGTGCCGTCGTTGCGGATCTGGTGCAGGAAGTTGTTGATGTAGTTCAGGCTGTCGTAATCGCCTTTCTTCAAACCGAACGCCAAGGGTTCGAACGTGAACGGTTCTTCCAGGAACACCAGCTTGCCGTTACCGACTTTTTTCTCGGCGACCACGTTGTAAGGCGCGTCATACACAAAGGCATCGGCCTTGCCGTTGACCACGTCCAGTACGCCTTCCTGCTCATTGTCATAGCCATGGTATTTGGCTTTGGAAATCAGTTTTTTGGCGACCATCTCACCGGTGGTGCCGAGCTTGGAGGTCAGGCGGAACTTCTCGTCGTTCAGGTCTTTGTAGGACTTGATGGTGCCTTCCAGGTCTTTACGTATCAGCAGGGTCTGGCCGACGACGATGAAGGGTTCGCTGAAGTTCAGGCGCAGGTTACGTTCCTGGGTCAGGGTCATGCCGCTGCCGATCATGTCGAATTTACCGGTCAGGAACGCCGGGATGATCCCGTCATACCCAGTGGAGACCAGGTCCAGCTTGACGCCCATGGACTTGGCCAGCGCCTTGAGGATGTCGACTTCGAAGCCGATGATTTCACCGCGTTTGTCTGTCATTTCGAACGGCATGTAGGTCGGGTCCATGCCGACTTTGAGCGTGCCGCGCTTGACCGCATCATCGATGGCACCGGCCTGGGCCGCAGTGGCGGCGACCAATGCCGTGACGCCGAGCATCAGCATCGAAAGATACTTTTTCATCATCAAGTCCCCTGGACGGTTCTTATAAGAGCGGCGCGCAAAAGGGCTGCACCATTTCGGGGTGCGATCCTAACCCACTCGTTGCCCGTCACAAAGGTTTCACGGGTAAATGTTATCGGCGTATGTCGGAAATGCCCCACATGGGTGCAGCGAAGCATGGGCGTAGACACATTGCCCTCGTCACTCGTCCATTGGGTTATGTGTAAACAGTTATGACTTTCAGTCGATTTCCGCCATCCAGGCAGTGTCCTTGAACCACTTGTCGTGCAGGCGATCGTAGGTCCCGTCCTGGGCCACCTGATTGAGGAAGTGGTTGATCCAGTTGAGGCTATCGTAGTCGCCCTTCTTCAGGCCGAAGGCCAGCGGTTCGAAGGTGAAGGGTTGTTCGAGCACCAGCAACGCACTGTTCTCGGGGCGGGTCATTGCAATCAGGTTGTAGGGTGCATCGTGCACAAAGGCATCCGCCTTGCCCTCCACGACCTGACGCACACCTTCTTCAGGGGTTGCGAAACTGCTCAGGCGCGCCGCGCCCAGGAAGCGCTGCGCCGCCGCCAGCCCGGTGGTGCCTGCAGTGGCGGCGACGCGGTACTCGGCACTGTCCAGGTCTTCAATACTGGAAACCCTACCGGCCAGGCTTGGGTGCAGCAGGATGGTTTGGCCGACCACGATAAAGGAGTCGCTGAAATTCAGTTTCAGGTTGCGCTCCTGGGTCACCGTCATGCCACTGCCGATCAGGTCAAACTGCCTGGTCATCAGGCCAGGCAGCAACTCGGTATAGGGCACCGCCACCAACTCGAGCTCGACCCCCAATGCACGGCTCATGGTCTGCAGAAGGTCGATCTCGAAGCCGACGATGCGCCCCTGCTTATCCGTCATTTCAAAGGGGATGTAGGTGGGCGTCGTGCCGACCCTCAGCACTCCCCGTCGAACCGCATCATCGAGGGCACCGGCATTCAACCAACCTGCGTAGATGCCTGCGACAACGCCGATCAGCCATGCTGAACCGTACCTCTTGAACATGAATACCCCCGTGGCAAGTCAAATCTGGGGGGCGATGCTACCCCAGCCACAGGCACGGCAATACGCCTCGAATCGAGGTCTTTTGTTTCGAAATAACAAGGAGTTAGAACAAAAAGGAAGAGACGCGAAACGCCGTAGGACCAGCGTTTCAAGCGCCCCCGAAGTGAGCCTTCGGGGGCGTCTGAATCAGGCCGGTTGGGCCTGGGACGACAGCGGTTGCAGCGGCAGCAACGGCGCGTGCGGATCAGCCTTGATCGAGGCACGCCAAGCACCCAGCCATTCGGCGTGACCTTCACTCCAGACCTGCTGGTGCAGGCGGGCCAGGGCTACCGGATCGCTGAGCAGGGCCAGGCGTTCAGCGTTGTTGAGTGCGGCCGGGCCGACTTTCAACGCATGCCGCACCCGCTCGGCACGCAGGTGCTCGATCGGCTCTGCCTGACGGTGGCGCGAAGTCGCCAGGGCGCAGGCCAGGGCGTTCTGCTGCGGGTCGACCACCGAGCGTACAAACCCGTCATGCAGGGCGTGCCAACGGTTTTCGTGGGTGTACTGCTCGGTCGACAACAGCGCTTGCGGCGGGTTGTACTCCTCGGGGATCAGGAACAGGCTCTCGTCGCGGGACTTGAGGCCCAACTTGACCCGGCTGGAGATCACCGACACCGGGATCGACAACATCAGCGAGCCGACGATCGGGGTCAGCCACCACAGGAAGCTTGGGTTCAACCACACCACCAACAAGGCCCACAAAAAGCCCAGCACGGTTTGCGGACCGTGGCGCTTGACGGCCTCGCTCCATGGCGTGGAATCGTCGTCACGTTGCGGCGAATTCCAGGTCGCAGCCCAACCGAGGAACGCGGCCAGTACGAAGCGGGTGTGGAAGATCATCCGCACCGGCGCCAGCAGCATGGAGAACAGCATCTCCAGCAGCATCGACAGCGTCACCTTGAACTTGCCACCGAACTCTTTCGCGCCCTTGGCCCAGATCAGGATGATGCTCAGCAGTTTAGGCAGGAACAGCAGCACGATGGTGGTGGAGAACAGCGCCACCGCCTTGTCCGGATGCCATTGCGGCCACAGCGGGTACAACTGGCGCGGCGCCATGAAGTACTGCGGCTCCATCAGGGTATTGACCGCCAGCAGCGCGGTCGACAACACCAGGAAGAAGAACCACAACGGCGCCGACAGGTAGGACATCACGCCGGTGAGGAACACCGCACGGTGCACCGGGTGCATGCCCTTGACCAGGAACAGGCGGAAGTTCATCAGGTTGCCGTGGCACCAGCGCCGGTCACGCTTGAGTTCATCCAGCAGGTTGGGCGGCAGTTCTTCGTAGCTGCCCGGCAAATCGTAGGCGATCCACACGCCCCAGCCGGCACGGCGCATCAGCGCAGCTTCGACGAAGTCGTGGGACAGAATCGCACCGGCGAATGCGCCTTTGCCTGGCAACGGCGCCAAGGCGCAGTGCTCGATGAACGGCTTCATGCGGATGATTGCGTTGTGGCCCCAGTAGTGGGATTCACCCAACTGCCAGAAGTGCAGGCCGGCAGTAAACAACGGGCCGTACACGCGGGTGGCGAACTGCTGCATGCGCGCATACAGCGTGTCCATGCCCGACGCACGCGGCGCGGTCTGGATAATCCCCGCGTCCGGCGTGGCTTCCATCAGGCGTACCAGGCTGGTCAGGCATTCGCCGCTCATCACGCTGTCGGCGTCGAGCACCACCATGTACTTGTAGTCACCGCCCCAGCGACGGCAGAAGTCGTCGAGGTTGCCGCTTTTACGCTTAACGCGGCGGCGACGACGGCGGTAGAAGATCTTGCCGAAGCCACCGGCTTCGCGGCACACGTCCAGCCAGGCCTGTTGTTCGGCGATGCAGATATCGGCGTCGTTACTGTCGCTGAGCACGAAGAAATCGAAGCGGTCCAGGTCGCCCGTGGCGGCCACCGACTCGAAGGTAGCGCGCAAACCGGCAAATACCCGGGGCACGTCTTCGTTGCAGATCGGCATGACCAGCGCGGTACGGGCGTCCTTCGGAATCGGCTCGTCACCGGCACTTTTACCGGAGATGCGGTATTTATCGTGCCCCGTAAGCAGTTCCAGGAAGCCCATCAGCGCAGTCCAGAAACCCGCCGAGACCCAGCAGAACAAGATCCCGAACATGATCAGGATGCTGGTTTGCAGGGCGTAAGGCAGTACCTGCGTGGCGGTTTGCAGCAGGGTCTGGTTGCGGATCTCGTCGAAGTCGACCAGCGACCAGCCCTGGTACGGCATGATGCCTTTCATGTACCAGCCGGCCACGATGGTCTGGCCAAGCATCAAGATCAGCAGGATATAGCGGCGGATCGAACCGACGGTACGCCAGCGCGCAGCGGGCAATACACGCTCGTCTTTCGGCGGCTTGGGTGGGTTGGTGCGACCGGTCAACCGGCGCCAGCCACGCACCAGGATGTTGGTACGCCATGGCTCGGGCACCACCTTGGTCCGACGGATCGGCGGCGTGGCCTTCAGGCTGACCCGGCCGCTGGCGTCGAGCGCGAGCATTTCGGCGTCTTGCAGTTCCTCGGCGGTGCTGAGGGTCAAGCGCGTGCCAACCGACGCCTGGGCGGCGTCGGTCGGTGCGTCGAACGTCTTCGACGACAGGCGTTCGTGCAATTCGCTGAAGGAGGTGCAGCCCGCCAGTTCGGCGCGCTGCTCGGCAGTCAACGGGAGATGCGCCAGGTACTCGGACAGAGTTTCTGGTTTGGCTTGTGAATTACTCATCGGCAGGCAACTGGTAGCTCCAGGTCTCGGTCAGGACTTGTTCGGTCTTGGCCGGCTCTGGGGTGGCAGGGGCAGCTTCGGGCTGTTTGGCTTCCTTGTCCTTCGCGTCCTTGGCGTCTTTCTTGGCCTGTTTCTCGTGCTGCTTGGCCAGGACCTTGTCGGCCTTGAGCACGTGGCTCGAGTCCTGCTCAGGCGCCGGCGGAGGAACGTCCTGCACCAGCGCCGCACGCATTTCGGTCGGCTTGCCTGCGTCCTTGATCTTCATTCGCAGGGTCAGGCGCCAGCCTTTGGTGTGCTCGTTGTAACGCACGCTGTTTTCAACCAGTTCGGCGTTGTCGCCGACACTCACCTGGCTGCGTACCGGGGCGTCCGCAGGCAGTGCCTTGAGGGACGGGCCTTCGAAGTCCACCAGGTAGGCCACGCTGCCGTCAGGCTGGCGAATCAGGTTCGACTGCTTCACGTCACCGGTGGAACGCAGGGTCTGCTTGACCCAGGCGCTATCGCTCGGGTGCAGGGCTTTCTCGTCCATGGTCCAGTGCAGGCGGTAGGAAACGTCCAGCGGCTGGCCGACTTCAGGCAGGTTTTCCGGGCTCCAGAAGGCAACGATATTGTCGTTGGTTTCATCGGCGGTTGGAATTTCCACCAGGCTGACGGTGCCTTTGCCCCAGTCGCCTTCGGGCTCGATCCAGGCGCTTGGGCGCTTGTCGTAGTTGTCGTCCAGGTCTTCGTAGTGGCTGAAGTCGCGACCGCGTTGCAGCAGGCCGAAACCTTTCGGGTTTTCCACGGCGAAGCTGCTGACCGACAGGTGTTTAGGGTTGTTCAGCGGGCGCCAGATCCACTCGCCGTTACCGGCATGGATCGACAGGCCGCTGGAGTCGTGCAGCTCACGACGGTAGTTGAGCACCTTGGACGGCTGGTTGGCGCCGAACAGGTACATGCTGGTCAGCGGGGCAACGCCCAGCTTGCTGACCTTGTCGCGCAGGAACATCTGGGACTTGACGTCGACAATGGTATCGGCGCCCGGACGCAGGGTCAGGCGATACGCGCCGGTGGCCCGTGGAGAGTCGAGCAAGGCAAAGATCACCAGTTGTTTCTCGCCCGGTTTCGGACGCTCGATCCAGAACTCGGTGAAACGCGGGAACTCCTCGCCGGACGGCAAGGCAGTGTCGATCGCCATGCCACGAGCGGACAAGCCATACGTCTGCCCCTTGCCGACAACGCGGAAATAGCTCGCGCCCAGCATGGTCATGATTTCGTCTTGCTTGTCGGCTTTGTTGATCGGGTACAGCACACGGAAACCGGCATAACCCAGCTGTTCGGTGGCTTTAGGGTCAAACTTCACGTCGCCGAAATCGAAACGAGTCGGGTCGTACTTGATTTCCTGGACGCTGTCGGCGGTCACTTCGTTGATTTTCACCGGTGTATCGAAATGCATACCCTGGTGATAGAAGGACAGTTTGAACGGGGTGTTCTGATCAGCCCACTCGGCTTTTTCGTTGCGGAAACGAATCTTCTGGTAGTCAGCGAATTTCATTTCGCGGAATTCGTTTGGCAAATTGCTGCGCGGAGCTTCGTATTTTTGCCCGGCCAGCTCTTTTGCCTTGGCCGACACATCATCCAGACTGAATGCCCACAGTTGACCCGCGCCGAACAGGCAAAACAGGGCAGAGCCCGTCACCAGTGCGTTTCGTAACCGTTTGGCAGACAATTTTGGTGCATTACAGGGACTAACAATCACGAGCAACCCTCGCCGAAAACAGATCAAAAAACCAACGGCCAGCTATCTATATGCCAGGTTGGCGAGCATTGTTCCGACTCCCCTGGGTCAAAATGATTCCCCAAAAGGCTATCGGACAAGTCTCTACCTAAGTCAAAAATGGACCAAACAACGCTGATCCCCGTAGCGCGCGATTATCTAGTAGCCCGCGAAACAACGCATCAGGGACAACGAAGTATTTGTAGTGAAACCCTGCGTTTTTAGGCATTAAAGTCGTTTTTAATACATTCATGTCTGTAAGAGGAAGGTCACAGGGCCATCATTGACCAAATGCACCTGCATATCAGCGCCAAAACGCCCTGACGCTACCTTGCCATGCAATTGTTGCGCTTGTAACAGCAAGTGTTCAAAAAGCGCCGCTCCCAGCGCCGGAGGGGCCGCCGTGGAGAAGCTCGGCCGCAGCCCGCTCTTGGTATCCGCTGCCAGGGTGAATTGCGACACCAGCAGCAAACCACCGTCGATGTCCTTCAAAGACAAGTTCATCTTGCCCTCATCATCGCCGAACACTCGATAGTTAAGCAGCTTGTGCAAAAGTTTGTCGGCGCTCTCGGGCGTATCTGAAGGCTCGACGGCGACCAGCACCAGTAAACCCTGGTCGATCGCCCCTACGACATCGCCCGCCACCTCGACCCGGGCGCCGCGCACCCGTTGCAACAAGCCCTTCATGCTTCTTCAGGCGGCAAGTCAAGCAGGTTGCGGGCCATTTCCCCGGTGGCACGCACCAAAGCATCGGTGATGCCGGGTTCGGATGCGGCATGGCCAGCCTCGCGAATAACCTGCAGCTCACTGTTGGGCCACGCCTGATGCAGCTCCCAGGCGTTATCCAGTGGGCAGATCATATCGTAGCGGCCATGGATGATTACGCCAGGCAGATGGGCGATCTTGTGCATGTCGCGAATCAGCTGGTCGGGCTCGAGGAATGAGTTGTTAGTGAAGTAATGGCACTCGATGCGAGCGATGGACAGCGCACGCTGCGGCTCGGCAAACCGCTCCACCTGCGCAGGGTTGGGGCACAGGCCCAGCATGCGCCCTTCCCAGGTCGACCACGCCTTGGCCGCGTGCATCTGGGCGATCTGGTCGTTGCCGGTCAGGCGCTTGTGGTAGGCGCCGAGCAGATCATGGCGCTCATCCTGCGGGATAGGCGCGAGGTAATCCTGCCAGTAATCCGGGAACATGCGGCTGGCGCCCTCCTGGTAGAACCAGTGGATGTCCTTGGGACGAGCCAGGAAAATGCCGCGCACAATCAGGCCATGCACGCGCTCCGGATGGGTTTGCGCGTAGGCCAGGGCCAGGGTCGAGCCCCAGGAGCCACCGAACAGCACCCATTTATCGATGCCCAGGTGTTCGCGGATGCGCTCCATGTCGGCGACCAGATCCCAGGTGGTGTTGTTTTCCAGGTTGGCGCGAGGAGTGGAGCGCCCGCAGCCGCGCTGGTCGAAGGTGACGATGCGGTACAGGTTCGGATCAAAGTAGCAGCGGCTGTTGGCGTCGCAACCGGCACCGGGGCCACCATGGATGAAAATAACCGGCAAGCCTTCGGGAGAGCCACTTTCATCGACATACAGCGTGTGGACGTCATCGACAGCCAGATCGTGCCGGGCGTAGGGTTTGATCTGCGGGTACCAAGTCTGCATTGCGCGCTCCGTAGGGTGTCGGGTTCATCCCTGGGGGGACGTCTATTATTTTGCCGTCTGGCATCATAAACCCGAATTGTGCAATGAGCATGTCCTTGAGCAATTAGACCTGTGTCAGCACTTCGCTCCTCAGGAACTGCAGCAGATAGTCATACAGCCGATCCACCTCCGGCACTTGGCCGCGTGCGCGCAAACAGCCATGGATCAGACCTTTGCCCGGGTACAGCACGGCATTGACACCCGCCGCTTGCAAGCGCTCGGCATACAACATGCCGTCGTCGCGTAGCGGGTCGAATTGGGCCACCACGACCAGGGCGCTGGGCAAACGGCGCAAATCCTCGGCCAACAGCGGCATGGCATAAGCCGATGGCTTGCCTGCACCTTGCAGGTACAGCCGCGCGTAATAATCGGTGTCGTCGGTGCTGAGCAGCGGCGCGTCCCTGCAATCACGACGCGACGGCAAATCGGCCGGGCCACCCAAGCCTGGGTAAATCAGCACCTGAGCCTTGGGCAACGCTTGGCCAGCATCCCGCAGACCCTGGCACAACGCCGCTGCCAGGTTGCCGCCGGCACTGTCGCCGATCACCACCAGACGTTGCAGGTTGATAGCGTGGGGCGCCTGCCCTGCCTGGACGGCCTGCCACACGTCGCGGCAATCGTCATAAGCTGCCGGGAACGGATGCTCCGGCGCCAAGCGGTAGTCGATGGCGATGACCAGCACTTGCAGCGTGCTGGCCAGTTCGAAGCAGATGAAATCATGGGAATCCAACCCACCGACGACCCAGCCACCGCCATGTATATAAAAAAGACATGGCCAGCCATCAGGTGGAGTGGACGCAGCCGGCAGATAACTGCGCACGCGCACGCCGGCCAGGGTGAAGTCACCGACCTGCAAGCCCGCTGGTTTCGGCGGGGTGAATGCCTGGCACATGCGGTCGTAGTTCTGGCGCAAACTGGCCAGGGATGAGTCGTCACTGGTGAAAGATTCGGTTTTGGCGATGAAAGCAGCAAGCTGCGGAGAAATTGGATACATGCGCGCATATCCTTAGCAATGAAGATCAAACTGTGGGAGCAACCTTGCTCCCACATTTGGATTTGTGATTGCCTCAGGGCTTGAGGCTGGCCTGAACCGCCGCCGTGCCATCACTGCCATCAAACGCTTGAACCCCGGCCAGCCAGCGCTGCAAATCCTCGGGGTGATCACGCAGCCACTGCCTGGCCACATCCTGGGGCGACTGGCGTTCCATGATCGGTACCATCAACTGGCTTTCCTGGGCGGCAGTGAAGGTCAGGTTTTCCAGCAGCCGGTTCGCATTGGGGCAGCGCTCGGCGAAGTCCGGCGCGGTGACGGTGGAGACCGTGGCGCGGCCTTCGTCAGGGCCAAACACATCGTCACTGCCGGTAAGGTAGGTCATCTTCATATTGATGTTCATCGGGTGCGGGGTCCAACCCACAAACACCACGAACTCCTTGCGATTCACTGCGCGCTGCACCGCCGCCAGCATGCCGGCCTTCCCCGAAGCGACCAGTTTGAAACCGCCGAGGCCGAAGTGGTCGGTGTCGATCATCTTCTGGATATCGGTGTTGGCCCCGCTGCCGGGCTCGATGCCATAGATCTTGCCGCCCAGCTTGTCCTTGAAGCGGGTGATATCGGCGAAGGTTTTCAGGCCCGCATCCGCAACGTATTGCGGCACGGCCAGGGTCGCCTGGGCGTCGGCGAGGCTGGGTTTGTCGAACACCTTGACCTGCTTGGCCGCCAGGAACGGCGCGATGTTGTTGTCCATCGCCGGCTTCCAGTAACCCAGGAAGATATCCAGGCGCTTGTCGCGAATCCCGGCAAAGATGATCTGCTGCACGGCGCTGGTCTGCTTGCTGTCGTAGCCCAGGCCGTTGAGCAATACGTCGGCCATGCCGGAGGTGGCGATCACATCGGTCCAGCTGACCACGCCCATACGGATGTTTTTGCAGGAACTTGGCTCGGCGGCCATGGCATTCGCGCTGAGCAGCATGGCGCCAGTGAGGGACAACAACAGTTTTTTCATGGATGCGGGCTCACTCGGCTGTTTTTATTCAACAACCTTACCCAGCAGGGATTCGCTCAACACGAACGGTGGCGACCGACAGTTGCACTGTGGCGACTGTACACGCGTCATCGGGGGCAAGCCCCCTCCCACCTTTGATCGGGTTCACACAGCTAGGGGCATTGCTCCCGATGACAGTTCAGCCGTAGCGCTTTTGCCCCCAGGCCAAAAACGCCTCCAGCAACTGCTTCAACACCACGCGTGTCGGCTCGGCCAGGTCCGCGCGATAACGGAACGGTTCGAACTCTTCCATATAAGTGCACTGCCCCAACTCCAGCTGCACGGCATGGATGTCCTGGGCCGGGTTACCGTAGTGCCGGGTGATGTGCCCGCCCTTGAAGCGCCCGTTCAGCACATGGGTGTACTGCGGATGGCTGGCGCAGATAGCCTCGAGCTGACTGGCCAACTCCGGGTCGCAGGCGGCGCCGTTGAACGTGCCGAGGTTGAAGTCCGGCAATTTCCCGTCGAACAGGTGCGGGATGACCGAACGGATCGAGTGCGCATCGAACAGCAAGGCATAGCCGAACTCGGCCTTGAGCCGGGCCAGTTCCTCTTGCAGCGTGCGGTGATACGGCCCCCAGACCTTTTGCAGGTAGCTGGCGCGTTCGCTCTCGTCGGGTTCCAGCCCTTCACGGAACAACGGCACGCCGTCGAACAAGGTCGCCGGGTACAGGCCGGTGGTTGCACCGACATACAACGGCTTATCGTCAGACGGGCGGTTAAGGTCGATCACAAACCGCGAGTACTCGGCCGCCAGGGTGCTGGCGCCCAGTTCTTCGGCAAAGTCATACAACGTAGGGATGTGCCAGTCGGTGTCCGGCAGGCTTTGCGCCTCGGGGATCAAGCCGGCTTCGACGGCCGGCGTCAGGCGCACACCGGCGTGGGGCATGCTGATCAACAGCGGTACACGGCCTTGTTTGAATGTCAGAACCTTATCCACAACAACACTCCTCAAACAGTGACGTCGACGCCATGGCGCACAACGCGTTTATCCAGCTCGCCACCCAGCCAGTAGGCCAGGTCGGCGGGACGATCGATCTGCCATGCGACAAAGTCCGCAACCTTGCCCACTTCCAGCGAACCATGGGTGTCCCCCATCCCCAGGGCAGTGGCCGCATGTTGGGTGGCGCCGGCCAGGGCTTCTTCCGGGGTCATGCGGAACAGGGTGCAGGCCATGTTCAGCATCAGGCGCACCGACAGCGCGGGCGAAGTGCCGGGGTTGAGGTCGCTGGCGATGGCGATCTTCACCCCGTGTTTGCGCAGGGCGTCCATCGGCGGCAGTTGGGTTTCGCGCAGGAAGTAGAACGCGCCCGGCAGCAAGACGGCGACGGTGCCGGAGGCGGCCATGGCGATGGCGTCGGCTTCGGTCATGAATTCCAGATGGTCCGCCGACAACGCGTGATAGCGCGCCGCCAGGCTGGAGCCATGCAACGATGACAGTTGCTCGGCGTGCAGCTTCACCGGCAGGCCCAGTTGCTGGGCGACTTGGAAGACACGCTCCACCTGCTCCGGGGAAAACGCCAGGTATTCGCAGAAGGCATCCACCGCATCCACCAGCCCTTCGGCTGCCAGGGCGGGCAGCATCTCGGTACAGATGTGTTCGATGTAAGCGTCGGCGCGATCCTTGTATTCCGGCGGCAATGCGTGGGCAGCCAGGCATGTCGCACGCACGCTGACCGGGAGAGCTTCGCCGAGGCGCCGCGCAACCCGCAGCATCTTGCGTTCGTTGGCCAGGTCCAGGCCGTAACCGGACTTGATCTCGACCGTGGTCACGCCGTCACGCAACAAACTGCGCAGGCGCTTGCGGCTGCTTTCGAACAGTTCGTCTTCGGTGGCGGCACGGGTGGCGCGCACGGTGCTGGCAATACCGCCACCCTTGGCCGCGATTTCGGCATAGCTGACGCCTTCCAGGCGCTGCTCGAATTCGCCGCTGCGATTGCCGCCGAACACCGTGTGGGTGTGGCAGTCGATCAGCCCGGGGGTAACCCACGCGCCTTGCAGGTCATGCACCTGGGCGTAGTCCGCCGTCGGCGCCTGGCTGCGGGGGCCGATCCACTCGATGAGCGAACCTGCGGTGACCATGGCGGCATCCTCGATGATCGAGTACTTGCCATGAGCCATGGTTGCGACGTGGCAGTGTTGCCAAAGCGTTTTCATCAACGCCTCCCTAAGTTAACGATGAGACAGAACCGACTCGTAATGGACCTTGGCCGCTTGTCCGGCAGCAGGCTTGACCCACAGCAGGTAAGCCACCACCAACAACACGATCCATACAGCCCCGACCAGCAAAGCGGCCTGGGTGTCCGGGAAGTACCCCAGCACACCAAACACGAACAGCATGAAGACGATGGCCGCAGCCGGCGCATAGGGCCAGAACGGCACCGGGAATTTCAACTCGGCCACTTGCTCCCGGGTCATGGAACGGCGCATGGCCACCTGGGTGAACAGGATCATCAGCCACACCCACACGGTGGCAAACGTGGCAATCGAGGCGATCAGCAGGAACACGTTTTCCGGGATCAGGTAGTTGAGCACCACGCCGCCGAGCAACGCCGCGCCCATCACCACCACGGTCATCCACGGCACGCCCTGCCGGGACAACCGGGCAAAACCCTTGGGCGCCTGCCCTTGCTGGGCCAGGCCGTACATCATGCGACCGGCGCCGAAGATGTCACTGTTGATGGCCGATACCGCCGCCGAAATCACCACGATATTAAGCAGGGTCGCTGCCGAGCCGATGCCGAGGTTGCTGAATATCTGCACAAACGGACTGCCCTGGCTGCCGATCTGCGGCCATGGGTAGATCGCCATCAATACCAACAACGTCAGCACGTAGAACAACAGGATGCGCAACGGCACGGCGTTGATCGCCTTGGGGATCACGCGTTGCGGGTCTTTGGCTTCACCGGCGGTGATGCCGATGATTTCAATGCCACCGAAGGCGAACATCACCACCGCGAACGAGGCGATCAAGCCACCGACGCCGTTAGGCATAAAACCGCCATGGGCCCAGAGGTTGCTCAGGCCACTGGCCTGGGTTTCACCGGCCGAGTGAATGCCGAACAGCATGATGCCCAAGCCGCCGAGGATCATCGCGACAATGGCGCTGACCTTGAGCAGCGACAGCCAGAACTCCATCTCGCCAAAGACTTTGACGTTGCACAGGTTCAGGCCGCCGATCAGAAACACGATGCCCAGCACCCAGACCCAGCGCGCAACTTCCGGAAACCAGAAGCCCATATAGATGCCGAAGGCGGTGACGTCGGCGAGGCAGACGATGATCATTTCAAACGCGTAGGTCCAACCGAGGATGAAGCCGGCCATAGGCCCCAGGTAGGTACTGGCGTATTGGCCAAAAGAACCGGCCACCGGGTTGTGCACCGCCATCTCGCCGAGGGCGCGCATTACCATGAACACGGCGGCGCCGCCGATCAGGTAGGCCAGAAGCACGGCAGGACCGGCCATCTGGATGGCCGAGGCGGAGCCGTAGAACAACCCGGTGCCGATGGCCGAGCCGAGTGCCATGAAGCGAATATGTCGAGCTGAAAGCCCGCGTTTCAAACCCTTTTCTTGCTGGTGCATTTCTCTTCCCTAATTATTGTTATCCCGAGAAAAACCGAGCCTGTAGTGAGCGGGCTTGCCCCGCGCTGGGCGGCGAAGCCGCCCCGATACCAGGCACCTCGGTCTATCTGAAGAACCGCGGCGCCCTTGTTGGGGCGGCTTCGCCACCCAGC
>NZ_JBNPJV010000069.1:0-19069 GCF_050312585.1 Pseudomonas sp. R19M
ACGCTGGTTGCTCATGGCACCTCCTAATGGGCCTCATTTTAAGGCTTGGAGGTGTCTACGAAACTAGGGGCGATTCAGGTTTTTCCATTCCAAGCATCATATGAAAAAGGTTTTCTATATCTGAGGCTATGGCACTCTTAGATGGTACCGAAATTTCATATTTTTCATGCTGGGGCGGGTTTATATCGAGGTAAAAAATATCGCTTAATTCTACCTCGATCTCTGTAGTTTCTTGGTCGGAGTCCATCTCTAATTTGCTAAGAATAACCGCGCTTAAAAAGTTTTCCCCAATGTCGTCAAAGGTTAATTTGAAAACCTTTTTTTTATCATCGGAGCCGTAAATGTTCATGCTGCAACCTCCGTTTTGCTAAGCTACACTCAGTGTTTGGAATTTAGTAATTTCTGATTTCGTGTGGCTATTACTGCTAGGGAGGAATAGTAGTCGTTATCAATCTGCTTTGGTACTAGATCCAGCTTCGCTGCATACCTGAAAGCCCCGACTAACAGGTTAGTGCTTCACATCGCATGGTGGTGAAGCCGATCTGGGAGACTTGTGTCTGTCTGAATCGAAGCGATCTTGGAGGGTGTCGCAGATCTCAAACCTGTTGGTCGTCCACCCGCCGATGCCCTAGCCAACCAAGATGCAGGTCATGAATTCCCTCTCTATTCATGTGAGCCAAGCCGGCGAATCCGAAGGCGTGAATGTTGAAGCTTCTCGGGTCAAGACATGGCTTGGTTCACTACAGCCAACCCAGCAAGGCATTCACCATTGGATGTGGTTTTCAGAGCGCATTCAGCAGGTTCTCAAGCGGCTGATGCCTTCACACAGATAGCAGCGCAATGGGATTTGTGCCAAACCGATCTCCGGAGTTGAATGACCAGCGGCGTGCATCCGGGCTCACACACGCTTCGCAGTAGTCGAGCTCATCACAGTCGTTGAAGATCATAATGCTCTACCTGATAGCTACATTGGTGTCCTCGATGCATTGATGTAGTCTGAACAGTCAAGAGGGAGTCCAATTTGATGATCGAACAGCTCTTCAAAGCGCTACATCACTACAACGAAGCATACCGCGAACTGATCAACGAAAAAGCGATGCGGCACACGCCTGATCACGGCGACTTCGAGGTCTTTATTCAATCTGCGCTCAAGCTTACAAAGCCCGAAGACTGGGGCTTCATTTGCTCATCGATGGACATTATCAACGACAGCCTTTTAGGCATTGAGCATTTTTGCAAGTATGGCCTTGATGGCCCCACGAAGTATGACGACTTCGGGGAAAAATACATCCGCTTGTATGGCGTATTGAACGCCACGTACATCCAGCAACAAGCCCTTCTCAACCTACACCGGATTGCAAATGTCATGAACCTTCGTGACATCGAGAGCAAAGTGGCAAACCTTCAGGTACGTGAAGTCAGGAATAAACTTGGCGCGCATAGTGTCGATTATGCTAATCGCGAGGCTGGAAACACTGAAAGCTTTGTTCCAGTTAGATTTACCCTTTCAGGTATGCGCTGTGATTACTACAACAATACAACCCTGCAACATACCGAAGTAGATCTAAAAGTCATTCTTGGTGAACATGTAGAGCTAATGAATGATATGTATGATGCCATATATCGAAAGTCGGTTGGCACAATATATAAAACTAACAAAGATAAAAGAGAAGAGTTGCTAGAGAAAATTGACGATGCCAAGGTACTACGAAATGGTGGCATCGTCATGAGAACACCTGACGGGAAAAGAATATTTATCACAACATTCGAATCAGATAAGCAGATTAAATCTCACAAGCCCTTGGAGGTGATAGAGGTAAATCTGTCCAGCACCAGGTTTACCTCTCTATCATATGATGTATCGTCTGTTGCCTCGAGAAAGCCAATCATGATTGCCAGGGTAGGTGACACACAAAAATTAGCTGCACGAATCACCTCATCTTTTGTAGCGGGCCCAAACCTATAACCACTCCAGGTATTACTTTCTTTGTCGGAGACTATATAGCGTTTTAGCGAAGAGGCTGAATAGTGCATAGCGTCGTCAGAAAGATGCTTGTACATAAGGTAATTACTAGAGAGCGAAGACAATTCGGCAATATATTTCCACTTCAAGTGCTTCCCCTTGTCTCCAGATATCCGCTCATCCATCGCTGCTTCAATGTCGGCAGTTAAAGAGTAGCTGCCTTCTTTCAATGCTACAGCCTGACCCCGCTTTGCAGCTACGTTGTCGTGTTTTAGTAATGGGATAAATGTATCAGGATTGTCTACCAAGGCGCCGATACAAAATGAGTTTTCATAAAGACACCTAGCCATGATCCTTGCTTCTACTACCATGCCTCTTTCAAGGTTCATAATAGCTGACTGAAAATTGCTTAGTGACCTCAGGGCAGAGAACATTGTGAGCACCTTCACATCCATGGTATTGCCATGATGCCTTTCAAATCCTGAAATAACTATTTTCTGCAGGAGCTGGTTGATATCCCTGAGCAGAGAAAACCACTCTGGATTTTCTCCAGTAACATGATCAATCGTTTCCTGTATGTCGCTAGTCAAAAATCCATGGATGCTAAATCCGGTAACCCCTGTCGCTTCGGTGCTCAAATGGATCTCCCTGCCTGGTGATTTAATAATCAGCTAGGTTAGCAAAAGCTGAGGAAGGCGTGGCCTGTATTCAAGCATTACTAGGCAGATGCTCCCTTCTTCCTGCGGATCAAACGCAATGTCGGAACCTAGCCACCCAGTTGAGCCGGGGGTGGGGTAGTATTAACAGTGGTGGTAGGTGATCAGGATGATCGGGATTGGTTGAGTTGTAGGTACGGTAGATGGAACGATGGCTACAGTGATGTTGACGGCCAGAAGAATGATGTTAAGAAGGTCGATGATAAAGGTAAAGACTTTGGACATTATGTTTTCTTATAGTTGTCCTTTATTTAGTGTCGTCATCACCAAGCTGGCCATTCAATTGAGCCTTTTTTGAAAATAAATTAAACTCCATCCAAATTGACTCAAAAGAATTTTGGTAAAGCCCTCGACGCTACGAATTTGTTATACACATCCTGTGCTACCGTGTAATTTATAATGTGCCAACCGTGTGCAGTGGGATAAATAAAGCTTTTAATCTCAATCGGGGTAAAGGTAAAGTTTTCAGGCAGTCGTAGCTTTTTCTTTGCTGAGGAATCTGCGGAATTACACTGTTCGCAAATTATTACCGGGGCGAATCTTGCGGCTGCAGCTCCTTGAAAGGTATACATCCCTCCATAGGCATCACTGGCATGATCATGATGTGTATGAAGACCAACAACCCAACCTTCAAACCGTGATGGGCTTTTAGGAAATCTCATAGTCCAGCGAAGCAACTGGAATCTAGTCCGGTTGCAACACGGGCACTGCCAATCCTCGGTTAAAGACTTATATTTCTGCTTGCAGTGACCGCCGTCAAATTCCAAATACTCAATTTGTGTTGGAAGCTTTCTGTCTCGATTACGGAGAATAGTAGCTTCGCGATCTTTGTTGCGTACCTTGCTACCATCGCAAGCTATGCAAAACTGGTTTATCAGGAAGTCTAGATGACAGCTGCAAGTAGCGTCGAAAGAACTCATTTCGCCTCCTTTGACCACATAGCCCGATTGCTATGTGGTCAAATTGTAGATCAGCTTGGCATATCGTTCTGGGGGCCTTCATCTCGCGTCTCCACACGTCATCCGGCGACAATACTACCTCACCTAGCGCTGCCATGGATCATGCCGGGATTTCTCTAACAATGTCCCCCTTGATCACGTATTGGTTTTTCACGTACTCACCATCATCACCAGGGGCTTTATCGACAACGATCATGCCGTGCGTAGCGAGGATCGATAAGCCGTCTCTTAGAGAAGTCCACTGCACAGCAGCCTTATTTCTCAAGTTCTCGACATTGATGCTCGAGATCCTTGCTTGATTCGGTCGGACGATCAGTAGCACGGCGTAGATCTTAAGCGCCGCAAGCGCCTTCTCCCCTCGGCGAGAGATCTTCGGAAGGTTCTTAACAACCTCTTTGTTTGGGATTTTGTAGTAGTAGCCGTCCTTTTCTGCCTCGAAATGTGGGCATGCCAGCGTGTACTCGGATTTGAGCTTGCCTCCACCAGGCTTGTGTCGAATCCACCCCCGCGCTTCCACGTCAACCAAGGCCTGGCGAACCATTGGCCGGCTTAATCCTGTGCGCTCCATCAGCTCGCTGACAGAGGAGACGACTGTGTATGTCTTCGCCGTAGGGGTCATTGTCGCCAGCGCGAAGACGACACGAAGCATCGCCTGAGACCGACCTGCATGAGCCCCTCCTCGAAGGAGCGCAATCTCATCAGACCACCATGCCGGCACTTTCGACCAGGGCCTCATTCCTTGTCCTTCTTTTTCACTGATTCCAGCACTGATAGAGCTTTCCAAGCTACGCCGAATGCTGCGAATGCCAGCAAGGCGATAACTCCCGAAGGCCCGCTACTTACAATCTCTTTAGCTAATTCCAACATGGTTGCTAACCCTGCGTGCTCTACGTTGGCTCCTTTGTACTTCAAGGCGCAGGGTTGCTTCTAGAGAGGCCTATAGTTTCTAGCTGCAGAAAATACGTTATATATCATGTGGTTAAAAGATAATTTAGAGCTTTTCAGGGGGCAATGAGAGGTATACGAATTACCCCTAATTTACTCCTCATTACCCCCTTGAGCGACCCGTGAATGCCAAAACTGGTATTACTATGTCACTCCAAATCACTCTCGATCATCGCGCCGTCCTTGCTCAAAACTTTTAGCAACGGCATTGAGTTCCTCCTGCAGAGTGATCGGCGTGGACGTCTCATACAGAGCCAAAACCGCTTCCTGAGCATCCATGACTCGTTTGATTTTGCGCTGCTGTTCGGTCTCGCGTCTTTTTTTCAGAAAATCAAACATCTTCAGTACCTCGTCATGTGAGAGGTAATCATAGGCCGCAGAAAATGGGCCTTTTTGGGCGGGTTTCCCAAAATAAAAGAAGATCTTGGGCATCTATACATCGATGCGATAATTCGGCCATCAAGCCCATGCGATCAATGCCTCTCGTCCACCAGGGTAACCATCATGCGCCTCCCAAGACGGCATCGCGCAGCACCTGGCAAACCTCCCTTGCTGTGAGTGCAGGCGTAGGTTCGTCAGGGCAATAGGTTAAAGTCTTAAAAGAAGCCAGTCGGCTTTGGTCGTTTTGCCAAAGGTACACCGGCATGCATGAACCAGGTACTCACAGGGAGGAGCAGATGAAGCTATTTTTGGACTGTGAGTTCACACAGCTGAACCGAGATACGAAGCTGATTTCCTGGGCGCTCGTGTCCGAAGCCGGGCACGAGTTTTACGTCGAGCTCACAGATACATATCTAGTGGGGGACTGCAGCGATTTCGTGATCCTGAACGTGCTGCCTCAGCTCAACCTAGCGGCGCACGGGCAAACCTTGGTCGAAGCCCAATCCTCACTGCTCGCTTTCCTAAGTGATCTGGAAGGCCCCCTCGAGGTTTGCTCCGATGCTCCAGAATGGGATTGGGATCTCTTCTGCCAACTAGCCTACGTAGATCATCGTTGGCCAAGTAACGTTGCCAATCGCGCGACTAACCTGATCCTGCTATTCAGGCATCTCGAAGCGGATGATATCGGCGACTTGGTGCTTCCAGAACTTCCACACCACGCGCTGTTGGATGCTCGTCTCCTGGCCAACCTTTATCGTCGGCTGGCAACTGGTTCAAATCGAGGCATTGGACATGAATGATGATCTTAGTGCGCGTGAGTCTGTCAGGCGCAAAGCGCTCTGGACACTGTCGCACTTGATACCGGGTGATCCAAAGGCTGCCGCGATTGTCGATGTTCTAGACGACATCGAAGGCCAGGAGCGCGTCGACCTAAACCATAGTCATCCAGGCCTTGATATCGATGCTGCCCGTAAAGCAGTTCAGATTGAGCGCCATAGCTCAGGCATCAACATTGTGAACGAGGCTAGTATTCCGCAGCCCTGGCGCGAGCGTTTTCTGCAAGCGAGCATTGGGTCGACGCGCTTGACCATTGGCCCGTACGCTCATGATTGGGAAAAATTCCTGGTTCAATGGCAGTTTGAAATGCGGCACCTGGATGCTCACAGGTCAGCAAGGTGAGCATCCAGCGTTTAGCCTCAGACGCACCTTCGATTGTCTACAGTTGACGGCGCTGACTATACTGCCACCACTGAATATCTGAGGTGCTCCATGTCCCGTCTTGCTGAATTCCGCGCGCTTGAACAGCAGCTTGCTGCCCAATTGGCAGAGCTTGAAACATTGAAAAACGATGATGGGCTGAAGCGCGAGATCGAGTTTGAAAAGAAGCTCCGTGATCTCTTAGGCGAGTATGGCTACAGCTTGCGCAACATCGTCGCGATTCTCGACCCGCAATCTTCTAGCCGCCGCGCTCCTGCAGCCGCTGAAACCAAGGGCACCCGCAAGGCTCGCGCAGTTAAAGTTTACAAGAACCCTCATTCGGGTGAAGTGGTTGAGACCAAGGGTGGCAATCACAAAGTGCTGAAGGAATGGAAAGCCGAACACGGTTCCGACACAGTCGAGAGCTGGCTGGCCCAGTAACATCTGTTGAGTACAAATGGAGGGCCCTGCGGGGCCCTTTTTTATGGAGGCTAGGAAATGCTTCGTTCAGCAGCGCTTGAACTGGCAACGAGCTTCAGGTTAGCAGTCGAGATAGCCGTAGAGACGGGCAATGTTCCCATGCACATCCAAGGTTTCCCACGCGGATGCTGCGGAATCATTTCTGAGCTCATGGGCGACTATTTGAACACCGTGGGGATCGGCGAATTCTTCTACGTTTGCGGGATGAAGGACGGAGCCTCACATGCCTGGTTTGAAGTCGATGGACTGATCGTTGACATCACCGGTGACCAATTCTCCAACCGACCTGGTATCGACCCGACTGAGCTAGGCTCGGGATTTATATTGCTAATCGATAAGGCTTTTAGATAAGCGATTCGGTGGACATATGACTTCAGATGGATTACCAGCCAGTGTCGCCTTCAAGACGATACTGATTCGGTACTTTTTTGATGGTGGTATGTTGATCCGTCACCACATCAATCCGTCTGATTGCTGGCTGATTAGGCTGTGAAGAGAAGAGGGCGAATAAGCCCGTCTGGGGCTTGGCTTTTTTGAGCTTCAGCTTTCCGCTTCGAAGGAGCTGGGCCGTCTTTTTCCGCTGAACGTCCGCTCGCTCTTTCTCAAGCTTGCGTCGCTTTTCAGCTTTCGCCATGTCCTTAGCTTTTTCCTGCGCGCGTTTTTGTGCGCCTGCAGATCGACCCTTTTTACTAATGATGTTCCTGACTCCATTCAAACACGTCTGCGCCCCGTCGGACTCGGCTGCCTACTAATAACCGAGAAGGGGCGTGCATATCAACAGCCAATGCTGCGCGCGCGATGAGGCTAAGCATCTACCAAGCCCGATGCGATTCTTCCTGTCTCAGCTGCTCCCAAGCGCTGCATGGAATATCCTTGCACCCCGCAATCAACCTTCGAGCAGTGAATATAACGATGGGTTTTGAACAACTAGCTGAGCTCCGTGACCGCCTGCGGGCTGAAAAAGAGCCGCAAAAGTCAGATAGCGCTAAACAGCCTAAGCGCAAGTCCTCCTCGCAGGTTAAGCCTCGTATTCAGGATCCAGCGGTGGAGGCGATCTGGCCGTTACAGAAGCATTTTCCACTGGCGTTCCCTGTCAACCCGGCCCCAAAGGTTCCGCTGAAAGAAGGCATTCTCAAGGATGCTGAGCAGCACGTGGAGTTGCTCGGGTTGACCACTGAACAGCTGAAGCTAGGGATCTCTACTTGGTGTCGGGGTGCTCGATACTGGGCCTGCATGGTGGAGAATGCACCGCGCTTGGACTTGAGTGGTCAACCAGCTGGTATTGTAACCGCGACTCAAGCTATGCATGCGAAGCAGCAAGCCTCGCGGCAACGCGGTCAAGACCGCCGACATCGTGCGAAGCTGAAAGAGGGTGCCCAGGCTCCCGCTGCCGTTGCCGTTGCCGTTGCCGTTGCCACAGTGGAGCGGGATACGAACTGAATCTTGTCTAGATGCGATGGGGAGCAGGAATCTCGACGAGACGCTTGTCGTTCATTAGCATGGCCTCTCTCAGCAGCATCCGAGGGAGGAGGGCTTGGTCAATGCCTTGGTGGGCCTCTTTCGCGGGCGGCTATGGTGAACCGAGCCTACGCAGCACCACTTCCTCGGGGCCGCAAGTGGTGCTAGCGATGATTGGTGGAGAAAATCCGATGGGAATGACGGACGATGACGACACTGTGTATTGCGACGTTCTAATGCCCCTTGCGCAGGGGCGGTAGCTACTGCAGTTGGTGAGCTCCCTGTCGCTAGCCAGCCGAACGCAAATCACGGGTGACCTGTTCGCGGCTCCTCAGCCGGAGTCGACCGAAAAGCTCATGGGTATGTTCGATGCGGTGAACGGCAGGTGGGGCAGGGGGACGGTGCGGCTTGCTGGGATGTGCGGCGGGAGATGATGAGTCAGAGCTTTACCACACGCGTTGATGAGCTTTGGACGGTGTACTGTAAAATTGAATCATTACATTTAAATCATAGCCGAATGGATGGATTTTCGATGAATTGAAATTCGAGTGAGGTTGTTGGGTTCGGACGGAAATGGAGCGATTACGGATGATTGTGGAAACTCAGTTCCAGGCGGTGACGGACTATCAGCAGGGTGCGCTCGATGGGGCCACCCCTCGTAGCCATTAGCTGCATAGATTTGTCGAGTTTTTATATGGCAGCTTATAACCGAGGTGGGATAGTTGTTTCGCTTTAAATAAAAACTTGATGGATGGGCGGAAGTTCGATATGAGTGGGCTTTATGATGGTGTGCCTTGCGAGGAAGCTCGTAAAATTCTTCAAGATATTTCCGAAGATGAATTTTTGGAGAGGGCTGTAGGCTATAGTATTCCGATAAAACGGAAGCAGCTTCTTTTCAACATAATAAAGCGTCAGATTTCGTGCGGGTTTTATGAGTGGGTGGATTGTAGTCGTTTTGCTCTCAAGATTTTGGTTCCTGAGAGAGTAGAGCTCTACAATTGTGGTGGCCATATCAATTCAAATAGTGAGTTTTATGAGTTTGACCCAGTGAAAAATGGAGCGAATATCATCAAGCACGGACTAGGGTTTCGAGAGGTTGTGAGCTATTCGGAATTATTTGGCACTTTAAGCGTCCCCTGTCCGAACGAGAAAGACGGTTATCGTACTGTAATATTCTCAGATCTAAATGCGGGGCCTGAAGGGGGGCGGCTGAACTTCCCATTAAAAAAGGTAAGCGGTACAATATATACTCTATCCGTTGGGCAAAATCTTGGTGGACGATATCGCCTTATATCCGCTAGAAGGCTGAGTGGAAAAAGTTACGCTCAAGATATGATGCAGTCCTTTAAGGGGATTTATGATGACGATCCAAAGAAGAAGGCAGAATTCGTTTCACGTTGCTCGGCCATAATTGAGCAACACTTATTACCTAGGCGAGACTTCAAAAATCAGTGAGCTGCTAGGGTTTGGCGCTGGTCTAGAGTTCAGAGGTTACTTTCCGCTAGGGATTTTCTGATCATTTAACGGTGGGGTTGCCGAACAGCCGGATGATTAAGTCTTCTATCGGTGTACCGGCGTATCGCTCCTGCAGCTCTTCCAATTTTGCTGAGCGGCGCTCCCCAGTGAGAAGGCTCAATCCATGGAGAGCATTCACCACCTGCTGCATGCCGGCGATCTCGTCAGCCATGTTCAGCTAGGCGGAGCTGATCTGCTTCGCTCGGACTTCTGCTTCACGGTTACCGGTCTAGTGGGAAGCGGTGTCAAACGACTAGGTGAAATCCGATGAGCAAGACGGACGATGACGATACAGTTTATTGTTATTGCGGCGTACAAGTGCCCTTAGCTCTGGGCCATGAGCTTTTACGTCGAGGGTGAAGGATTCGAATGCCCATCCGACTCTCAACCGAGTGTTTGAGCGCATGCAGTATGAGCTAACGACCTCAATCTATATCGTCGATAATCGCCGGTATGGCGCCCATGGTGCCGGTAAGTCGAACGTCATTGGATACCCTGACCTTCCTTATAAAGCCTGATCTTCGCGGTGTGAGGAACCCAGTTTTGTTGAACATTCGGTAGAGCTATTGCTTCACCAGAGTTTTGTACTGTTCACGGGCTGCAAGGATTTGATCCCTGAGTTCTTCCGGGTCGATTCTCATGCCGCCTCGTGGTGTCACCTGAAGTGTCTTCAGGCCGTTCGCGGCTTTGATGAAATTTCGTTCTTCGGCTTGAACCCATTCAGGGCGTTTGTCCTTCCAAAAAAACCACGGCATTGCCTAGCTCCCATTCTCTAATCGATGCGAGATCAGTATGTGGGAGCTGCAGGTAATCTCCAAGCTAGGCGTGAGCTCGTCCAACACGCAAGCGGAGCGTGCAGACCAGGAGGGTCGAAGGGCATGAGGATGTAAGCCCGAAGGGCCAAGCCCTGTCGTAGACAGGGCTTGGTTCACGACAGCCGTCCGTCCTAGGGCATGCCACAACAACGGTAGCGTCGATGACTACCGAAAGGTGCGCTGATCAAATGATCGTGACACAGCGCCCTGAGCGCAAAGATCATACGTTTTGCGCAATGCAACTTCGTCGCCGGAAGACACCCTTGCATGGGGAAAGATCATGGAAAAAAAACGCTTCCGCTCGCCATTGCCGAGCTCAGACCAAATTCTAGGCTGTCCTTGTGCATCAGGAATCGCCAACCGGTCTAGGAGAAACTCTTCCAGGCTGTGCAGACGTTGCTGACCATCGACCAGAATCTCGCTGTTCTCCGCCAATGCCCTGCCAGTGCTCGCCGGCTCGCACCAATCGTTTGTAAGGTAGCTTCCCAAGTCTGCCCCTGACCAAACAGCGCTAATAAAACGAGCCTGCTGGCCTACGTTCCACTCCAATCCGCGCGCCCAGGTGGGTACGGGCATACCCATGACAAATCGTCCAGCCCATGGAAACCTATCGTGAGCGGAGGAGGAGTCAACCAGATACATTTCCCAGTGGCCTACCAGAACATCAATTGGGTAATGACTGACGGTTGTAGCCAGAACCCGCTGCGGCATCTGGATGCGTAATTTAGACGGTTCCTCGTCGGTATAGCGTTGAAAAATAGAAGTCATGGTACTCACTGGTGGCTACAAATAGGTGGAGGTGCTGGAGCCAACACGGGCGCATCGCCATGCGTCGACAGTCTCGATGATCAACACATCTCGTTCGATGGAAATGTCGATCTGGTCGATGTCGATCAGCGCATGTGCGTAGCCCTCTACATAGGCTGCTGCTTTATCAAATGCAGAAAGGGTTTCTGAGGACTTGATGACGCTGATCAGACGCTGCCAGGCAGCGTGCTGGCGGTTGCCTAGGATCGTCTTGGGGAACGAAATGGCGGCACTCAAATGCTGTGCGTAGTCATCGGTTGGTGGGATCAAAGCGATTCGCTCGAAGGGATACATACCTATGACAAACGGTTGGTTTTGGAAAACCTTGAGCCTGATGCGACGTTTGTTTGCAGGCGGGGGGGCATCCAAGCCAAAGTCTGATCACTACAAGCAAGCGGAGCGCGCAGACGTGAGGATGGAAGCCCGGCAGGGTCAGGACAACGGCGAGCATCGCCGGGCTTGATTTACGACAGCCGTCCCGGCAGGGCACGCAAAAACTTTATTTTCCACCCTGGGGGTCAGCACCTGCATCTATGGAATAGGCGTAGAACCGGTCGCCGACTCTCGCCATGAATCCAAGTCTTCGTCAAAAAGACCCGGCGCATGTTGTAAATGAGACGCAGTGCCTACAGTGGAAAGGTCAATATGTGGCGCAATGCCGGCTCGTCGCCGGAAACGCGGGCTGGCTGAAGGTCGCCCGCAAGAACCACCGCAGCTCAATGTTTCGATTCACAACCGCATTTCTCAATTCCTCGAAAACTATATTTTAACTAAGATTAACAAAAATATTTCATATCAATAAATGAGTTTTTGATATTGATACTATTAGGAATATTGACATGGAAAGGATGCTATTGATGTTTGGCCGTAGACCTTGGTCTGCTTGGTCTGCGCCGGATGCCAAGGTGCCGTGATCTGAGTTTTTATATGTATTATTGCAAATAATGATTCTTAAAAATTGACATAAAAAGAAGCGCTGGATTGTTATTTCTTCATGTTTTTTAAGAGGAAAAGTTCTTGTGGTGCTGGTTTTTTTCGTAGTAGCTTTAGCCCAATGTGGAGGCGCTATGAAAAATTTCAAAATGGTTCCTGCAGTAGTTAAAAGTGTGAAAACATATGTTATTGAGTCGATTCCAGACAGAGTAGTAGTGTCAGGGGTGGAGCAATACTGTAGTGCCCTTATCGCTATTGGTCGGGCAAGGCTAACAGTGAATTCATATGTTGGAGCATTAGCTCGATACTTAGATTTCGTCGTGGAGTACGTAATTTGCTCTTTGCTGCTAGGTAAAGTAGCAGGCGAGATGAAGTATGAGGATGTTGTGCATGTTTTCTTCGAATCGTTGACTGTGGGTTGCAACTCAGATGATGAAGTAATCAGGATGGTATGCGTAAGGCTCAATCGCCGCTTGGTAAAAAGACGTACTGTCAATGTATATCGATCTGCTTTGAAATTTGCATTTGAGGTTTCAGACAAGTTTGTGCATGGCACAATTCCGAAAATGACTCTTTTGGGGCAGGGAGGTAACAAGCCAGGAATTGGAGTTCCATACAAGTCTTACATGGAATTTAGTCGATCAAATGCCCAGCGGATATATCAGACTTCATTTCTTGCTGGTTGCATATCTGGTGGAATAAAGGCTAGTTACGTTAATTTGCTACCTAAATATTATCGTGGGTCTGCGCGGCATTATATCGGAGAGCTACGGCTTGATTTCTACAAGCTATTGGAGATCTTGCCCGAAATAAAAAACGTCCGAGACCGCTGTCTTTTGGCATTGCTTGCGGCAGGGGGGGAGAGAATTTCAGAAGCACTTCAGACTCTGACAATAGACATTGACCCGGATGCGAATAGCGTACTGGCAATAGATCCGAGTAATAGGCCAAGCCTTTACTATGAAATGGGGTTGTCGGTGTCTCAAGTATCCGGCCTGCGCTGGAAAGGAAGAAAAAATAACTCGGTTTTTCTTATACCACCATTCGACAAGATCTTTTGGGATTCGTATTCGGAGTTACTTGTTTCAGATAAGTATCCTGTTTTTGATGCTAGTAGGCGCTGGGTAACTCATAAGTTTGTTTTTCGTGTACTGAAAGGCAAAACACGTGGGCAGCCATTGGCTTTGGCATCTGAGGGGGTTATTCGTAAGATGTTCAAGCGCTTACTTAAGAGATACAACATTGTCAATGTGTCGCCCCACGATATTAGGCACTGCTATGTCACCTTTCTTATCCATGAGGTACCTGTAGGTGATGGGCGAGGACTCGGAGTAGAAGTCGCAAGCGATTTGGTATCGCATGTCAAACTCGAAAGCACTCTGGTTTATGACCATCTAGATAGAAGCACAGCTCATGCGGATATTGAGGAGGGTTACAAAAAAATAGGCTATCACCCGGAGATGTTAAAGTCATGATTAATCATACTGATATGCCCGTCTGGATCGGTGGCGATGCAGATGTTGACTCTGCTATCAAAGCTAGTGTTGCAGAAGCAGCGCAGTTTATACAAAGTGAATATGGGAAAGGGAAGCATTGGTCGTACGATACTATCACAGCTGGGCCGGAATCATGCCAGGTTAGCTTTATTAAGTATTTCGTTTATGCGCCAAGGCTGGCAGAGGTTAGTTATACATTTGATTGGGTGCTCGAGGTGTTTAAATATGTTGCGGCAGGCAGTGATCAAGAAAATTTAGACATGGGTATGATCTTGGGCCCATCTAAGAAAGACTACAAGAAGTCCGTGTATACCTGGGTCAGGCGCGGACTTTGGCTGACGATTGTAATGCTTTATAAAAATGGTCTTATTTCGATTCCAGCGAATTTTGGCGCATTATCTTCCAATTCAGGCGATGGGGCTCCTGGAACTCGAACAGATTTTGCTTTTGAAACATATCCAGAGCTTATGAGATTCTTGATTTCCTCTAGATATAAGCTTGCTGCAAGTGATTTTTGGTCAGGAGTACCCAAAAAGGTTTGTGAAAGAATTGCGCAGTATGGGACTCGTTTATTTTGGATGTGCGGAGTTACCAGGCCTGAGCAAATAGATATAGATGATGTTATTGAGATTCACTTGACCTACACAATGGGAGCGCGATTGCTCACTGCCGAAATTCCCACTAGAGCTATTATGCAGTATGTATGCCACTACTACGGTGATCGAGTTCCCTTTACTCTGGATGAGTTTTTGCCTCGTCTAGAGCAGGCGATACGCTTTCGACGCAATGGTTCTACCCCTTCAGAAATAAGGGAAAGAAAAATTTCTGGGTCTCAGGACTCGGTAGCCTCGGTAGATGAGTTATACAATTTCGTAAAAGTCTGGATTAAACGAGATTATCTCCCGAGACGCATGTCGACGGTTGATCTCTTCGCCCCATGGCGTGAACTCTTGACGGGGACTCTGGATCTTTGGTTGAAAAGCCAGATTAGATATCTTAGAGAAAAAGCATATGAGCGTGAAGAGGTTAGTGCCCTTGGAATAGCCCAATTTAATCTATATCTTTTTGAGTTTTTGCCTCGATGGTACTCCATTAACGGAGTCACATGGAGCTACAACTATCCATCTTGTCCGAAAGATATTTCTAATATTTTTATTTCACCGGCTGACCCGGTAACGGGAGCTCCTCCATCGTTCAAAACCTTTCTTACTCAAATGTTTGATGACGATGTCGAGACTGCACCCTATGCAACGATCCTGCAGCTCAAAAATTTCTTTTCTTGGGTAGAGGCTAAGTATCAACACGTTCATGGATATGAAGGTTTTGTAAATCCTATTCATGAAATGGATATGCCCCCGTCAAACAGCAGGGGTGAGAGCAAAGCAAGACCCTTTACAAAATGGCAGTATTCAATAGCTTTGAATTACTTGGCGACCATAGTTAATGCAATTAAATTGATTAACGATTGCGTAATATCTGGTGATATTTCCATAACGAATGAAAAAGATTTTACAGCCCTTGCACAGAGGCTAGGGTGGGATAACTCATTTTATTGGAGTGGTCGTCGGTTCATAATTTCGAAAATTCCAGGCGTTTTTCTAGAGCGCTGGAACATACCGCTTTCTAATAATAATTATCTCACGCTGCTCTATCCTCACTATGCTATACATGTTCTGACTGCAGTAGACAGTGGTCTTAGACATCAGAGTGTACGCTGGCTTTGCATAAATTTTGATAAAAATGTTGTTGAAGGCACCGGGTTGGTGGCTTTTAAATTACATGTTGCCGTAGATAAAGTGTCAAAAACTCCAGTGGAATCCTACGTTGCACTGCAGACACTTGAGGCCTTAAGGTATCAACGTCAAATTAGATCTTTAGTCGATCTTGAGAGCTTTAAAGTAGAAGTTTTTTATCGTGGAAATGTGGATACACAGAAAGCAAAATTTAAACCTTTATTTTCAAGCAGTTTTGCCTCTGGGCTACCTAGAACAGATAATGCCTATAGTGAGATGTATGTAAAATTTCTTGTCGATTTTAACTTTTTTCTCAATGATCATGGTCTCAGTTGTAAACTTTTTGAACTCAAGGCTAAGGGTTTTGCTTATGGTGATAAGGTCAATGCGGGTAAAGAAAATCGCACAAAGGCGGGTGATCTATTTTGTCCCCTAAGCTTAGTTACAGATATGACCCCTCATCATACTCGCTCTAGTACCGTTAATAGCTGGTCAAAATATCTGTCTGCTAAAGATGTCGGCAGATTTAAGACTGCACATAAATCCGAGGCAGTCGTAAGATATTACAGAAAGCTGGATGATGAGGATAAGGCAGAAATATCACGCCATCTTGAACTTGGGGTTCAACAGATATGGGGCGGCACTTCGATAGATCCGGCACTAGAAGGGTCAACTTTTCGTAAGTCACTGGCTGCAGATGCACGAAAAGCTGTTCACGATTTTGGATGTATTTCGATTTCAGCGACGGGAAGCGATAAAGAACTTGATGGAGTGCAACGAATCGCGCAGGGATATCACTCAGGACTTGCGCACTACCCCACCCATATTTGCACTAGGAACGGAGATTGTACAGATGAGATGAAAGCAGCTGGGACTGAAAACAAGTGCGGCTTTTGTATTTATGCTGTCAAGGGTATTGATAATCTTGAGGCAATAGAAGTCAAGGTGATTAATTTGACAGATGAAGTTCGATCATTGCATGAATATGCCGACCGGATTCCAGAGAAAAACCAACATGAATTAATTAAGGTGGATAACCGTCTAGAGATTGTAGTTGGAGATCTCCTGGCTTGGATTTGGTGTAGAGACCATTTGGTCGCGGCTGCAGAAAAATTTAAATCTGATCCAGACAAGTTGTACTCATATCGCCCAGAAATTCTAGAGCGGGATTTTCGTCAATTCAACGCAGATGAAGATTCAGCTTTCTATATTTTATCTCGCCTTCATCAAGATAGTCAGTTTCCTGACTTGGTCTCGGAGGTTGCCAGAGCTAAATATAAGGCACTAAAACTTTCATTGCTTTCAGGAAAGGTAAGCGTACTGGATATTTTTAAAGGTACGGTCTCTGACTCTCCAGTTGAGCTGGTTTCAATGATTCGATCAATGCTCAAGCAAAGCGGTATTGGTGTAGAAGATTTGGCATCGATTTGGCAGGCTCAAGACGGTCGTACTAATAAGTTGATTGGCGATTATGTCCCAGTTATTGCAGTGGCTAAGGAGTAGGGTTGATGCTCAAATCTAATTTTTCAACATGGCAAGAGAATTGCGTTGATGAAAAGACTAGGAAAGTCATTTCAATACTTAAGGATATGAGTGAGTTTAAAACTCCTGCAATGAAAGTAACAGATCTGGCTAAATTCATATCAGACAAAATGACAAACGATCTAGAAGGTACTAAGTCTGAGGCGTCGGATCCATGCGTGCTGGACTTTACCACCTTGTTGAAGAGGGCAGGGAAGTATCGCGCAATAATAGATTCCTATATGCTTCAAAGAGAAGGCTTCGAAAATTACGCCTTGCGAAACATTGATCCTGTCATCGGGAATGTACTTGAGTCTTATAAAGTGAGACTGAAACAGTCAAATGTATTGGTTAAACGTCTACAAGAAAAAGTGAGCCAGTTAGAGGCTGATAAAGCGGCACTGAATTCTGTCGCTAATATTATTCCTAATGGCCATAACGGTTGGGATCAGTTAAATGCAATGGGCAAGGTTACATCTATATTTTTTGATCTGCTTTTAAGTACAGATTATTGCAAATTTGATGACGCCACAGGGGATGTGCTCGCCGTTGGAAGAGCGCGTCGGGTGCTTTTGCCGGCCTCAGATATCGCGGTGTATCTAAATTGGCGCTATCGGGCTCCATCAGAAAGCTAGTTATATAGCTATTAATTTAATGTAAGGTTGCTTTGGCGAAACCCTTCACCGGTCAGTCTGAAGGGCACACAACGCTAGGGAAGCATGACGGTTCACTGTACCCATGGATCCTGGCTTTGAATGACGTGGTTTTTTACCAACACCCCACCGCACAGGCCAAAGAGACCAAGGCAGCAGTGCTTTTAACAAGCTTATCGCAACACCTCACGATGCGGTTATCCTCTTTTAGCCACTCAAACATACGTTCGATGATATTGCCGGCTGTCAAACAACCTAGGCAAGCCTGGTTTGGGTTTGCGCTTCATGTTTTGTAGACAGGTGGCTGCCCTGCATTCAGTAGCGATTCCAGTATGGGCGCAACACGTAGGCTTCGTATCCCTTGCGAGCCAGCATGCACCGGCAGTGTGTGCGAGGACGCCCGCGCAGACTCCGAAGGTGAGCCGCACCGAGTATGGGTTGGGCATAAGCAATATCGCTTGCTTGCCCAACTGAAAACAGAAAGGGCGGAGGCAATCCGTCTGCAACACATTGCATGTAAATATTGTTTGTCATACCGACCCCGGCTCCGGGCGAACGCATAGTCCTGCGGTGCTTTGGGCGCCTTTATTCACGGCCCCTGATGAGGCTCGGCTTGCACGTAGGGCCGTGGAGTCGATCAGCCAGATATCCAGATCAATCGAGTGCTGTTCGCTTATTCGGATGTGTAGCCGGTCGAAGAATCCGCCAATGCGCCAGTCGCGGAATCGCTGATACACCGTTGAACAAGGGCCAGAACTTTTTTGCGTGTTCCTCTAAGCCGCGCCTGAGCATCATCCAATCATCAGCCCGCTGACGTTTGTAACGGCGGGCTCCAATGAAGAATCTGCAACCACGTCCCAGCCAGCACCTAGATTTAATACTGTTTTGACACCGTGAACTCCTGGCAGTTATGTGACGGATTTTATCGGAATCGATGGTTGAAGAGATTTTGTGCGGATTCTTGTGAGATTGAGCATAGCTATGGACTGGCTCTAATGTGCAGCAACTGCGTATTGCAACTCATTGAAAAGTATTGGTAATTTAGTTTTCATGGGGTGTTATGACCCGATTATGGTTCGAACCGGCCCTGGGACACCATCTATACGCCAGGCGTTGCGCTATAGATGCATGTTGATTTGCGCGTCTTTCTTCTTCTCTTTTCCTCTCTTGATCTTCTTTCGCTTCCTGGTCGCTTTCGAGTGGGCTTCGCTCCGTGCTTTCCAGTATCGGAGCGCGTTCGCTGAGAGTCATTTTCTCTTTCTATATATAGAGGGGAGCGATAGAGGGGGATGCCCAGAAAGAAAATTCCGATTTTTTGAAATAGCGCTTGACGCCTCTGCTGGTGTCTGTAGAATTCGCCTCCCGCTAACGAGAGATCGGAAGCGCAAGTGGTTGAAGTTGTTGAAGAAATCTTCGAAAACTTCTGAAAATAATCACTTGACAGCAAATGAGGCTGCTGTAGAATGCGCGCCTCGGTTGAGACGAAAGACTTAACCA
>NZ_JBNPJV010000084.1:0-18847 GCF_050312585.1 Pseudomonas sp. R19M
CTTGCGGTGGATGACACACCGCTATCGGGAGCAAGCCCCCTCCCACAGGGGATTTTCTGTGTGCTGGGGGTTGTATGATGAGGTGGTCGGAAGTTGGGGCTCAGTCGGCGAGGAGCATCGGCGGGAGCGTGCCGAGCAGGGACACCGCCGCCACCGCCGCTACGCCCAGTAACCACTCCAGCATCACACTGGCCTTCAAGCTGCCCAGGCGTTCATCACAGCGTTCGATACGCAGGCGGTTCAGCAGCGCCAGCGCCAGCATGCCCAGCACCAGCAGCACCTTGATCAACAGAATCAATGCAAAGCCATTGAACAACGGCGTGGGCCATAGCTGCCCGGTGAGCACGCGCACATTGATCAGCCCCGTCACCAGCAACCCGCTGACCAAGCCATAACCCACGCCGCTGAAACGCTTGAGGATGGTTGCCAGCGCATCCTCTCGCGGGTGCCTCAGGATCAACACCAGCAGCAATAAGCCACCGAGCCAGGCGCCGACGCACACCAGGTGTACCACCTGGTTGAGGATCAGCAGTTGCCCGCTCAACCCATTGAGCATGGCGCCATGGCCCACTGGTGCCAGCGTGACCAGCAGCAGGGTGATCAACGGCAGGCGCAAGGCTGGCCAGGGTTTGACCAGCGCGATCACCAGCAGCAAGTTCAACAACAGATGCCAGGCCCACACTTGGCCAAAGAAGGTTTTGCCCAGCACCAACTGCACGGTCGCCGGTTGCAGCGCCGCGCTCCAACTGCCGGCCATGCTGGCGGTGATCAACAACAACCAGGCCACGCCGGAACACAGCGCCAACCCGGCGAGCACGCGGGTGATGTGCAGCAGGTGCCGGTCAAGTGCCGGTTGCCGTTCAGTGCCTAACAACCAGGGCCTGAAGGCACAGGCCCCGAACATCAACAGCACGACGATGAAGTGCACAAAGCGGCACAGCACCAGCAGTGTCGCCATGAATTATTGGCCGACCTTGAAGCTGTATTCGCCGTTGCTCTTGTGCGTGTCGACCGACACCGCGTTCCACACCACTCGATAGTTGCCGGCGGCCAGCGGTGCGGCAGGCGTGACGACCAGGGTCTTCTTATCGGCGTCGGGGGTTTCCAGGCCCTTGATCGCGACTTCGGTGCCGTCCTTGCTCAGCGACACCTTGGTGAAGACGGCTTCGACGCCTTCGCTGAACGTCAGGCGCAGGTCGGCAGGCGCCGCGACGGTGCTGTCGGCCGCAGGCGTCGAGCTCTTGAGGTGGGCATGCGCAAACGCGGCCGAGGCGCCCAGCAGGGATGCGAGCAGGGCGACGGTGGTCAGGGCTTTCTTGATCAACATTGTTCGATACCTTCAGGTGGGGAAGTCGGTAGAGCCATATGCAGCAAGGGAAAGGGTTTGCCTTCGCCATCCAGCGGCGAGCGTGCGACCTGGATGAAGCCATAGTGCAGATAAAACCCCACGGCCTGTGGGTTTTGTTCGTTGACGTCTACCGTCAGGGTGTCATGGCGCGCACGCGCGTGGTCGAGCAATTGCCGGCCGATGCCTTGGCCACGGCGGTCGGGTTCGATAAACAGCATCTCGACGTTATGCCCGCCGGTGCCGATGAAACCGGCGATACCCTGCGGGTCTTCATACACCCACACATCCAGGGCAGGCATGGGCAAATAGGTGTCGCGCACCAGGGGCAGCAGACGTTGGATGTCGTCCTCTGGCAGGAAGTCATGGGTGGCGCGTACCGAGCGCTCCCACAGTGCGCCGAGCACGGGGTCGTCAGTGGCGACACGAGGTCGGATAGTCATGATCTGGGTCCTTGATCGGGAGAGCGATGCTAACCAATCCGTTTTCCAGGGGAAAGGTTCGCGTCAGAAGTTTCATTGTGGTGTGTCGCCGCGCCCTGGAGCCGATGGTAGTCTTGAGGCCATGTTGTTGTCAGGGAGCCCTTATGGGCAATCACAAGATCGGAATTCGTCGAGTCAACGTCGAAAAAATCCTGTTGGCGGCGGAAAAAGTCTTCGCGGTGAAAGGTTATGGCAGCACCGCCATGGCCGACATCGCCGAAGAAGTGCAATTGCCGCGCTCCAACCTGCATTACTACTTCACCACCAAGAGCGAGCTCTACAGCGCGGTGCTGTTCGACCTGCTGGACGTTTGGAAACAGGACGCCCTGAGCTTCGAAACCTTCGACGATCCGCGTGTGGTGTTGAGCAGCTACATCCGCGCCAAGATGCAGCGCTCGCGCACGCGGCCCTATGGGTCGAAAGTCTGGGCCAACGAAATCATCCACGGCGCGCCAACCCTGGGCCAGGCGCTGGATGAAAGCCTGTACGACTGGGCCAAGATGAAGGAAGCGAAAATTCGCCAATGGGTGGAAGACAAACGCATCCTGCCGGTGGAGCCGTCGAGCCTGCTGTATATGATCTGGGCATCGACCCAGCACTATGCGGACTTTGATCATCAGGTGACGATTCTGAATGATCACCAGCCGCTGTCGGACATGCAGTTCGAGAAGGCCATTCAGACGGTGACCAGTGTGATTCTGCGGGGGATTGGGTTGGAACCTTGAGGTTTGTGTTGTGAGTGGTGGCCTCATCGGGAGCAAGCCCCCTCCCACAAATGACCGCATTCACCTGGAGGCATGCAATCAACTGTGGGAGGGGGCTTGCTCCCGATAGCGGCCTGAAGCCCTACACCGCCTCCCGGTAGGGGTTGCGCGGATCCTGCGTCCAATTCAAAAACGGCTTGCCCGTCTCCATCGGCACCATCTCGATACAATCCGCCACCGGGCAGGTGATCTGGCACAGGTTGCAGCCCACGCACTCATCATCGATCACGCTGTATTGATGCGTGCCATCCGCCAGTTTCACACTCGCGATCGCCTGGTGCGAGGTATCTTCACAGGCGATATGACAACGCCCGCAGCCGATGCACGCCGCCTGATCGATCTTGGCGATGACCTGGTAATTGATGTCCAGGTACTTCCAATCCGTGGTATTGCCCACCGCCCGCCCGGAAAAATCCTGCAGGCTGGTGTGCCCCTGGCTGTCCATCCAACGGGACAGCCCATCCTTCATCTCGTCCACAATCCGAAACCCATGCAACATCGCCGCCGTGCACACCTGCACCGCGCCGCACCCCAGCGCGACGAATTCGGCGGCATCGCGCCAGTTGCCGATGCCGCCAATGCCGCAGATCGGCAGGCCCTGGGTCTGCGGGTCACGGGCGATTTCCGCGACCATGTTCAAGGCAATCGGCTTGACCGCCGAACCGCAATACCCGCCGTGGGTGCTCTGGGTGCCGACCACCGGCAGGGCGACCATGCGTTCCAGGTCGACACTGGTGATGGAGTTGATGGTGTTGATCAGCGAGACCGCGTCCGCACCGCCGCGATAGGCCGCCCGCGCCGCCACACGAATGTCGGTGATATTCGGCGTGAGCTTGACGATCACCGGCAGCGAGCAGTACGTCTTGCACCAGCGCGTGACTTGTTCGACATACTCCGGCACCTGGCCTACCGCTGCGCCCATGCCGCGTTCGGGCATGCCGTGGGGGCAGCCGAAATTCAGCTCGATACCGTCGCAGCCGGTGGCCTCCACCAAGGGCAGGATGTTTTTCCACGACTGTTCGACGCAGGGCACCATCAGCGACACGATCAGCGCACGGTCCGGCCAGTCCTTTTTGACCTGGGTGATTTCCCGCAGGTTGATCTCCAGGGAACGGTCGGTGATCAGCTCGATATTGTTGATGCCCAGCACTTCACGATTGGCGCCGTAGTGGGCCGAGTAGCGTGACGACACATTGACCGCCGCCGGGTCTTCCCCCAGGGTTTTCCACACCACGCCGCCCCAGCCGGCCTCGAAGGCGCGGACCACGTTGTAGGCTTTGTCGGTGGGCGGTGCGGAGGCCAGCCAGAAGGGGTTGGGAGCCTTGATACCGGCGAACACAATCGAAAGATCGGCCATTACGCAGCCTCCACGTTCAGCATGAGTTGGGTGTGCATGGCCTCGGCGGCCAGCTTGCCGTGTTGCACCGCCTGCACGGTGAGGTCCTGGCCGAGGCTGACGCAATCGCCGCCGGCATAGACGCCTGGAATACTGGTGCGCAGCTGCTCGTCGACGAAGATCCGCTCGCCGACGCGGTGCAGTTGCTGGGCCAGCGGGTCGTGCAGGGCGGCGTTGTCGAAGCCCTGGCCGATGGCCTTGAAGATGGCGTCGGCGGCCAATTCGAAGGTTTCGCCGGTCGCGTGCAGACGCCCATTTTCCATGTGCGTGCGCAGAAAGCGCATGCCGCGCACACGACCGTGATCATCCAGCAGCACGGCTTCGGGCTGGGCCCAGGTCAGCAGGCGCACCTGATTGGCCTTGGCGATGTCCTGCTCATGCTGGGTTGCGCCCATGTCCGCCAGGCCACGGCGGTACACCAGGTTCACATCGCGGGCACCCAGGCGGGCCATTTGCACGGCCATGTCGATGGCGGTGTTGCCGGCGCCGAGCACGATGCAGCGGTCGGCCAGGGGCAGTTGGGTGAGGTCCTCGGCCTGGCGCAGCTCGCGGATGTAGTCGGTGGCGGCCAGCAGGCCGGGAGCCTCTTCGTGGGGCAGACTGAGTTGTTTGCTGGCGGCCAGGCCGAGGCCGAGGAACACCGCGTCAAATTGCTGGTGCAGCTCGCTCAAGGTCAGGTTATCGCCCAGGCGCTGGCCGTGGCGAATCTCGATACCGCCGACCTGCAGCAGGAAATCCAACTCCTTTTGCGCAAAGTCATCCACCAACTTGTATTTGGCGATGCCGTATTCATTCAGCCCGCCGGCTTTCTCCCGCGCCTCGAAAATCACCACGTCATGCCCGTGCAAGGCGGCGCGATGGGCGCAGGCCAGCCCCGCAGGCCCGGCGCCGACCACCGCGATGCGTTTGCCGGTGGGCGCGGCGCGCTGGAACGGGTGTTCGCTGAAGTGCGCATTGTCGATCGCGTAGCGTTGCAACAGGCCGATCAGCACCGGGGCGCATTCCTCGGCGTGGTTACGCACGCAAGCTTGCTGGCACAGGATTTCGGTGGGGCACACCCTAGCGCAACTGCCGCCGAGGATGTTGGCCGAGAGGATTTTCTGCGCCGCACCCTGCACGTTATCGGTGTGGATATTGCGGATGAACGAGGGGATATCGATCTCGCTGGGGCACGCATTCACGCACGGCGCGTCGTAGCAATACAGGCAACGCGAGGCTTCCAGCTGGGCTTGTCGGCGATTGAGGGGCGGCGCCAGGTCGCTGAAATGGCTGGCCAGCGTTGCGCCGTCTTCTTGGGGGTGGGGGAGGTGGGTCAGGGTCTGGATCACGGGGTTGGCCTCACGGTTTTGTGGGTTGCCTCTGGCGGGCATTGTTGTTGCCTGTACTGGCCTCATCGGGAGCAAGCCCCCTCCCACAGTCGAATGTGGGAGCGGGCTTGCTCGCGAATGCGCGCTCAGCGGTTCACGGCCACCGGCCTGGAATGCTCAGCCCGTTTGCTCAACTGCTCGAACACCGGCGGATACGCAGGCCGCTCCACATACCGCCCGGCGCCGCGTTCGGCGCGCAGGTCGCCATCGGCCCAGACCAGCTTGCCCTGACTGATGGTGTGGCTCGGCACACCGCGTACGGTCTTGCCTTCGAAGATGTTGAAGTCGACATTCTGGTGGTGGGTCTTGGCGGAAATGGTCCGTGTGCCCTGCGGGTCCCACAGCACCAGGTCGGCATCCGCACCCACCCGGATCGCGCCCTTGCGCGGGTAGAGGTTGAAGATCTTCGCGGTATTGGTGGAGGTCAGCGCGACGAAATCCTGCATCGACAGGCGCCCGGTGTTGACGCCCTCATCCCACAGCAGCGCCATGCGGTCTTCGATACCGGCGGTGCCGTTGGGGATCTTGCTGAAGTCGTCACGGCCGGCGGCTTTTTGTTCGGCGCAGAAGCAGCAATGGTCGGTGGCGGTGGTGTGCAGGTTGCCCGATTGCAGCCCACGCCACAGCGCCTCCTGATGCCCGCGTGGGCGGAACGGCGGGCTCATCACGTAGCCTGCGGCGGTTTGCCAGTCGGGGTGCTGGTAGACGCTGTCGTCCAGCAGCAGGTGGCCGGCGAGGACCTCGCCATACACCGGCTGGCCCTTGCCACGGGCGTAGGTGATTTCGTCGAGGGCCTCCTGGGTCGATACGTGCACCAGGTACAACGGCGTGCCCAGGGTCTCGGCGATACGGATTGCGCGGCTGGCCGCTTCACCCTCCACCTGGGACGGCCGCGACAGCGGGTGTGCTTCCGGCCCGGTGATGCCCTGGGCCATCAGCTTGCGTTGCAGGTGATACACCAGCTCGCCGTTTTCCGCATGCACAGTGGGCACCGCGCCCAGTTCCAGGCAGCGTTCGAAGCTGGCGACCAGCGTGTCATCGGCCGCCATGATCGCGTTCTTGTAGGCCATGAAGTGCTTGAAGCTGTTGATGCCGTGATGGCTGACCAGTTCGGCCATTTCCTCGCGTACCTGCTCGCTCCACCAGGTGATCGCCACGTGAAAACCGTAGTCGGCCGCAGACTTCTGTGCCCAGCCGCGCCACTGGTGAAAGGCTTCAAGCAATGACTGCTGGGGATTGGGAATCACAAAGTCAATGATCGAGGTGGTGCCTCCCGCCAGGCCCGCCGCCGTGCCAGTGAAAAAATCTTCGCTGGCCACGGTGCCCATGAAGGGCAGTTGCATATGGGTATGAGGGTCGATGCCGCCAGGCATCAAGTATTGGCCGCTGCCGTCGAGTATTTCAGTGCCGGCGGGAATATCCAGCTGAGTCCCTATGGCCCGGATTAGACCGTCTGCGCATAAAACATCGGCGCGGTAACTTTCATCATGGGTAATAACGGTGGCGCCACGGATCAACAGCGACATGTCGAGTTCCTCACAGGCTTGACCGGCTTGTGCCAGTTCTAAGTGTTGTAATGCTGCTTTCCGATGCTCGGTTAATTCTTGTCATCGGTGACAGGAATAGAAACTAGCCCGAGATTTTCGATTGGGCAAGAAGATTTTTTATAAGCTTATATCGTATTTAATATATTGATTTATAAGGATAAAAAATAAAAATCACCAAAATGTAGCGATGTCTCACCATTTTGACGCACTTGACAGGTTCTTAAATTGAGCAACATTTCTTATTGCAAATCAGACGCTTGAGAGATGCCTCTTGACGGGGCCGGTAAATAAAAATAATTGTGTTGCACCAGATTGAGTCCTGACGGTTCTGACAACTTCCACGTTATTTAGCCTGAGTAGCGCGGCGAGTGCCTGAGGCTCAATCGGAAAGTTGATAAACATCAGTACGTTATATAAGCGGTGTGGGTTCGAGGTGGGCGGTCGGCACGGTTATTGAGTGCAATGGCGGCTGGCCGGACCCGTGATGTCATGTTGTTAACGCGGTACTCCGGCCACCCAGGTTCAAACCCTGGGTGAGCAACAATAATTCGAAAAAACCGTGGAGCGGCCATGCAACAGAACAGATCGCAAGTCATTGAACGCAACGGCCTGTACGAACTCGACGCCGGCCCCGACGTCCTCGACAGCCCTCGCTATAACCACGACATGGCACCGACCAAGGTGCATGAACGCACCTGGAACAAATGGCACATCACCGCGCTGTGGGTCGGCATGTCGATCTGCGTGCCGACCTACACCCTGGGCGGGGTACTGACGGCCTACTTCGGGCTGACGGTGGGCGAGGCGCTGATGGCGATCTTGCTGGCCAATATCGTGGTGCTGATCCCGCTGACCCTTAACGCGTTTCCCGGCACGAAGTACGGCATTCCCTTTCCGGTGTTGTTGCGTTCGTCCTTCGGCATTCTCGGCTCCAATGTGCCGTGCCTGATCCGGGCGCTGGTGGCGTGCGGTTGGTTCGGGATCCAGACGATGTTTGGCGGGCTGGCGATCCACCTGTTCCTGGGCTCGATTTTCGAGGGCTGGAAGTCCCTGGGCGGCACTGGCGAAGTGATCGGCTTCATGATCTTCTGGACCCTGAACCTGTGGGTGGTATTGCGTGGCGCCGAGTCGATCAAGCGCCTGGAAACCCTGTCGGCACCGTTGCTGGTGGCGGTGGGGATCGGTCTGCTGGTGTGGGCGATGCCGAATGTGTCGCTCAGCGAGCTCATGGCCATCCCACCCAAGCGCCCTGAAGGCGCGAGCCTCACCGGTTACTTCATGGCCGGGCTCACTGCGATGGTGGGTTTCTGGGCCACGTTGTCGCTGAATATTCCCGACTTCAGCCGCTACGCCAGGAGCCAGAAGGACCAGATCCTGGGGCAGATTTTCGGCCTGCCGCTGACCATGTTCCTGTTCGCCGCCCTCGGCGTGATCATGACAGCTGCGTCGGTCAAGCTGGTGGGTGTCAGCGTGTCCGACCCGGTGAGCCTGATCGGGCATATCCAGAGCCCGGTGTGGGTTGCGATTGCCATGGCGTTGATCATTATCGCGACGTTGTCCACCAACACGGCGGCGAACATCGTGTCGCCCACCAATGACTTTCAGAACATTGCGCCCAAGCTGATCAACCGCACCACCGCCGTGATCTTGACTGGCTTGGTGGGGCTGGCATTGATGGGCCACGAGTTGCTGAAAAAGCTCGGGCTGATTGTTTCCGATGTGAGCCTGGAGACCGTCTATTCCAACTGGTTGCTCGGCTATTCAAGCCTGCTGGGGCCTATCGCCGGGATCATGGTGGTGGACTACTTCATCACCCGCAAACAGCAATTGGACCTCGCCGGCCTGTACCGCGATGACATTTACCCTGCTTGGAACTGGAGTGGCTTTATCGCCTTCGGCGTGCCGGTGGTGCTGACCTTGCTATCGCTGGGCAGCGACGCGTTCAGTTGGTTCTACAGCTACGGCTGGTTTACCGGTTCGGCACTGGGCGGCGTGTTGTATTACGGCCTGAATGCCAAGCGCGGCATCAGCCCGGTCACGGCCAAATCCTCGTTGTGAGAGGTTGAAATGCAATTCAAATGTGGGAGCGGGCTTGCTCGCGATGAGGCCGCGTCAGTCGCTGCAAATGTCGTCTGGAAGACCGCATTCGCGAGCAAGCCCGCTCCCACATTTTTGGCCTCATTCCATGCCTGGAATCGGGTCAACCCATAAGAAATGTAGCCTGAGGAGATCCCCCATGAACGCTGTGATGGACGTTCTGCAATCCACCCATCAGCACATCAACCGCGACCGCTTGTGGCAGTCCCTGATGGACCTGGCCAGGCTCGGCGCCACGCCCAAGGGCGGCGTATGCCGCCTGGCCCTGACCGACCTCGATCGCAAGGCCCGCGATCTGTTCGTGCAGTGGTGCGAGGAGGCGGGTTGCACGGTCACCATCGACGGCATCGGCAATATCTTCGCGCGCCGCCCCGGGCGCAATCCCAACCTGCCACCGGTAATGACCGGCAGCCATATCGACACCCAACCCACCGGGGGCAAGTTTGACGGGTGCTTTGGCGTGCTGGCGGGCGTGGAAGTGCTGCGCACGCTCAATGACCTGAAGCTGGAAACCGAGGCCCCGCTGGAAGTGGTGGTGTGGACCAACGAAGAAGGCTCGCGTTTTCCACCGTGCATGATGGGCTCCGGGGTGTTCGCCGAGAAATTCACCTTGGCCGATACCCTGGCCAGGGTCGATGCGGAGGGGGTCAGCGTGGGCGATGCGTTGAATGCGATCGGCTACGCGGGGACGCGTCCGGTCAGCGGGCACAAAGTCGGCGCGTATTTCGAGGCGCATATCGAACAAGGGCCGATTCTCGAGGACGAGAAAAAAACCATCGGTGTGGTGCTGGGGGCATTGGGGCAGAAGTGGTTCGACCTGAAACTGCGCGGCGTTGAAGCCCATGCGGGACCGACGCCGATGCACCTGCGCAAGGATGCTTTGGTCGGCGCGGCAGCGGTGGTGGCGGCGGTGAATGCAGCGGCGTTGGGGCACCAGCCCCATGCGTGTGGAACCGTGGGTTGCCTGCAAGCCTATCCTGGCTCGCGCAACGTCATTCCGGGTGAAGTACGCATGACCCTGGACTTCCGCCATCTGGAGCCGGCGCGGCTGGATTCGATGATTGCCCAAGTGCGCAAGGTGATCGATGAGACCTGTGCCAAACATGGCCTGAGCTTCGAGATGGAGCCTACGGCGGATTTCCCCCCGCTGTATTTCGACCAGGGCTGCGTCAAGGCTGTGCGCGACGCGGCCAATGGCCTGGGCCTGTCGAACATGGACATCGTCAGCGGGGCAGGGCACGACGCGATTTTCGTCGCTGAACTCGGCCCGGCAGGGATGATCTTCGTGCCGTGTGAAGGCGGCATCAGCCACAACGAAATCGAAAACGCCACCCCGGATGATCTGGCGGCAGGCTGTGCAGTCTTGTTGCGCGCAATGGTTGCTGCTTCAGCCGCCATCGCCAGCGGCAGACTCGCTGCCTGAAAAGCAGTTGAGGAAGGTGGGTGGGGGGCGAGCCCTAATGCCAGTCAGTTAATAAGCGACAGAGCGGACGATGGATAACCTGTGGGAGGGGGCTTGCTCCCGATAGGCCGCGCAGCGGCCTCAAAAATGGGCCTGCTACGCAGTCCATCGGGAGCAAGCCCCCTCCCACATTGGACTCACACTGCGCAATGTTTGGCGCTATATCCAGATTGCGTCCCATAGCGGATAGTCACCTATGCGCTTCACCAACCCCGCTCGCAGCGGGTTGGCCACCACGTATCTGGCCATTTTTACCAAGTCGTCCTCCTTGCGCAGCGCCCAGTCATGGAAGCCTTCCTGCCAGAGCCGTCCCTTGCGCCCACTCGCACCGTTGACGGTTCGCGTACTTCTGGATTTCACCTGGCACATCAGATCCGCCAGCGAGCCTTTTTTCAGCTCGAGCAACCAATGGAAATGGTCCAGCATGACGACCCAGGCCATGGAGTTCGCCAGCCCTTTGTATTGGGCCAGCCGAAATTGCCAGACCACCAGGCGGCCGAGGTGGAAGTCGCTGAATAGGGGTAAGCGTTCGTGGGTGTTGGTGGTGATGAGATAGATGCGGTTCGGTTCGCTGAAACGACCGATACGCAGGCGGTGTGAAGCGGGTAGATCTGCCATTCCCTGGGCCTCTCTAGATGGGTTTAGAGAGGCTAGATTGGGGAGTGAGAGGCTGATGGGCAGGGGTTTGGCAGGATGTGTCCAGGCGGACGCTATCGGGAGCAAGCCCCCTCCCACATTGGCTCTGCGGCGTGCATACATAATGTGTCTGGTCGTAGGACCAGTGTGGGAGGGGGCTTGCTCCCGATAGCGGTCGTCAGCTCATGCGTCAGGTTGCCATCCACCCCCCAATGCCGTGACCAACCCCACGCTCGCCTGTAACTGCCGTGTCTGCACCGCCTGCAAGGTTCTCTGCGCCTGCAGTGCGGCGGTTTGTGCAGTCACCACATCCAGATAACTCACCGCCCCGGCCTGATAGCTGTTCATCGCCAGAGACTCGGTATGCTGCGCCGCATCCGCCGCCGCCTGTTCATCCTGTGCCTCCTGTTGCAAATCCCTTAGCTGCGCCAGGTTATCTTCCACCTCCCGCACGGCCTTCAACACCTGGCTGCGGTATTGCGCAGAGGCTTCTTCAAACTCGGCTTTGGCCTGGCGCTCATTGGCGCTCAAGCGTCCGCCATCAAAGATCGGCAGGTTTACCAACGGCCCCAGCGCCCAGTAACGGTTGCCGGCCGACAGCAGGTTGCCGACGCCTTGGGTCTGCCCGCCAATCAAGCCGGTCAGGCTGAAATCCGGATACCAGGCCGCCTTGGCCACGCCAATATTGGCATTGGCGGCAAACACTCGGCGTTCCGCCGCCGCGATGTCGGGGCGACGTTGCAGCAGTTGGCTCGGCAGTTGTGAAGGCATTCCTGGCAAAGCGATCAGTTGCTGACTTGCCGGCAAGGTGAAGTCGCTGGCCGCTACGCCGACCAATTCGCCGATGGCATGTTCGGTCAGGTTGCGTTGCCCACGCACTTCATCCCATTGTGCCTTGGCTTCGGCCAGTTGGTTTTGGGCGCGGGTCAGGTCCAGCTCAGAAGCAATCTGACCTTCATAGCGGCTACGGGTCAGTTGCAATGCCTGGCTGAAATCATCCAGCGAGCGGTTGAGGATCCGCGCTTGCGCATCCAGCCCATTGAGTTGCACATACAGGGTCGCCAACTGGTGTTGCAGGCTCAGGCGTGCCACCGCCAGGTCGTCCCCGGACGCCTGCGCCTGGGCATCCCCGGCGGCGACCTGATTACGGATCTTGCCCCATAGGTCCAGGTCGTAGCTCAGGGCAAACCCGGCGCTATTGCTGTTGTAAACCGACGGCTGCGTGGCGCCGCGCAGTGGCCGTGAATCCGACTGGCGCTGACGCAAGGTTTGTGCGCTGGCGGTGATCTGCGGGAACAGCCCTGCGTGCAGTTGGCTGGCGTAGGCCTGGGACGCATCGAAGTGTGCCAGCGCCGCAGCCAGGTCCGGGTTGGCCTTGAGCAGTTGTTGTTGCAGGTCATTGAGGCGCGAGTCGTGGTAGAGCTTCCACCACTGGGGAGCCAGGTGATCGGACGGTTGCGCGCTGTGCCACGGACCGTCGCTGGTCTGTTCACGGTAGCCGGCCGGCAGGTCCACCGCCGGCACCTGGTAGGCGGGGGCCATCGAGCAGCCTTGCAGCATCAGCAGCATCAATGCGGCGAGGGGTTTAAGCCTTGGGCGCATGCGCACCTCCGGAGGCATCGGCCAGTTGTACCGGGTCACCTTCGCGCAGGGCGTCGGGTGGGTTGTCGACCACGCGGTCGGCGGGTTTCAAACCTTGGTCGACGACCAGGCGCTCGCCGAGGTCGAGGCCGATGTGGATGTCCCGCAGGTGCACGTGGTTCTGCGCATCCAGCACCGCGACTTGGGTGCCTTGGGCGCGAAAGATCAACGCGCTGGCCGGAATGCTGACGCCGTGGGTGTCTGCCGGAATCGGCAGGGTGGCTTCGGCATAGTCACCCGGCAGCAACTCGCCCTTGGGGTTGTCGGCGACGAACTGGGCGAGCAGGGTGCCGGAGCGGCGATCGATGGCGGTGGAGTCGCCGATCAGGCGCGCCTTGAAGTGTTCGCCGGGATGCTCGGGCACTGTCAGCTCGGCTTCAAGGCCCGGGCGGATCACCGCCGCATAGTTCTGTGGCACCGGCACGTAGAGGCGTAGCTGATGCGTGTCGGCGATATCGAACAGCTCCGGGTCGCTATCGGTATCGGCCTTGATCAACTGGCCGATATCGGTGTTGCGTGCGGTGATGGTGCCGTTGAAGGGCGCGCGCAGGGTCTTGTAGCTCTCCAGCGCCGACAGGCGTGCGTAATCGGCAGCGGCGGCTTCGGCGTTGGCTTTGGCGGCGGCGGCATTGGAGGTTTTTTCATCGGCCTCCTGATGCGACACCGAGTGGCTGGCCAGCAGGTTTTGCCAGCGTGTGGCGGTGGTTTGCGCCAGGCGTGCATCAGCCTGTTGCTGAATCAGCCGGGCGTGGGCTTGTGCCACCTGCTGATCGAGGTCCGGGCTGTCGATTTCGGCGAGCACCTGGCCGGCTTTCACCGGGCTGCCGATGTCGACTTTCCAGTCCTTCAAATAGCCGCTGACCCGGGCGTGGATCGGTGCCTTGCTCCAGGCTTCAAGGTGCGCGGGCAAGCGCAGGGTATCGCCGGCGGCGTTCTGTTGGGGTTGGAACACCATCACCTGTGGGATGGCGGCGGTTTCCGTCCAGGCGGTAACCGATTGCTCGTGCAGTGTGCGGGCGTGCAGGCCGTTGGCGACCAACAGGGCGGCCACAGTCAGGCCGCCGACACCCATGAGCATCAAGCGCTTGCGCGAGGGTTTGTGATCAGACGACATGTGAAGTTTCTCCAGCAACAGCGCGAGTAGAGTGACGACCGTGGACCAGGCTGAAGACCACGGGAACAAACAACAAAGTGGCAGTGGTGGCGAGGATCAAGCCGCCGATCACCGCCCGGCCCAGAGGCGCGTTTTGCTCTTCGGAAAGGGCCAGCGGCAACATGCCGATGATCATCGCCAGGGCGGTCATGCACACCGGGCGAAAGCGTGTGTAGCCGGCTTCCAGCGCAGCCTTTAGCGCATCGCCATGTTCGGCCAGGCGTTCGCGGCAGAAGCTCACCACCAGGATCGAGTTGGCGGTGGCCACGCCCATGCACAGGATGGCGCCGGTGAGCGCCGGCACCGACAGCGAGGTGCCGCTGAGGAACAGCATCCACACGATGCCCGCCAAGGCAGCCGGCAAGGCGGTGATGATCACGAACGGGTCGACCCACGACTGGAAGTTGACCACGATCAGCAGGTAGATCAGCACGACCGCACCGAGCAGGCCGAAGCTCAAGCCGCTGAAGGCTTCGTGCAACGCGTCGATTTGCCCATGCAGGCTGATCACCGCGCCTTTGGGGCGCATGGAAGCGGTATCGTCGAGCACTTTTTGCACGTCACGGGCCACGCCCCCCAGGTCACGGCCTTGCACGTTGGCGTACAGGTCCAGGGTCGGTTGGATATTGTAGTGAGTCACCACCGCCGGGCTTTGCACGCGGGAGATGGTTGCCACGCCGCCGAGAATTTGCGACTGGCCATCAGCCCCTGTGACCGGCAGGGCTTCTAGTGACGGCAAGCTGTCCAGGCGGTATTGCGGCGTTGCGGCGACGATGGAGTACGACACGCCGTTCGCCGGGTTCAGCCAGAAGGTCGGCGCGGTTTGCGAGCTGCCCGCGAGGGAGGCGACCATGCTGTTGGTCACGTCCTTCTCGGTAATCCCCAGGCCATTGGCACGCATGCGGTCGACGTTGACCTGCAGCGACGGGTAGCCGGTGGACTGCTGGATACGCAAGTCGGCGATGCCTGGGATGTGCGACAGGCGACGTTCCAGTTCCACGGCGTAGGCGCGGTTTTCTGCATCGCTGCGCCCGGAGATTTTCACATCCAGTGGTGCAGGGGCGCCGAAGTTGAGGATCTGGCTGCTGATATCGGCCGGCAGGAACGCGAAGTGGCTGCCGGGGAAACTCTGCGGCAAGGCTTCACGCAGTTTTTTCACGTAGTCGGCGGTGGGCGCATGGTCTTTTTTCAGGCTGACCTGGATGTCGCCATCCTGCGGACCGATAGTGCCGCTGCTGCTGTAGGCCATGTCGATGCCGCTCAGCGGAATGCCGATATTGTCGACGATGGTGTCCAGCTCTTGCGGCGGGATCACTTCGCGAATTCGCGCTTCAATGCGGTCGAACGCCGCCGCGCTTTCTTCGATACGCGTGCCCAGCGGCAAGCGTACGTGCAGGGCCAGGGCGCCGGCGTCGGTGGCCGGAAAAAAATCCTGGCCCAGGCTCGGCAGCAGCAGGAACGAGGCGAGCACGCACGCCAGGAAACCTGCGATAAAGCGTTTGCGGTTGCCCAGCGCCAAGGTCAGCAGGCCGTGGTAGGTGTCGCGGATGTTCGAGAAGTGACGCTCGAAGCCTTGCTGAAAATTCAGCACCGATTGCAGCAGGCGATTGCGCGGTTTCTGGTGCTGCTCGCCCTCGTGGTGGTTGATGAATGCATCTTCCGGGTGATGCCCCGCGCCTTGTTCCGGCGTATGTGGCTTGAGCAGGAACATCGCCAGGGTCGGCACCAGCGTGCGCGAGAGGATGAACGAGCTGGCCATGGCAAAGATCACCGCCAGGGCCATCGGCCGGAACAGGTAGCCGGCAATCCCGTTCAGCAGGAACATCGGCACGAACACGATGCAGATACACAGCAGCGAGACGAATGCCGGGCCGACGATCTGCGCGGCGCCGTCGAGGATCGCGGTTTTCACCGCCTTGCCTTGTTCCAGGTGCCAGTTGATGTTCTCGATGGTCACCGTGGCGTCGTCCACCAGGATCCCGACCGCCAACGCCAACCCGCCGAGGGTCATCACGTTGAGGGTTTGCCCGCTGACAGCCAGCAGCGCGATGGCTGACAGCACCGCCAGGGGGATCGAGGCGGCAATGATCAGGGTGGAGCGCCAACTGCCGAGGAACAGCAGGATCATTGCACTGGTCAGCAGCGCGGCGATGATGCCTTCCTGGGCTACGCTACCGACCGATTGCTTGACGAACACCGAGGCGTCACCGAGCAGCGAGGTCTTCAGCGAAGGTGGCAGGGTTTCGTTGATGCGCGGCAGCATCTGGCGAATGCCGTCGATGATCGACAGGGTGGAAATGCTGCCGTTTTTCAGCGCCGGCATCAGTACGGCGCGGTGGCCGTCGACCCGCACGATGTTGATCTGCGGTGGCGAGCCATCACGCACGTGGGCGACTTGGCCGATGGTGATCAGCGCGCCGTCGACGGTCTTGATCGGCAGGTCGTTGAGCTCATCGATGGCCTTGGGGCTGTTGTTGAGCAGAATCGTATATTCGTTGGGACCGAGCTTGGCGGTGCCCACCGGGATGATCTGGTTTTGCAGCGCCAGGGCGTTGCCCACGTCCTGCGCCGACAGGCCTTTGGCGGCGAGTGCCTGGGGGTCGAGGTCGAGGGTGATCTGCCGCTGCTTGCCGCCCATGGGCGTAGGCATGGCCAGGCCGGGCAGGGCACTTAAAGGCAGGCGAATGTTGTTCTGCACCAGGTCGCGGATCTTGGCTTCCGAGAGGCTGGGGCTGGAGAACGCCATTTGCAGGATCGGCACCGTGGAGGCGCTGTAGTTGAGGATCAGTGGCGGCGTGATGCCGGGTGGCATCTGCTTGAGCACGGTTTGTGAAACAGCGGTCACCTGGGCGTTGGCGGTACGGATATCCACGCCGGGTTGGAAGAAGATCTTCACGATGCCCATGCCGGGCAGCGATTGCGATTCGATATGTTCGATGTCGTTGACGGTGGTGCTCAGGGAACGTTCGTAGGTGTAGATCACCCGGCCGGCCATGGCGTCCGGTGACAGGCCGTTGTACTGCCAGACCACGGCGACTACGGGGATGCCGATATCGGGAAACACATCCGTAGGGGTTCGCAGGGCCGCCATCGGCCCGATGATGCAAATGAATATGGCCAACACGATAAACGTGTACGGCTTTTGCAGTGCGGTCTTTACCAGCCCGAGCATGCGTGAACCTCCGAGGGAGCAGGATTGCAAACCCCGGCAGTCTTGCCCGACCCACCTAACACGCACCTTTCAGCCAAATGAAGGAACATTTAGTTAAGCGCTTAAGAACCTTTCATGTGTATTCATTTGTTCTACAAAGGGCTGCTCCCCAAGCTTGTCATCCATCGGACGCGACACATTTCGCTGCGTCTTTTTACTCATGTCCTATGGAGCCCTGCCATGTCACTTAAACCTTTGCTTTTGATTCCTGCCCTCGGTGCTGTGCTGCTGTTGTCGGCGTGTGCCGGCCCGATCCCCAAGGCGGACCCAAGCGAGGCGTGGATCGGTTTGAAAGAAGAAGCCCCGAATGACCTGATGGCCGAACGCGTCGACGGCAAGCGCGTGGATGACGGGCGTTTTTTTGAAGTACCGCCAGGCGACCATCGCCTGGATGTGACCCTGTTTGAAGAAGAGCCAGGCGACGACAACCAGCAGGACTGCCAGGGGCGGGTCGAGTACAAGCACTTCAAGGCGGGTGAGCATTACACCCTGGTGGAGTCGAGCCTCGGCACTACCGTGCGCGCGGTGCTCAAGGATGGTCACGGCAAGGAAGTTGCCGCGACCCAGGACTTCAATTGCATGCCAGGCTAAGCGTGACGTGCCGCCGACGCCTCTGGTGGCTTGGCGGGTTTGACGTGGGGGTGATGATGGCGACGGGTTACGCGCATCACGCCCCACAACATGGCACTGGCGACAGCCAGCCAACCGCAGATCAACAGGAAAATCGTTGTAGCAAGGCTCATTCTGGCCTCCTTTCGCCCCTTGGGGCACACACACACTTCTTTATGGACAGTCTAGCTACCGGGCGGTTGCCTGCTATTGACCAATGGTCGAGTCTGTCCAACTTGTTTGCTCTACCCCCGGCGTTTTACTGAGACTCAAGGCTATACCGACGTGGCAGAGCACCCTATGATCTGGAGCCTCACCGGCAGTTGATCAAGAGAGTAAAAAATTGCGGTTACGGTCGAACGTTAAAACCACCCTGTTGCTGGCATGTACCTTGGGGCTTGCGGCGTGTTCCGGGCAGCCGTCGAAACTGCCGGGCCTGCCGGAGCGCGTCGAACTCAATGGTGTGCCGACCTTTCGCAGCGAGGCCTACCTGAGTGGCCCCAGTGCTTTGGCCAGCATGCTGTCGCAACAAGGCATTGTCATGACACCTGGCTTGCTGGATAAGCCACTGCATCTACCCGGCGCGGAGGCAGACCTTGAGCGCAACATGCAGGTGCTGGCTCGCGAATACGGGCTGATGGTGTATCCGCTGGACAGTCAACTGACGGCGGTGCTGGCGCAGGTCGCCGCGGGTTACCCGGTGATGGCGCGGCTCAACCCGAGTTTCTGGTCGGGCACCCGCTATGTCGTGGTGGTGGGGTTCAATCAGCAAAAGAGCACGGTGTTGCTGCGCTCGGGCATGGAGCGACGGCTGTCGATGAGCTTCAGCGACTTTGAGTCAGCGTGGAAGAGCGCCGGTCACTGGGCCATCCTGACCCAGCGTCCGAGCCAGTTGCCCGCCAATGTGGACGCACAGCGCTGGCGCGATGCGGCCAACGCCACGGCGCAGGCTGGGCAGGAGAGGGCGGCGGCGCAGGCGCTCAAGGTGCTGGCGGAGCGCAAATAAAACCGCGCCCAAGGCGCGAGTGTAGTGAGCGGGCTTGCCCCGCGCTGGGCGGCGCAGCCGCCCCAAATCCGGTCACCTCGGTATTCCTGAAACACCGCGGCGTTCTTGTTGGGGCGGCTGCGCCACCCAGC
>NZ_JBNPJV010000047.1:0-18698 GCF_050312585.1 Pseudomonas sp. R19M
GTCCTGACCGCGACCAACACTGTGGGCGAAGGCGGCAACATCGTTTACACCGCCAGCCTTGTGGATAAAAACGGCGCAGCAGTAACCAACATCGCTAGCCCCCTGACGGTCACTCTGGATAACGGTAAAACCATCACCATCGGTGTGAACCAGTCGAGCGGTTCTGTTTCGGTAGTCGCTCCAAACGACGTCTACAAAGGCGACCAGACCGTCACCACCGCGATCAAAACGGTGACCGGCGGCGAGCACTTCGAGAACTTGGTACCGGGCACTACGCCGGTAAATACCACCGTTACCGATACTCCGGGCACTGCTGACACCACCACCGTGACCCTGACCGCGCCAAGCGCAGTTAATGAAGGTGGTCAGATTACGTACACCGCCACGCTTTCTAACAAAGCAGGTACTGACGTCACCCTGAAACTCGACAACGGTTCCACCATCACCATCAAGGCCGGTGACACCGTCGGCACCGTGACCGTCCCGGCACCGAGCGATGACGTGTTCATCGACAAGAGCACCCAGACCGTCAAGATCACCGACGCTACCGGCGGCAACTTCGAGAAGCTGGAAGTCGCAGGTAACGGCGCGACAACGACCATCAACGACACCATCGACAAAGTCGATGTGGTCCTGACGGCCACCAACACCATCGGTGAAGGCGGCAACATCGTCTACACCGCCAGTCTTGTGGATAAAAACGGCGCGCCGGTAACTAACATCACCAACCCACTGACCGTCACCCTGGATAACGGTAAAACCATCACCATCGGTGTGAACCAGTCCAGCGGCACCGTCACCACCGTGGCGCCGAACGACGTCTACAAAGGCGACCAGACCGTCACCACCGCCATCAAAGGCGTCACCGGCGGCGAGCATTTCGAGAACCTGGTACCGGGCACTACACCGGTGAACACCACCGTTACCGATACTCCGGGCACTGCGGACACCACCACTGTGACCCTGACCGCGCCAAGCGCAGTTAACGAAGGCGGTCAGATCACTTACACCGCGACCTTGAGCAATAAGGCCGGCACCGACGTCACGCTGAAGCTGGACAACGGCTCGAGCATTACCATCAAGGCTGGCGATACCGTCGGCACCGTGACCGTTCCTGCACCTAGCGATGACGTGTTCATCGATAAGAGCACCCAGACCGTCAAGATCACCGACGCCACCGGCGGCAACTTCGAGAAACTGGAAGTTGCAGGCAACGGCGCGACAACGACCATCAACGACACCATCGACAAAGTCGATGTGGTACTGACGGCCACCAACACCATCGGTGAAGGCGGCAACATCGTCTACACCGCCAGCCTTGTGGATAAAAACGGCGCACCGGTGACCAACATCACCAACCCGCTGACCGTCACCCTGGATAACGGTAAAACCATCACCATCGGTGTAAACCAATCCAGCGGCACCGTCACCACCGTGGCGCCGAACGACGTCTACAAAGGCGACCAGACCGTCACCACCGCCATCAAAGGCGTCACCGGCGGCGAGCACTTCGAGAACCTGGTACCGGGCACTACGCCGGTAAATACCACCGTTACCGACACTCCCGGTACAACCGATCTCACCACCGTCACGCTGACCGCGCCAAGCGCAGTCAACGAAGGCGGCCAGATCACCTACACCGCCACCTTGAGCAACAAGGCCGGCAGCGACATGGTGATCCAGCTCGATAACGGCTCGAGCATCAGCATCAAGCAAGGTGCAACTGTCGGTACGGTGACCGTCCCGGCGCCAAGCGATGACGTGTTCATCGATAAGAGCACCCAGACCGTCAAGATCACTGGCACCACTGGCGGTAACTTCGAAGGTGTGAGCATCACACCGGGCGGCGCAACCACTACCATCAACGACACGATCGATGATGTGACCGTGTCGCTCAAGGCCACGGGGTCTACCAGCGAAGGCGGGCAGATCATCTACACCGCGTCGCTGGTCGACAAGAACGGTGTGGCAGTCAACAACGTCGGTTCCGACCTGGTGGTGAAGCTGGATAACGGTTCGACCATCACTATCGGTAACGGCAAGTCCAGCGGCGTCACTACCGCCACCGCGCCTAACGATGCGTACGTGGGCGCCAACGATGTCAGCAACAAGATCACCGGCGTGGTCAGCGGCGGTGACAAGTACGAGCACCTGATCGTCGACGGCAGCACCGTAGTCACCAAAGTCACCGACGTGGTCAACAACACCACCATCAGCATCACTGGCGACACATCGGTGACCGAAGGCGCAACCGCGCACTACACCCTGACCCTGAGCAACCCGGCGCAAACCGATGTGACCGTGACGCTCAAATACAGCGGCACCGCTACCGACGGCTCGGACTTCAACGGCGTGTACACCGTGAAGATCCCTGCCGGCTCCAGCAGCGTGCCGTTTGATATCCGTACCATCGATGACAAGATCACCGAGCCGACCGAGCAGATCGTCATCACCATCGACAAAACCACGGGTGGCAACTTCGAGAACCTGGTGGTCGACAAAGGTAGCGTCAGCACCAACATCATCGACAACGATGCGCCGCCGGTCATCGACCTGGATGCCAACAACTCCAGCGGCGCAACCGGTGCCGACTACAAGACGACCTTCACCGAAGGCACCGCCGGGCCGGGTGTGTCGATTGCCGACACGGATATCAAGATCACCGATCCGGACAGCACCCTGCTGACCGGCGCGACCGTCACCCTGACCAACGCACAGGCCGGTGATGCACTGAACCTGGGCAACAGCGTGAATGGCATTACCGTCAGCACCAACAACCAGACGGGCACCATCACCCTGACGTTGTCGGGCAGCGCCACGCTGGCTGACTACATGCAGCGTATCCAGAACATTACGTTCACCAACAGCAGCCACGACCCGAGCACCACGCCGCGGACCATTACCGTCACCGTGACCGATGGCGGCAACTACTCCAACGTGGCCACCACCACCGTCAACGTGGTGGCGGTCAACGATCCACCGGTGGCGACCGGCAGTGCCGTGACCGGCACCGAAGACACGCCACTGGCGCTGACCTGGGCCAACTTCGGCGTGACCGATGTGGACTCGCCACAAAGCAGCCTTGGCGTGAAAATCACCGACCTGCCGGTGGCCGGCAAACTGCAATACCTGGCGGCGGATGGCACGACCTGGACCAGCGTGACCGCAGGCCAGACCTTCACCAAAGCCCAGATCGACGGCGGCCAGTTGCGCTTTATGCCGAACGCCAACGAGTCCGGCGCCGACGGTTATGGTGGCACCGGTGTTGGTAACAAGCAGGCGGATTACGCGCAGTTCAAGTTCCAGCCTACCGACGGCAAGGACCTGGGCAACAGCGCCACAGTGAAAGTCGACATCACCCCGGTGGCCGATGCTCCGACCCTGAACGTGGCCGACAACAACGTCAATTCGATCGGCTTGCTCAAGCAAAGCTGGAACAGCGTTTCGGGTCTCGGCACCAACGGGAACGGCGCAGCACCGGCCGACCTGAAAAACGCCATTGATAACGCCGGCACGCCAAACAGCAGCGGGTTGGTGACCAACGTCGAATCCACCACCAATGTCACGGCAGGCAGCGGCTCGAAGATCTCCGGCCTGATGTACATGGAAGCCGGCAAGACCTACACCTTCAGCGGTACCGGCGATGACAGCCTGGTGATCAACGTCGGCGGCAAAGACGTGGCCAGCGCTCAGTGGGGCAACAACAGCGGCAAGTTCAGCGGCTCGATCACACCGACAGTGAGTGGTTATTACAGCCTCGAGATCTATCACGCCAACCAGTCCGGCCCTGGCAGCTACGACGTCAACCTGTCGGTCAATGGCGGCCCGGTTCAAGACCTGAGCACCAGCGGCGTGCCGCTGTACACCGGCATCACCGACCTGACCAACGCCGGCGTGACCGTCTCCGACCTGCATGGCAGCAACGGCGACGGTTACTACGTGGGCTACAAGCTCAACGAAGGTCTGGAAAACGGCACCGTCAAGCTGTCCAAGGTCACCACCGCACTGACCGACACCGACGGCTCGGAAACCCTCAGCGTGAAGATCAGCGGCATACCGGCCGGCTCCGTGCTCACCGATGCATCCGGGCATACTTTCACCGCGACCAAGGCTGTGGGCGAAGTCAACGTGACCGGTTGGGACCTGAGCTCCCTGTCGATCAAGCCACCGACCTACTACAGCGGCCAGTTCAACCTGGCGGTCACCTCGACCTCCACCGAAAGCCTCGGCGGTTCTGCAACCACCACCGCGCAATTGCCGGTCACCGTGTACCCGGCGACCTATAGCGCCGCCACCGGCACCTCGGGCAGCGACTCGCTCACCGGCACCGATGGCAACGACATTATGGTTTCCGACATCGGCGGCCTGAACGTGGTGCAGGGCAAGAACTACAACATCGCGTTCATGGTGGACAGTTCAGGCAGCATGACCCCGGCTTCGATCAGCGCGGCGAAAGACTCGCTGACCTCGGTGTTCAACTCGCTCAAAAACAGCCTGGGCGCCAACACCTCGGGCACGGTGAATATCTTCCTGGCAGACTTCGATACCCAAGTGAACAAGTCGGTCGCGATCAACCTCAACGATCCGAACGCGCTGAACGTGCTCAAGGGGGTACTGGACTCGATGACATCGGGTGGCGGTACCAACTATGAGGACGTGTTCAAGACCACGGCGAACTTCTTCCAGAGCGGCCTGGCGACCAGCAACACCGGCGCCACCAACCTGACCTACTTCATCACCGATGGCCAGCCGACGTACTACCAGAGCGGCGAGCAGACCAACCCGACGATTTACAACACCAAACTCGACGATCTGGTGACGACGTCCAACTACACACTGGGGACAACGTTCAGCAAGTACCTGGATAACACCCACTACTTCAGCATCGACACCTCGGGCGCAGCGCAATTGCAAACCTGGAATGGATCGCGCTGGGTCCTTAACAATCTGGGCACCCTTCACGCCCAAGGTGACGGCACCTACGAGTTGTCCAACCTGAACGGTACAGGCTACAGCACCGATTCGGCGACGTTGAGCAACGCCAAGAGCGCGTTTGCGCTGCTGGGTGGGCTGTCGCAGGTGGAAGCGATCGGTATCAACGGCGATGTCAGCCTCAATGACCTCAAACCGTACGACAGCGATGGCAAGCCGCAAAGCAACATCGATCCGAAGGACCTGGCCAATGCCATCCTCGGTCACACCGAGGCCACGCTGCCTGGCAGCGACACCGTGAACGGCGGCGACGGCAACGATATTATCTTCGGCGACCTGGTGAGTTTCAGCGGCGTTACCGGTGAGGGCTACAACGCGCTGCAAGCCTTTGTGGCGCAGAAAACCGGCGTAGCCGTGACGGACGTGACCCCTTCGAACGTGCACCAGTACGTGACCGAGCACTACGCCGACTTCGATGTGTCCGGCGCCAAAGACGGCAACGACACGCTGCTGGGCGGCGCAGGCGATGACATCCTGTTCGGCCAGGGCGGTAATGACTACCTGGACGGCGGCAAAGGCAATGACATCCTGTTGGGCGGCACCGGTAACGACACGCTGATCGGCGGGCCGGGCAACGACATCCTGATCGGTGGCTCGGGTGCCGACACCTTCGTGTGGAAAGCCGGTGACGTCGGTAACGATGTGATCAAGGACTTCAAGGCGTCGGAAGGCGACCGCATTGATCTGCGGGATCTGTTGAAGGGTGAAACGGACAGCACCATCGACAACTACCTGAAGATCACCACGGTGGACGGTGTGTCGACCCTGCAAGTGAGCAGTGAAGGCAAGCTCAACGCCGCCGGTGGCCTGGCCAATGCCGACGTGACGATCAAGCTGGAAGGCAATGATTGGTCCCACACCAGCATCAACTCGCTGATCAGTGGTGCCGACCCGACCATCAAGATCGACCACACCGCCTAAGCCTCGGATATCGGCCGCCCTCACCGGCGGCCGATTTCGTTGCTGGCCCTGCCGGGCGGTTGCATCGCATACTTGTGCCTATCAACACACTGTTGGCCGATGCTGGCGACGGCGTGTGGCTCATTTTCGAGGGGTTCTTATGTTTTATGTGCAACGTGATGCCCAGGGCGCGCTAAGCCGCGTGGAGGCCGCCGCCTTTGCCGAGTCGACCGAAACCCTGCCGGCCGATCACCATGAGATCCAGGCCTGGTACGCCAACGAAGTGGTGGAAACCAGCCTGGCGCAACTCAAGCAGAGTGACCTGGAGATGATCCGGGTGCTCGACGACTTGATCCAGGTGCTGACCAGCAAAGGCATTATCAGCGTGACGGACCTGCCGCCCGCTGCCCAGGCAAAACTGATCGACCGTACCCACGCGCGGGAATCATTGGGTGGGTTGAGCCACTTGATCAATGATGAAGAGACTGGGCTGATCTGAGTGCTGGAGTGCTCAGCCCACGCAATAGACCCGCATTACTTCCAAGGCGCAGGCTCGCCAAATAACTGCCCCTGCACGCCGAAGATCCCCATCTCGCGAATCACCTTCAACTCGCCCTCGGTCTCGACGCGCTCGGCGATCAACGGCAAGTCGATGCTGTGGGCCGCACGCTGGATCGCCTCGATAAACAGGCGTTTGTCGCTCTCCTGGTCGATGGCACGGATGTAGCTGCCGTCGATCTTCAGGTACGCCAGGCCCAGGCGCGCCAAGTTGCCGATCATGCTGAAGCGCCCGCCAAAACGCTGCAGGCTCAGGGAAAAGCCCAGCTCGCGCAGGCGATGGGTCAATTGCTCCAGCAGGGCCTGCTCCGGCAGTTGTTCCTCGCCGATCTCCAGGGTCAGGCGCGGGCCCAGGTTGCTGTGCTGGCGTAGCAGTTCAACAATCCGATTCAGCGCCTGGGCGTCCTGCAAGGTCGCGGCCGAGAGGTTCAGCGCCAGGCTATGGGTGTGGCCGGCCATCTGTTTGAGCACTTGTTCGAGCATCAGGCGGTCCAGGCGGGACGTCCAGCCGAAGCGTTCAAGCCACGGCAGGAAACGCCCGGCGGGTATCGTATGGCCGTCTTCATCCTGCAGGCGTGACAGGACTTTATAGTGCAGCACCAATTGCGGGTCCTGGCTGGCCACCACCGGCTGGAAATACAACTCGAAGCGCTGCTGCGTCAGTGCCTGGTCCAGCAACCTGTGCCAAGCATGGTGATCATCACCAACACTGGCGGCGGCGCTATGGTCAAGGCATACCCAACTGCTATCGCCCTGCCCCTCAGCTTGCGCCAGGGCCTGGTCAGCCAAGGTCAGCAGCGCCTGGGGGGCATCGCCATGGTTGAACGGTGCCAGGCCCATGTAAGCGACCGGCGTGACATCGCTGGCGCCGGTGGCCTGCAGGCTGTGCAAGGTGCTTTCGAGGTTCTGCGCCAATTGCAGCGCCTCTTCACGCATCAGCCCCGGCGCCAGCACGGCGAACTCACCACCGCGAATACGCGTGACGAGGTTGTGGGTTTCCGGGTACGGCTCGCACTGGCGCAGCAGTTGCTGACCGACCGCTTGCAGCAACTGGTCAGTGCGCTGGCCACCCAGGCGCTGGTTGAGACCGGCCAGGTCCTTGACCCGCAACAGCAGCAGATAGCCGGTGCTGGTGTCTTCCGGGTTGCTGACACGAGCGTTGAGCTGCATCTCGAAGTAGCGACGATTGGCCAGGCCGGTGAGGTTGTCCTGATAGGATTCGGTGCGCAATTTTTCGCTGCGTTCGGCCTGCTCCTGGAACAGCGCCTTGAGCTTTTCTACCATCTGGTTCATGGCCTGTACCACGCGCCGCAGTTCCGGCGTGCGGGGCAGCTCAGGCAGGCTGAGGAATTCGCGGCGGGCGATGGCATGGGACTGCTTGACCATGTAGTCCAAAGGTTTCAATTGTCGCCGTAGCAACAGTGCGCCGAGCACCGCACTGACCGCGCCGCACAGCAGCAGCCAACCGAGACTGCCCAGGGCGCTCTGCCAGAGTTTGGCCAGAGCGAACATCGGGTGGCTGATCACCTCCACCCGCGCCGCCTGCTCCCAACCACGATTGACCAACGCATCCCCCCCGGCCGGTTCCAGGCCGATCAACTTGACGAACCAGTCGGGCACGCCATTGTTGTCGGGAATGCCGCTACGCTCGACGATCGTCTTGTCGGTTGCCAGGTCCACCACGCGGATGCTCGCGTAATAACCGCTGTCGAAGATCGAACTGACCAGCAGCTCCACCATCGCCGGATCGTCGATATTGGGCGTCAGCGACAGCGCCAATGCCGTCGCCGCATCCTGTGCGTGGGAGCGCAACTGGTTGACGTATTGCGTGCGCGAGCTCTCCAGGCTGACCATGAAGCTGCCGCTGAAGGCGACTACGAGGAACAGACAGATTGCGATCAACAGTTGTTTGAACAAAGACACCGATCAGTTACTCCTAGTTGGCAGGCTCGGCTGGGAAGCCTTCCGCACGCATTTTTCTCAACACATCCTGCCAGCGCGACAAGCGTTTGGTATCGCCGACTTTCTTGTTGCCCTTGGCACCCGGCAAGTACAGCCCCTCGGCGTTGAATGAGTACACCGGAAGCAGGTCGGTACGGCGGGTGGCCGGGAGGATCTCGTCCATCAGGCTGTCGAGCACCAACGGGATAGCGTCGGGGGTCGGATAGTAGGTCAGGACCATGTGAGCGCGATTCTGACGCAAGGCCTTGACGTAAGTAATGCGCAATTTGTCGCTGGAAACCCCCAGGTGGCGCAGGCTGAAATACTTGGCGATAGCGTAGTCTTCGCAATCACCGGCACCCTTCCACAAGGCTTCGACAGGCGTCTCCCAATAGTCTTCCACATGCCACAGATCGATGTCTTCCGTGTAGGTCATGTGCTGGTTGAAGAACAGGTTGACGACCTTGAGCTGCTCTTGTTCACTGACTTGTTTCTGCGTCGCGAGCAGCCGCTGCCACTCGTCGATACGTTGCTGCCCCTTCCCCAACGGTCCGTACAAGGCGGTGGCTTTGCGACTGATCTGGGAGAAATCCCAATCGGCATGCAGCCCGCCGAGCATCAAGCCGGCCAACAATAACGCTGAAAACAGCCAGCTGAGGATTCGAGAAGAAATAAAACTTACCGCCAAGGCGTTCAGTCCGTGAAGAAAGACGGAATTTCAAGGGATGGTGAAGCTTTGACCCGGAAAAAACAATGGCACAGTGCAATCATTCATGAGCCGGCCAAATTTATAACCGCAATTTGTGGGATGCACAAAGTACTTCCTGTAAGCCCTTACAAACGGAAACTTTGGTTGTTTGACAAGCGTGCAACCCATCTTTAGTGTGCATTGGATCCAATTAAACACACTCTATTCAAGAAAGGAGGATAGCGTAACCGTGACGCAGAAGCCGAACCCTTTAAGCAGCATCAAAATCAGCGAGCCTATTCCCGCCCATCTTGCCCGCTCCGTTATTGAAGAAACATTACGAAACGCCATTCTCGATGGGCGTCTGCCCTGTGGCACGGCTATGCGCCAGCAAGAACTGGCCAGCCTGTTCGGTGTCAGCCGCATGCCCGTGCGAGAAGCCCTGCGCCAACTGGAGGCACAGTCCTTGCTGCATGTGGTGACCCACAAAGGCGCCGTGGTAGCCCCCTTGATCGAGGACAATTCGGCTGAGACCTATGGCTTGCGCATGTTGCTGGAGTCCGAAGCGTTGCGCTTGTCGATCCCCTTGCTCACCGACGCCGACATTGAAGAGGCCGAATCTTGCATCAATGCTCTGGAGCGTGAAAAAGACTACACCGAGATCGGACGCCTCAATCGCCTGTTCCACATGGCCTTGTATGGCAAGGCACCTAACCAGCGGCTACTCAAGTTGGTCGAACATGGGCTGAACGAGGAGGAGCGGTTCCTGCGCTTCAACCTCGAGGCGATGGGCCTGGGCCCGACGTCCCAGGAAGATCACCGGGAACTGCTGAGCCTGGTGGCACAGAAAAAAATCGACGAGAGCATCCTTACGCTACGCAATCACCTGATGCGCGGGATGGAAGTGATCGCCAATTACCTCAATGGTCTCGACACCAGCGACAATAAAAGGTCCCTGTAAGCCCTTCCCGCTCCCCCTCCCTGACTGTTTATTAAGCGGGACAACTTCTATCTGGAAGCGTCCCGCGCTAATCAGTTATAAAAAATTGAACACGCTCAATTAAACCGACCGACAACAAAGAAACTTCCCACTTTTAAAAAGACAATTTCCGCCCACTGTTATTTTTCGAAAAAACATCTAATACATTTATAAGCTCACCCAAACGTTTATTCAGCTTATTATCTTCGCCCAACAGCCCCAGCCTCGCAATTGGCAACACACACCGTTATCACGGTGGAGCTGCGCCCGCGGCCCCGACTTGGCGCCACCCGTCTATTTAATAATTAATAAATCCTTATCACTGCTCAGAGCATTCGCAATACAGGCGTCAACCATGCACCAACATCTACTTGAACAAAAAAGACTGCAGTTGTGCAGCCACCCGCTATTTATAGAAATAACTTCACTCCGTAAGTTACAAATCTTTATGGAGCACCACGTATTTGCCGTTTGGGACTTCATGACACTGACCAAACGCTTGCAGCAGGACCTGACCTGCACCGGGATCCCCTGGTTCCCACCCTCCGACCCACACGCGGCCCGCCTGATCAATGAAATCGTGTTGGCCGAGGAGTCGGACGAGCATCCAACTCGCGGCTACAGCAGTCACTTCGAGCTGTACCTGGATGCAATGGCAGAAGTGGGCGCCAGCACACTTGCGATCACACGCTTCATTGACCTGCAGCTTCAGGAAGTGGAGGCAAACGCAGCCTTGCAAGCCGTCAGCGCGCCCCTTGGCGTTGCTCGCTTCGTTGACTGCACGTTGCAGATCGCCTGGAACGCACCCAGCCATTGTGTGGCGGCAGCCTTCCTGCACGGCCGCGAAAGCGTCATTCCGTCGATGTTCGAACGCATCTCGCGCAGCCACGGATTCATTGAGCGTGAGGCACCTACTTTCCATCACTACCTCAACCGCCATATCGAGATGGACAGCCACGCGCATGGCCCGGCAGCCCATCAGTTGCTCCAGCGCCTGATCGGCGCAGACCCGACGCGCCAGAAACAGGCCGACAGCACTGCAATCAGCGCCATGGAAAGCCGCATCCTGTTTTGGAACGACGTGCAGGCCTCGATGCGAGAGGCGCACCCATGAATACCATTGGCTACCGCTCGTTTGCCGAAGACTGGGAACGTCGTGCAACCATCCGCACTCGCCCCCGACGCCTGCTGGAGAACGACGAAAAATTAATCTACCCCCTGTGCCGCCAACCGCTGGTACTCAGCGAGACCTTTCTTGACCATTGCCCGCAATGGCGCGACTTCGTACTGGCGCAAAGCTTTTACCAATTCGTCAATAATGTGGTGATCTTCGAAACCGAGATCGTCGACAAGACCGCCCGCAGCATTGCCAAAAACGGCTTCTCGCTGCCTTTCCCGGCGGCCTGTCGCGTCGACGCGATGACCGTCGTGATCGATGAGGATTACCACGCACTGGTCGCACTGGACTTCCTGCAGCAAGCCGTGCACATGACGGGTATTGAGCCTCTCGAACTCCCCCGGCAAATCGAGCTGAGCCGCGCCCTGCCGGCAGCGCAGGCGGGCGCCCCGGCGCACTTGCACGATGCCGTGGAGTTGATTGCCGTGGCCATTGCCGAAAATACGGTGACGCAGGACGTAGCGGCGTTCTCCAAGGACGACAGCGTCAAGCGGTCCATCCGTGGCTTGATGGCTGATCACTTGGCTGACGAGGGGCGCCACGCGCAATTCTGGACGCAGTTGGTACGTCTCTACTGGCAGGGGGCAAGCCCGGAGGACCGTGACAGCATTGCTGAAATCCTGCCGGTTTTCCTGACGCATTACCTGACCAATGAGCTGCAGAAGGACTTCGATCTGCACCTGATCGAGCATTTGGATATCGATCTCGACATCCGCGTGACACTGCGCCATGAGATCGGCGCGATGGACTTTCCTATTACTCGCCGGCATCCGCTGGTGGGCAACATCATGAGTTTTCTACATCACAGCGGTGTGCTGCAAACCCCCAGTGTCGCCCAGGCTTTAAATGACTACCTGGTTCAGCCGGGGAGGTTGGCATGAGGTGCTTGACGATTGGATGGGGCTCCTCAAGCGAGGCCCTCGGGGCCATCAGGCAGATGATGGAACAGTACGGGCACGCAGCCGGGGTGGAGGCGGTCGATCTGGTGATCGAGGACGGTAGCCAACCGCTGCCGAGTGTATTTGCCGACACACCCCGGCTGAGCCTGCGCGTGGGCATCGGCCCGATCGGTGCACACGGGCTGCCTGCACTCCAGTTTCGCTGTTACAACCGTGAGCGGTGCCTGCTGGCCGTGCATGACGTTTGCGCGCAGCCAAGCGGTAACGGCCAGAGGCTGCGCCAAGAGGCAACGAACGCACTGGTGGAATGGGTCGCCGTGCTGGTCAGCGATTTCTCGAGAGACCCCGATTATTTCTGCGCACCGGTCACTATTAACGAATGGCCCGAACAAGGTTTGCAAGGGCTGGAAGCATTGGCGTTTTTGCACCGCTTCAATCGTAGCGCGCAACCGGCACTGTTGCAGGCAGCCCAGGTGCCCATGATCGAACGGTTGCAGACGAGCCTTCAGGCCTACGCCCATCGGCCTGCGCTGAATATCGCGGGGCAGGTGCTGACTTATCACCAACTTCACGCATACGCCTTGGCGATACAGGAGCAATTGGTACCCCTGCTGGGAAGCCGTGAGACACCCCAGGTAATAGGCGTGTGCCTGGAAAAGTCCGTCGAACTCTACGCCAGCGTTCTCGCGGTGCTGGGGTGCGGCGCAGTGTATTTACCCCTGTCACCCGATCACCCGGTGCAGCGCCAACACAGCATGCTGGAAAGCATCGGAGCCTGCATGCTGTTGGAAGACGGCCGGCACCCTCTAAGGGAGCATTTCGATACACTGGATGTCAGCAGGATCGACCCGCGCCACAGCGATTGCACGCAGCCGCTGATGCATTATCGGCCTTGTGTAGACGCGCCTTGCATGGCGTTGTTTACCTCGGGCAGCACGGGTCAACCCAAGGGCGTATTGCTCAGCCAACACAACCTGGCGCACTTCACCGCCTGGCTCGGTGCCTGCGTGATGATGGATCAGCAGAGTCGTGTGCTGCAGTTTTCGCCGTTGAGTTTCGATTCGTCGCTGATCGACATCTTTCCGGCCCTGATGGCTGGCGCCGAGTTGATTGTGCCTGCTGCAGAACAACGGCTGGATCCTCTGCAACTGGTCGAGTTGATTCGTCAGCAGCGCGTCACCCATGGGTTTCTACCGCCGGCATTGCTCAGCATCCTACCGCTGGACCAACCATTGGGCCTTACCCATGTGCTCACCGGTGGCGACTTCTGCGAGCCTTACGTGATCGAGCGACTGGCGGGCCAGTGCCAGTTGCACAACCTCTACGGCCCCACTGAAGCCACGGTACTGGCGACCCACCGGACATTCCAGCTGGGTGACAGCCATCGCAACATCGGCCGTCCCATTGCCAACAGCCAAGTGCTGATCCTCGACGAGCACCTGCGTCCGGTGGAGGATCAGGTGGTCGGCGAACTGTATATCGCCGGCCCCGGCGTGAGCCTGGGCTACGTGAACGCAGCATCACAGGCCGACAGCCCTTTCGTTACGCTGACCTTGCCGGACGGACAGTTGCTGGCGACTTACCGCAGCGGCGATCTGGCCAAGTGGACGCAAACCGGAATCGAGCTGTGCGGTCGCCGGGATGACCAGATCAAGATCCGTGGCTTTCGAGTCGAACCTCAGGAGATCGAGCAGTGCCTGCGCAACAGTCGCCTGTTCCGCCAGGTGGCCGTGGTAACCAACCCAATGCACAGGATCATCGGTTTTGCCGCTCAGCCGGAGCCCGGCGCCACACTGGCAAGCCTCAAGGAACACGCGCGACAGTGGTTGCCTGAATACATGCAACCCGTGAGCTGGAGCGAGTTGCCAAGCATGCCCCGCTCAAGCAATGGCAAGATTGATCGCCAGGCGTTACGAGCACTGTCGCCTCCTGCCGCTCGTGAGGTGACTCATTACACGGCACAAACCCCTCTTCAAGCGCAGTTGATGGAACTGTGGGCGGAGTTACTAGGGTTGGCTGTGCACGAGTTGTCTATCGACGACAGCTTTTTCAACCGGGGTGGCCACTCCATTCTGCTGTCGAACCTCTTGTTGCGCCTGCGCGAACGGTTTGGCCGCAGCCCTTCCTTGAGCCGTTTCTTTGAAACACCCACGATCCGTACGCTTGCAGCGCTGATGGAGGGCTGCGCACTGCCCCAGACACCCTCAAGCCTGATGGAGAAAGATGCGACAAGGGTGCTGGGGGTCGAGATGCTGCATGGGGACTGTGCAGGTGACCCGCGCAAGGTCATTGTCACAGGGGCTAACAGCTTTGTCGGGGTCCATATTGTCCAGGCGCTGCTGGATGGCGGAGCACATGAAGTGGCGTGCCTGATCCGGGAGCTGCCTGGCGATTGCGCGGCGGCTCGGTTCAGCGAGGCGTTACGAGCCTATCGCCTGGAACAACATCTGGACCTGAGCCGCGTGCGGGTGTACCCCGCTGACATGCGCTTGCCTCGCCTGGGCCTTGCCTGCGACGTGTATGAGCACCTCGCGCGCAGTTACGGTGTGTTGGTGCACAACGCCGCCCAGGTCAATCACGTAATGGATTACGCCTTACTCGCCAAGGACAACGTCGAGCCGATCTTTGAGTGCCTGCGCCTTTGCGAAACCTATTGCAAGAAGGTATTCAATTTCATTTCGACACTGTCCGCCTGCAGCAGTATCGACGCCCATAGGCACGTTCTAGAAACCGGTGCCGCGAGTACGTTGCCGCTCTATATGAAAAATGGCTACAACCTGTCCAAGTGGGTCGCTGAACGCTTGCTGGGACGTGCCGTCGCGCAAGGCGCCTGGGTGAATATCCTGCGACCGGGGAACATCAGTTTCAACAGTCAAAGTGGCGTTTGCCAGCCGCAGAAAAATCGGTTGATGTTGATGCTCAAGGGGTCCCTGCAATTGGGGCTGGCGCCACAGCTGGATGTGAATTTCGATCTGATGCCCGTAGATTTCCTGGCCCGCTTCATAGCGTTCCACGGTTCATGTTTTTGCGCTGGGCGAAATGTTTTCAACCTGCACAACCCACAACCCTTGAGCTGGGATCAGTATCTCGATGCGTTCAGCCAGGCTGGGCACATTTTCCAACGGGTAAGCATTGAACAGTGGCAACGGTCACTGCGCGCAGTAAGCCGTGATAATGCGTTGTTTGGTGTGTTGGGTTTCTATCTGGGCGTGCTGGGTGAGGATATCGGTGACACGTCGATGATCTGTTATGACAACGCACGCTGGGGGGTGGAGAAGATGGGTACACATTACCCGCCAAAAGACCCGGCATTGCTACGTAAGGGTTGCGACTACCTCAGGACCACCGGCTTTCTCTGAATTGCTTCAGGACATCTTCATGAAACCGCTACAACCCGATACGTTAATCCGTAACCCTAACGGCACACCGATCCTGGCCTCCATCGTTGTCCCTTGCGAGGCAACTCGCCTGTGGGCGTTGGTGGGCAACTTCGCAGGCTTTGATGCCTTCGTTCCAGGCCTGTCGCGCATTGAGATGACCGGCGCAGGCGTGGGTGCATTGCGCACGAAATTTTTCGACAATGGGCATTGCGTCGTGGAGCAACTCAACAGTCGAGACGAAGCCGCCATGTCGATGACGTGGACCACCCTCTACAACACCTTGGGCTTGGCCCAATTCTGGGCGGCGATGAGTGTGCAAGCACTTGGCGCAAGCAGCTCCAGGGCCACCTGGACGCTTGTGGGTGAGCCATTGGCTTCAACGCAAGTAGAGTTCGAAGCGTTTGTGCAGGCGTTCGCGGACAGCGCACTGCGTAATGTGCGCCGAATGCTTAGCTGAGCACTCGGAGCGAGTGGTCTCGCTCCGGTGCAGCACGGTTAGATCTTGAAGCTATCGACCAATTGCTTCAATCGGCTTGCCTGTTGGGACAGGGCATCGCAGTCCCTCAGCGTTTCGTTGAGGTTGGCCACACCCTGCTGGTTAAGCAGATTGATCTGGTTGATGTCGACATTGAGGGTTTCAACCACAGCGGTTTGCTCCTCGGTGGCGGCAGCCACCGATTGGTTCATACCGTCGATTTCTACGATCCGCTGGGTCACGCTGACCAACCGTTCACCCGCCTGATTGGCGACTTCAACGCTCTCCTCGCTGGAGGCCTGGCTGGCATTCATAGTGGTCACGGCTTCACGCGAGCCCACTTGCAGGGAAGTGATCATTTTGTGGATCTCTTCCGCCGACTCTTGCGTACGATGCGCCAGGTTACGCACCTCATCCGCCACCACGGCAAACCCACGCCCGGCTTCACCCGCACGAGCGGCTTCGATCGCTGCGTTAAGGGCCAACAAGTTGGTTTGCTGGGAAATGCCTTTGATCACATCAAGAATGTGACCGATGTTGTCGGTGCTGGCGTTCAGGGTTTCGATCTGAGTGCAGGACAAACTGATCTTCTGCGACAACTCCGACATTGCCTGGATAGTTTGCTCAACGACCTTGCGACCATCGTCAGCCTGTTCGCTGGCGCCACTGGCGTGCTGCGAAGCATCAGCAGCGTTACGTGCGATTTCCTGGGTGGCGGCGCCCAGTTCGTTGATCGCCGCAGCCACGCTATTGGTACGTGCACTCTGCTCATCGGAACCGATGATCGACGCATTGGATGAGGCCATCACGCGTTGGGACAGATCATGCACCTGACGCGTTGCCGACGACACTTCGGAAATGGAAGCGTGGATACGCTCAACGAACTGGTTGAACGCGCTACCCACTTCACCGAATTCGTCTTTGCTGGTCACGTCGAGACGGCGGGTCAAGTCGCCTTCCCCCTGAGCAATGTCTTGCATAGCAACGCCCATGGTCGTCAACGGACGCAGCAATACCTGAATCAACAGACTCAGAAGCACTGCGATAGCTATCACAGCGACCAACATCGCAATCAATGCCGAGGTGCGGAACTTGCCTAGTGGCGCGTAGGCTTTGTCTTTGTCGATCGACAGACCAATGTACCAGTCTGCGCCTGGCAAACCGCTGATGGGGGTGAACGAGAGGATGCGATCCTGACCATTGAGGACTACGTCCTGGTTGGCTTTCTCGATACGCAGGTTGGTGCCAGGGTAGATATCCTTCAGGTTTTTCATCACCTGGTCCTGGTCAGGGCTGACGATGACCTGGCCGTCGCCACTCACCAGGAACGCATGACCGATACCGCCGAAGTCGACCGAGTTGATGATCTTCACCAGGGTTTGCAGGCTCAAGTCACCGCCAACAACGCCGAGCAACTCGCCGTTCTTTTTCACTGGCATGGCGATCGTCACGATCTGCCCACCCACAGCCGCCATATAAGGAGGAGTAAGCATGGGTTTGTCGGCCACTACTGCTTGCTTGTACCAAGGGCGCTGACGCGGGTCATAGCCGTCAGGCATCTTCGCGTCGGGGCGCTGGGTGAACACGCCGTTGGTTTGACCCACATAAGTGAACTGGAAATTCGATGTGAACGCTGGCTGATCGACCAACCCAGGAAGGTCGGCACCGCTGCCTTGATGGGCAATGTTTTGCGTCAGGTTTTCGAGTACCAAAATGCGCCCACTGAGCCAGTTCTGCACGCTGCTGGCGGTGAGTTCACCGGACTGCTGAATGGACGATGCCAAATTTTGCTTGATGGTACTGCGCTGCAGGTAGTCGTTGTAGAGCGTGAATAATGCGAAGGCCAAAACCACGACGCCTGACGCGGCCAACAGAATTTTATGACTGAACTTAAGATTCATTTCATCGACTTCTTTTGCCAAAGGGGGATGAGCGTGCCGAGTGGAACATTCCATGTAAGGGATAGGCGGACTCTTGGGCCGCTCTATTTCAGTGCACGCATGGCTCATCAGGCTTTCGGCCAAGAATCGATAAATCTTAGAAATATTGTGAGAGGTGTCCTGTTTGAGCGTAGGAAAGAGACAGGCGGTAGTTCTGTCGTCCATTGCCGCAGCGCAAGTGCTGGCAACGCGCGTAGGGGCCCAGGGCTGGGTTTGATGCTGGGGCAGCATACCCCCTTAAACGACAAAACCCCTGTCTGCATTGGCAGACAGGGGTTTCGGAATTTAATCTTGACGATGACCTACTCTCACATGGGGAAACCCCACACTACCATCGGCGATGCATCGTTTCACTGCTGAGTTCGGGATGGGATCAGGTGGTTCCAATGCTCTATGGTCGTCAAGAAATTCTGTATACCAGTCCGTTGCATTTGCAACGTGCCGGTGAATTTCATGTGCTTCTACATAAAACAAAACCCCATCTGCTTTCGCAAATGGGGTTTCGGAATTTAATCTTGACGATGACCTACTCTCACATGGGGAAACCCCACACTACCATCGGCGATGCATCGTTTCACTGCTGAGTTCGGGATGGGATCAGGTGGTTCCAATGCTCTATGGTCGTCAAGAAATTCGGGTACTGAGTCGTAGCCAGTCGGCTTCGCTTCAGCAAATTGGGTATGTAATAGAAGTCGGTGTCTTGTGAGCGTCGAACTTTCGGTTCATAGCGTCTTCACACACCGCAATCTGGCCTTTCGACTCAAATTGC
>NZ_JBNPJV010000087.1:0-18391 GCF_050312585.1 Pseudomonas sp. R19M
GCCGCCCCAACAAGGACGCCGTGGTGTTTCAGGAAGATCGCGGTGACTGGATTTGGGGCGGCTTTGCCACCCAGCGCGGGGCAAGCCCGCTCACTACAGATGATGTGTTCTACACCCACCATTTAACTGACTGGCATTAGTGCTTGCCCCCGACTGCTGACTGACCCACCGCTATCGGAAGCAAATCGAATCGTCGCACCGCCCCACATGTTTTTCCCTGTTCGCTCGTTGAATCAGCGGCGGCTGCTGACTTCGGCCGGTACGTCGTCACCGGCCATGCGCTTGCGGAACAGTGCGGTGCGGGCCAGTAACAGCGTGGTCACGGGCACCGTGATCGACAGCAGGATCGGGATCAACCAGCCATGCAGTACCGGCCCGGACTTGAGCACCGAAAAGTAGATAATCGATGCCAGCGCCACACACCACGCGCCCAGCGTCGAAGCCAGTGCCGGCGGGTGCATGCGTTGGAAAAAGTCCTTCAGCCGCAACAAGCCGACTGCACCGATCAACGCAAACAGACTGCTGAGCACCAGCAGCCCCGCGACAATCACTTCCACCCATAACGGCATCATTCAATCACCTCCCCACGCAGCAGGAATTTCGCCAGGGCAAACGAACCGACAAAGCCGAACAGCGCGATCAGCAGCGCGGCTTCAAAGTAGGTGTCACTGGCATATCGAATACCCAGCACCAGCATCATCAGCATCGCCAGGATGTACAGGTAGTCCAGCGCCAGTACCCGGTCCTGGGCCGACGGGCCTTTGAACAGGCGGATCAGCGTCAGCACCATGGCCAGCGAGAACAGGAACAGGCTGAACAGGATCGCATTGGAGAGCAGGGCGCTCATTCGAAGATCTCCATCAGGGGCCGTTCGTAAGTGGTCTTGAAGTGCTCGATAAACGGCGCTTCATCCTCCAGGTCGAATACATGCAGCAGCAGGATGCTGCGGTCCAGCGCCAGTTCCGACCAGATCGTGCCGGGCACCACGGTGGTGATCATCGACAGCGCGGCCAGGCCGTTCGGGTCGCGCAGGTCCAGGGGGATCTTGATGAAGCGCGAACGTGGTGGGCGTGAGCCGCAGGTCAGCACGCCCCAGGCCACTTGCAGGTTGGAGATGACCACATCGCGGCCGACCAGGAAGAACAGGCGAATGATCACCCCGGGGCGGCGGATCCGCACCGGCAGCGGGCGCAACGGCGCCATCATCAGCGGCGCCAGGAAGCCCAGCAGTGCGCCCAGCAGCAGGTTGCCGGGGCTGACCGACAGGTTCAGCACCAGCCACAACAGCCACAGTGCCAGCGACAGCCACGGGGCGGGGAGCAGGCGCTTCATGGTTGCACCTCCAGCGCGGCAGCCTTGGCTTCAGGGCTTGGTACCGGGCGTGTGGCCAGCACCGCCATCACGTAATGTTCCGGGTTGTTCAGGCTGACGGCCGTGTCCTGGGTGTAGTGCAGCAAGGGTTCGGCCTTGAAGGTCAGCAGGATGCTCAAGCCGAGCAGCAGGAAGATCGGCACGCACTCGTAGCGACGCAGGAGCGGCGAAGGGCGCTCTTCCGGGGTCCAGAAGCGTTGGATGCCCAGGCGTGCGAAGGCGATCAACGAAGCCAGGCCCGAGAGGATCAGCAGCGCTACAAGGCCCCAGGCCGCCGGGCGGATCGGTTGGTCAACGCTGACGCCCAACCCGAGCGGATTGACCAGCGCACTGAGCAGGCTCAGCTTGCCGATAAACCCGGACAGTGGCGGCATGCCGATGATCAGCAGCGCACAGGCAATAAAGCTGAGACCTAGGAACGCCATGGTCCAGGGAATCACCTGGCCGACTACCGCCTGTTGCTCATCGTCGAGGTTCACACCCGGACGCGGGTGCAGGGACTCCATGGGTTTTGGCAGCGCATCAATCTCTTCATCCAGCGGCAGGTCGTTGGCCGAACGCGAACGCTCGATCAATTCAGCCAGCAGGAACAGCGCACTCAACGCCAACGTCGAGCTGACCAGGTAGAACAGCGCACCCGCAATCAGGCTCGGCTGGGCAAAACCGACCGCCGACAGCAAAATCCCCGCCGACACCAGGATGCTCAAGCTCGCCATGCGCTCCAGCCGCTGCGCTGCCACCATCGCCAGTGCCGCGCCGATGATGGTCGCCATACCGCCGTACACCAGCCAATCTCCGCCAAACAAGGCCGAGGCACCGGCCTGGCCGGAAAACAGCAGCGTCCACAGGCGCAGCACGGTGTACACGCCGACCTTGGTCATGATCGCAAACATCGCCGCCACCGGCGCACTGGCCGAGGAGTAGGCGGGCGCCAGCCAGAAATTCAGCGGCCACATGCCGGCCTTGGCCAGGAATGCCGTGGCGAGGATCGCCGCACCGGCGTGCAACAGGCCGCGATCGGCTTCGGGCACCAGCGGGATTTTCAACGCCAGGTCGGCAAAATTCAGAGTGCCGGTGACGCCGTAGATCATCGCCGCGCCGATCAGGAACAGTGACGACGCCACCAGGTTGATCGAGATGTAATGCAGCCCCGCCGACACTCGCGCCCGGCCCGAGCCGTGCAGCATCAAGCCATAGGAGGCCGCCAGCAGCACCTCGAAAAACACGAACAGGTTAAACAGGTCGGCGGTCAGGAAGGCACCGTAGAGGCCCATCATCTGGATCTGGAACAGCGCATGGAAACTGGTGCCCGCACGGTCCCAGCGCGCCATCGCGAACAACAGCGCACTGACGCCGATGATGCCGGTGAGCACCAGCATCAAGGCCGACAGTTGATCCACCACCAGCACGATACCGAACGGCACCTGCCAGTTGCCCGGCAGGTACACGCCAATCGAGCCGGGGCCGCCTTTTTGTGTCCAGTACAGCAGCAGGATTGCAATGCCCAGGCCGATCATGCTGGAGACCAGATTGATCCTGGCTTTCAGCGGGCGGCGTTTTTCACCGAGCATCAGCATCAGTGCGGCGGTCAGCAACGGCAGCAGGATCGGTGCAATGATCAGTTGGTTCATCCACATCATTGCTTGGGCTCCCGGCCGTCCACATGGTCGGTTCCGGTCAGGCCCCGGGACGCCAGCAACACCACCAGGAACAACGCGGTCATGGCGAAGCTGATCACGATTGCCGTCAGCACCAAGGCCTGGGGCAGGGGGTCGGTATAGTGGAGCAGGTCTTGCGGTACGCCGTCCTTGATGATCGGCTCCTTGCCGATAAACAGGCTGCCCATGCTGAAAATGAACAGGTTCACCCCGTAGGACAGCAGGCACAGGCCCATCACGACCTGGAACGTCCGTGGCCGCAGGATCAACCACACACCAGAGGCCGCCAGGACCCCAATGGCGATTGCGATGACTTCTTCCATCAGGCGGCTCCTTCTGTTGCGGCAACCACTTTGGCCTGGTTGCTCGGTTTATGCGCGCGTACCGACTGGTGGCCGAGGGCGGTGAGCATCAGCAGCGTGGAGCCAACGACCATGGCGTAAACGCCGACGTCGAAGAACAGCGCACTGGCTACGTGAATATCGCCCAGCAACGGCAGGCTGAAATGCCAGGTATGCGTGGTCAGGAACGGGTAACCGACAAACAGCGCACCGAGCCCGGTCAGTGTCGCCGAGAGCAGGCCAAAGCCCATCCAGCGCATCGGCCGCAGGCTCATCTGCGCCTCGACCCACTGGGTGCCGGCCACCATGTATTGCAGAATGAACGCCACCGACATCACCAGGCCGGCGACAAAACCACCGCCGGGCTGGTTGTGGCCGCGCATGAACAGGTAGAACGACACCACCAGCGCAATCGGCAGCAGCAGGCGTACCAGTACTGCGGGCACCATCATGAAGCCCAGGGCGGTATCGCTGGCCTGGCGCGGGTTGACCAGGTCGGTGGCCACGTCCGGTGCCAGTTGGCGCTGTTGCGGTGGCAACTCCATGCTTTCTTTCGACGGCCGGAAGCGGCGCAGCAGGGCATACACGGTCAACGCCACGGCGCCGAGCACGGTGATTTCACCGAGGGTGTCGAAGCCGCGGAAGTCGACGAGCATCACGTTCACCACATTGCTGCCGCCGCCTTCGGGCAAGGCACGACTGAGGTAGAACGAGGAAATATCGTTGGGCGTCTGGCGTGTCAGCATCGCATACGACAACAGCGCCATGCCGCCACCGACCACGGTGGACAGCAGGAAGTCCCGCACGCGGCGGATGCGGGCCTTGCGCAACGAGCTGGGCAGTGGCGAGACCTCTTCGATCCGCCGTGGCAGCCAGCGCAGGCCCAGCAGGATCAGCACCGTAGTGACCACCTCGACCGCCAGTTGCGTCAGCGCCAGGTCCGGCGCCGAGAACCACACGAACGTGACGCAGGTCACCATGCCGCACACGCTGACCATGGTCAGGGCTGCCAGCCGGTGGTACTTGGCTTGCCAGGCGGCGCCCAGGGCACAGGCGATCGCCAGCAACCACAGGGTGACGAACACGATGGAGCCCGGGATCTTCGGCCGGTCACCCCAGCTGAGGCCGCTGTTGAGCATCGGGATCATGCCGCCGATCACCGCCACCAGTACCAACAGGAACAGCTGGGTCTGCAGGCGCTTGGTGCTGATGCGTTTCTCGATCTTGCGCACGCCGCGCATCATCACCACCAGGCTGCGTTCGAACATGCGCTTGCCATTGAAGTAGCTGATGATCGGCGGGTACGCGAAGCGGCCGCGCTTGAGCTGCTTGCGCAGCAGCAGGTACAGCACCACGCCGCCGCTCATGGCCACCAGGCTCATGATCATCGGTGCGTTCCAGCCGTGCCAGATGGCCAGGCTGTATTGCGGCAGCACGCCGCCGACCACCGGCAAGGCGGCCGCGGCCAGGATCGAACCGACCACTTGAGCCGGGAAAACCCCCACCAGCAGGCAGGTAAACACCAGCAACTCCACCGGCGCACGCATCCAGCGCGGTGGCTCGTGGGGTGTGTGGGGCAGGTCCGTCGCGGGCGGGCCAAAGAACACGTCGACGGTAAAACGCAGGGCGTAGGCCACGCTGAAGGTGCCGGCAATGGTCGCGATCGCCGGCAGGGCGATCTCCACCCACCGGGTCGCCGAGATAAACACCGTTTCGGCGAAGAACATCTCTTTGGACAGGAAGCCGTTAAGCAACGGTACGCCGGCCATGGAGGCGCTGGCCACCATGGCCAGGGTCGCGGTAAACGGGATCAGACGGACCAGGCCACTGAGCTTGCGAATGTCACGGGTGCCGCTTTCGTGGTCGATGATCCCCGCCGCCATGAACAACGAAGCCTTGAACGTCGCATGGTTGAGGATATGGAAGACCGCGGCGACCGCCGCCAACGGGCTGTTGAGGCCCAGCAGCAGGGTGATCAGCCCGAGGTGGCTGATGGTGGAGTAGGCCAGCAGGCCCTTGAGGTCATTCTGGAACATGGCGCAGTACGCGCCGAGGAGGAGGGTGAGAGCGCCGGCACCGCCGACGATCCAGAACCATTCTTCGCTGCCGGACAGCGACGGCCACAGGCGGGCCAGCAGGAACACGCCGGCCTTCACCATCGTCGCCGAGTGCAGGTAGGCCGATACCGGCGTGGGGGCCGCCATTGCGTGGGGCAGCCAGAAATGGAAGGGGAATTGCGCGCTTTTGCTCAGCGCGCCGACCAGCACCAGCGCCAGCATGACCGGGTAGAGCGAATGCGCACGGATCTGATCGCCCGCCGCCAATACCTGGTCCAGGTCATAGCTGCCGACGATATGCCCCAGCAGCATCACACCCGCCAACAGGCACAGGCCACCGGCGCCGGTGACCATCAAAGCCATATAGGCGCCACGGCGCGCATCCGCCCGATGGTGCCAGTAGCCGATCAGCAGGAACGAGAACAGGCTGGTCAGTTCCCAGAAGAACACGATCTGGATCAGGTTGCCGGAAATCACCAGCCCGAGCATGGCGCCCATGAACGCCAGGAAAAACGCGAAGAAGCGCGGTACCGGGTCATCCGGTGACATGTAATAGCGCGCATACAGCGACACCAGCGTGCCGATGCCCAGCACCAGCATCGAGAACAGCCAGGCAAACCCGTCCATGCGCAAGACGAAGTTCAGCCCGAGGCTGGGCAACCACATGAATTCTTCGTGAATCACGCCACCATGGGCGATCAGGGGGTAGAGCAGGGCCACTTGAACAGTGCCGACCAGCGCTACCAGGCCGGCCAGCAGGGATTCGGTGTTACGTGCATTGTGCGGCAGCAAGGCCGCCAGACAGCTGCCAAGGAACGGCAGAAGCAGTAGAACTATCAGGGACATAGGCTTCTAATCTGCGGGAGTTTGAGATGCATCATACGTGCCGCTTTCGTGATCACCAAACGGCAACATGTGGCAGGATCCTACAAGGTAGGCCGAAAACTCCCATTTGGCATTGTGTCGGACCTTAGCCCTGCTGCTCCTGTTCCCTTTCATCCGCCAGGTCGATGGCCTTTTGCCCCTTGGTCTTCAACTCACTGACGATCACCGCCACCACAATCAATGCCGCCCCCAACATGGCAATCGGCGGAAAGCGCTCCCCGGCGATGCGCCCGATCACGCCGGCCCACACCGGCTCACCGGCATAGATCAAGGTGGCGCGGGTTGGCGAAACACTCTGTTGCGCCCAGTTCATTGCCACCTGGATGATCGCACTGGTCAAGCCCAGGCCGACGGCACTGAACAGCAGCAGCAACGAGAACTCGGGCAGCGCTTCACCCATCGGCACCACCATCAGAAACGACAACAGCGACGCCGTGGCCAGTTGCACGACTGTGACGCGACGCACATCCACCTGCCCGGCATAGGCGCCGATGAGGATGATTTCCGCTGCCACCGCGATTGCACAGATCAGCGTGGCGATCTCACCGGGGCTGAAGTTGAGCGAGGCGCCGCTGGGGCCTGTCAGCAGCATCAACCCGGTAAACGCCAGCATGATGCCGATGCTCGGCATCAGCCCTGGGCGCCGGCCGAGCACCAGCCACTGCAACAATGGCACGCAGGGCACATACAGCGCCGTGATAAAGGCCGACTGGCTGCTGGGGATGGTCTGCAAACCGATGGTCTGCATGCCATAGCCGAACATGATCGAGGTGCCGATGAAGGCGCCGGCCTTCAATTCAAACAGGGTCAGCTCGCTCAGCGTACGCAATGAGAAGAAACCGACCACGAGCGCCGCCGCCGCAAATCGCAACCCCACGAAAAACATCGGGCCGCTGACGGTCATGGCATGCTGCACCAGCAAAAAGGTGCCGCCCCAGATCATGGTGATCAGCACCAGGATGCATTCGGCTTTGCTGAAACGGTTGAAACGCGGGGAAACGTTCGAGGAGGTCATGGCGGCTCGGTCTTGCAAGGGAAAGGCACGGACCGCACAATGCGCCGCACGCTGGGCAGTATACTGCGCACACCTACCAATTGAGCAATATAGTGCACAAAGAAAATCCGCAACGGGCTTCGGTCCTGCAACACGTCAGCCAAAACGTTCGTCGCCTGCGCCACGCCGCCGACCTCAGCCAGACCGCGCTCGCGGAAAAGTCCGGGGTCAGCCGGCGCATGCTGGTGGCCATCGAGGCGGGGGAGAAGAATGTCAGCCTGTCGACCCTGGACCGTGTCGCCGAAGCGCTGGAGGTGGCGTTCAGCGACCTGATCCAGGCGCCGGATGCGGGCGACCACAGCCGCATCAACGAGTTGGCCTGGGCCGGCGATATCCCCGGCAGCAAGGCCGTGCTGCTGGCCAGGGCCAACGCCCGGCGCGAAGTCGAGTTGTGGGAGATGCGCCTGGAGCCCGGTGATCGCTACAGCCCCGAACCGGACCCGGAAGGCTGGAGCGTGCAATTGTTTGTGTATGAAGGGGCCTTGACCCTGATTCTGGATGACGAAGAAAAGCACGTTGCCGCAGGCGAGTTCTACATGTTCGCCAGCCGCCAGTCCCACCACTATCGCAATGAGGGTGATGTGGCCGTGTGCTTCGTTCGGACCGTGGTGATCTAACTGTTCGCCAGGCAACAGCGCCTGGGCACTTTGCTGGTTTGAAACACGCCCCCATAGCGCTGATTTTCCAGCAAGCTTCTGATTTTATTGACGATTAAATTCAGGCACGACTCCTGCAATCGCACAGGTCATCCCATCGGAGCCTGGAGTCGGCCCATGTCAGCCCACCCTCAATACCCTGCCCATATCATTCGCTCGGACGCCGAAGCCATCGAGGTGGCGACGCGCCTGGCCGCACGTTTTGCCGTTGACGCCAGCGCGCGCGACCGTGAGCGTCGCTTGCCGGTGGCCGAACTCGACGAGTTCTCTGCCAGCGGCCTGTGGGGCATCACCGTGCCTAAAGCCTACGGTGGCGCCGAAGTGTCCTATGTGACCGTGGCCGAAGTGATCAAGTTGATCTCCGCCGCCGACCCGTCACTGGGGCAGATCCCGCAGAACCACCTGGGCGTGGTGGATATCCTGGTGCAAACGGCGACAGAGGAGCAAAAGCGGCATTACTTCGGCAAGGTCCTGGCGGGCTACCGCTTCGGCAATGCTTTCTCCGAAGCCAAGAGCAAAAATGCCGGCACTTTCGATACCCAGATCCGTTTCCACGGCGACCGCGCGCAAATCAATGGCGAGAAGTTCTATTGCACCGGCGCACTGTTTGCGCACCTGGTGCCCACAGTCGGCAATGACGAAAACGGCCAGGCGTTTATTGCGCTTGTCGAACGTGATGCACCGGGCCTGAGCGTCATCGACAATTGGGACGGCTTTGGCCAGCGCACCACCGCCAGCGGCGGCGTGACCCTGGATGGCGTGAGTGTGCCCTTGAGCGCGGTGATCCCCGCACACCAGGCGTTCGACCAACCCACCGCCAGCGGCCCGATCTCGCAGATCATCCAGGCCGCCGTCGACACCGGCATTGCCCTGGGCGCCCTTGAACAAGCCAAAATCTACGCACGCCAGGCGCGCCCATGGATCGACAGCCAGCAGGACCACGGCTGGCAAGACCCGTTCACCATCGCCGCCATCGGCGACCTGCAGTGGCGTGTGCATGGTACCGAAGCGATTCTCGCCAAGGCCGGTATCGCGGTCGACCTGGCCCTGGCCGAACCGAATGAAGACACCGTGGCCAATGCCTCGCTGGTGGTTGCCCAGGCCAAGGTCCTGTCCGCCGAAACCGCATTGCTCGCCAGCAGCAAACTCTTCGAACTGGCCGGCACGCGCTCGGTCACCGCCAAGCACAACCTCGACCGCTTCTGGCGCAATGCACGCACCCACACCCTGCACGACCCGGCCCGCTGGAAATACCACCTGATCGGCAATTTTGTGCTTAACGGCGTGAAGCCTGCCCGCCACGCCTGGAACTGAGGAGCCTACCCATGACTGCACCGAACCCCGTTCTGAATCAAGCGCGCCAATTGCTCGAAAGCACCCGACGCCATGTCGAGAAAAGCGATGACCCTTACGTGATCAGCCGTTTCGGTGATTTGCAGATCCGCGTCGATGTCGCCGCCGCCTTGCTTGAACGCGCCGAAACCCATCCCAGCCCGGTCGCGTTGACCGAAGCGCAAATCGCCGCCGCCGAAGCCCTGATTGCCGCCAGCAACGCCGAATTCGAACTGACCGGCCAGCGCACCGCCTTGCCGTCGACCCTGGATGACCCGCTGCGCTGGAAATATCAGGTGGTCGGCAATTTCCACCTCAACGGAGTGCATTGATGGCCCGGCAAATTCGCTTGAATGCCTTCGACATGAACTGCGTGGGTCACCAATCCCCCGGCCTGTGGGCGCACCCTCGGGACCGCTCGTGGCAGTACAAGGACCTGGAGTACTGGACCGACCTTGCGAAAATCCTCGAGCGTGGCAAGTTCGACGGCCTGTTTATCGCCGACGTGCTGGGTATCTACGATGTTTACAACGGCAACGGCGACGCGGCGATCCGCCAGGCGGCGCAGGTGCCGGTCAACGACCCGTTGTCGCTGATCGCGCCGATGGCGCTGGTTACCGAACACCTGGGGTTTGGCCTGACTGCCTCGCTGTCCTTCGAGCATCCGTACCCGTTTGCTCGCCGGCTTTCGACCCTCGATCATCTGACCAAGGGCCGTATCGGCTGGAACATCGTCACCTCGTATCTGGAAAGCGGTGCCAAGAACCTCGGCCAGAACGCCCAGACCGAACACGATGCGCGCTACGACTACGCCGAGGAATACCTGCAGGTTTGCTACAAGCTGTGGGAGGGCAGCTGGGAGGAGGGCGCCGTACTGCGTGACCGCGAGCGGCGGATTTTCAGCGACCCGAGCAAAATCCACGAGATTCGTCATGTCGGCAAGCACTTCCAGGTGCCCGGTATTCACCTGTGCGAACCCTCGCCACAGCGCACGCCCGTGCTCTACCAGGCCGGTGCATCCAGCCGTGGCAAGCAGTTCGCCGCCGAGCAGGCTGAATGTGTGTTCGTGGCCGCGCCGTCCAAGGTGCTGCTGAAAAAGACCGTCGCCGACATCCGCCGCCGCGCCGCCGAGGCCGGGCGTGATCCCAGGAAAATCCTGATTTTCAATCTGCAGACGGTGATCGTCGGCGAGACCGATGCGAAGGCCAAAGCCAAGTTCGACGAATACAAAACCTATGTCAGCTACGAAGGCGCGATGGCGCTGATCTCCGGCTGGACCGGTATCGATTTCAGCCAATTCAAACCGGATGAGCCGCTCAAGCATGTGCACACCAACGCCATTCAATCGGCGGTGGAAGCGTTCTCCACGGCCGATCCGGACAAGGTCTGGACGCCCCATGAACTGGCGGACTGGGTCGGCATCGGGGGTTTTGGCCCGCTGTTCGTCGGCGGCCCGCAAACCGTCGCCGACCTGCTGCAGGAATGGGTCGAAGAGACCGACGTGGACGGTTTCAACCTGGCCTATGCGCTGACCCACGAAACCTTTATCGACGCTGTCGACCTGCTGGTGCCGGAGTTGCAGAAGCGCGGCGTGTACAAGACCGAATATGCCCAAGGCACCTTGCGTGAGAAGTTGTTTGGCGAAGGCGCGCGGTTGGCGCCGAACCATCCCGGCGCCGGCTACCGCGATTTATCGGGCTTATACAAAACCAGGGTGGGAGGGGACTTGCTCCCGATAGCGGTGGGTCAGCAACAGATAGTTACCTGACACTACCCAACTTGACCTTCAGCCAGCGGACCACCGCACGCTTAACCACTAATAGGAGTAGTCCCTATGAGCGTGCACGAACTCAAACGCCCGCTGGCCCTGGAATGGCCTGCCGAATGGCTCGGTCATCTGCCCCACGCCCTTGAACAACTGCAGCACTGGGCGCAGGTCAATCCGCTGCAAACCGCCCTGCGTCACAAGCGCCAGGGCCAGTGGTATGCCTGGCGCTGGATCGATGCCTTGCGCGATGTCGAGCGCCTGGCCGACGGCTTGCGTCAACAGGGTTTCGATGAGCAGTCGCGACTGGCTCTCAGCGGCGCTTTTGAGCCCAACCTGTTGCTGCTGGCGTTGGCGGCCCAGTCTGTCGGCGCGTCGGTGCTGTCCATCGCCGATGACCTGGCTCCCGAGGTGTTGCAGCAACAACTGTGGCGCATACGTCCTACCCATGGCTATGTGCAAAGTCGTCGGCAGGCGCGACATTGGTCATCCACCCAACGCTTGGACTTCGCCCAATTACTCGGCCCGGTCGACCCGGCGCAACACGTGCAGCGCTGGTGGCAGCCGACGAGTGAAACCGTGCTGTGGAGCGAGGAGGGCACCGACTGGCCAGGGGGGCTCGCCGTGGTGCTGGAACAATGGCTAAGCAGCGGCCATGGCCTAGCCTTCCCGGAAAGCCCGGCTTCGGCCCGCCGTGATCGTCGCGAAGTGGCGCCCACCGGTTTGCTGCTGTCGCCTGCGCGTTTGCAACACTTGGCCGACGAGATCGAAAGCCGTCTGGCTCCCCTCGGCACCTGGCGTCGGCGCCTGTGTGACTGGGCTATCGCGCACCCGCACAGCGGCCTGCGCCGTCTGTTGAAAAACCGCGTGCGCAGGCTGCTTGGTTTCCAGCGCCTGGCCTATGTCTGGCAACCCCTCAAAACCAGCGTCGAGCCGACGTGGCTGGCCGAATTCAAGCGGGAGATTGCATGAGCCAGGCCATATTGCAGGTACGCGATGTCTCGTTGTCGTTCAAAGGCGTCAAGGCTATCAACGCCTTGTCCTTTACTGTGCGACGCGGCGAGATCTGTGCGCTGATCGGGCCCAACGGTGCCGGTAAAAGCTCGCTGCTCAATGTGCTCAATGGCGTGTATCGCTTCGATGCCGGTGAGATCGTCTTTGAGCAACATGCCTTTCACCGTATCGATCCCCTGGATGCAGCCCGCCGGGGCATTGGTCGCACCTTCCAGAACAACGCGCTGTTCAAGAAGATGAGCGTGCTCGACAACCTGCTCACCGGCCTGTCGCGGCACATGCGCAGTACCTTTATCGAACAAGCCCTGGGCCTGCCCCGCGCACGACGCGAGGCCGAGGCGTTCCGGCTGCGCGCCCAGGGCATCCTCGAGTTCCTTGACCTGCAAGCCCATCGCGAGGTGCTGGTGGGCAACCTCTCCTACGGCCTGCAAAAGCGCGTGGAGCTGGGCCGGGCGTTGATCGCCGGGCCTAGCCTGCTGCTGCTCGACGAACCCATGGCCGGTATGAATGCCGAGGAAAAACGCGAGATGGCGCGCTTCGTTGCCGATGTGAACCGCGACCTCGGCACCACCGTGGTGTTGATCGAACATGACATCGGCGTGGTCATGGGCCTGTCTGACCATGTGGTGGTGCTCGACTACGGCCGCAAGGTCGGCGACGGCACACCGGCCCAGGTGCAGGCTGACCCTGACGTGATCGCGGCCTACCTGGGAGTTGCACACTGATGACGTTCTTCTTCGAAACCCTGCTCGGCGGCCTGCTCGCCGGCACGATGTACTCGCTGGTCGCCATTGGCTTTGTGCTGATCTACAAGGCCAGCGGCGTGTTCAACTTCGTCCAGGGCGCGATGCTGCTGTTTGCCGCGCTGACCTTCGTCAGCCTGCACGATCAGGGCGTGCCATTTGCCCTGGCATTGCTGTTGACGGTGCTGGTGATGGTCGTCGGCGCCTGGCTGATCGAGCGCCTGGTGCTGCGACCGCTGGTGAACCGTTCGCAGATCACCCTGTTCATGGCCACCTTGGGCCTGTCGTTCATTATCGAGGGCCTGGCCCAGGGCTTGATGGGCTCGCAGGTGCGCGCCCTCGACCTGGGTATCGACGACGTGCCGCTGTTCGTCGGGCCGCTGATGCTCAGCCAGTTCGACCTGGTCGCGGCGGCCGCTGCCGTCGTGCTGGTGACGGTGCTGGCGCTGCTGTTCAACAAAACCCGCATGGGCGTGTCGCTGCGCGCGGTGGCGGATGACACCACGGCGGCGCTGTCCATCGGCATCAACCTCAACCGGATCTGGCAGATTGTCTGGGCGGTGGCGGGCATTGTCGGGCTGGTCGCCGGGTTGCTCTGGGGTGCCCGGCAGGGCGTGCAGTTTTCCTTGTCGCTGGTGGTGCTCAAGGCGCTGCCGGTACTGATTATCGGCGGCTTCACCTCGATCGGTGGGGCAATTGTCGGCGGGTTGATTGTCGGCGCGGCGGAGAACCTGGCCGAGGTGTACATCGGCCCCTGGATCGGTGGCGGTATCACGCCGTGGTTTGCCTACGTACTGGCCTTGGCCTTCCTGTATATCCGCCCCGCCGGCCTGTTCGGCGAGCGCGCCATCGAGCGAGTCTGAACCCATGTCGATACCGGTTGTTCAAGAAACCGCGCCGCTGTTGCTGACTGAGCGGCGCCTCCCGTGGGGCTGGATCGGCCTGTTGGTACTGGCCTTTGTGGTGGTGCCGCTGTGGGGCAATGACTATTGGCTCAATGCGATCCTGATTCCCTTTCTGGTGCTGTCGCTGGCCGGGTTGGGCCTGAACCTGTTGACCGGCTACACCGGGCAGACCTCGGTCGGCGCCGCCGGGTTCATGGCCGTCGGTGCATTTGCCACCTACGGTTTTCTGCTGCGCCTGCCCGAGTTGGGCTTGCCGGTGGCACTGTTCGGCGGTGGGATTATCAGCGCGTTGGTCGGCCTGCTGTTCGGTCTGCCCAGCTCGCGAATCAAGGGCTTCTACCTGATGGTCACCACCTTGGCCGCGCAGTTTTTCCTGGAGTGGCTGTTCGTCAAATTCCCCTGGTTCTACAACTACGGCTCCTCCGGGACTATTTCCGCGCCCAGGCTGGCGCTGTTCGGCCACGACCTCAATACGCCGCTGGGCCGCTACCTGCTGACGCTGGTGACGGTGCTGCTGTTGACCTGGGCCGCCGTCAACCTGGTGCGTAGCCAAATTGGCCGCAACTGGATGGCGATCCGCGACATGGACACCGCCGCTGCCGTGGTCGGCATTGCGGTGGCGCGCTACAAGCGCCTGGCGTTCGCCGTCAGCTCGTTCTACCTGGGCATCGCCGGGGCATTGTGGGCCTTTGCCTACCTGGGCACGGCCAGTGCCGGCAGCTTCGATATCAACCGTTCGTTCCAGATCCTGTTCATCATCATTATCGGTGGCATGGGCAGCATCGCCGGCAACTTCGTCGGGGCGGCCTTTATCAGCCTGCTGCCGATTTTCCTCAGCCATGCCGGGCAGGCGTTGTTCGGTGGGGCGGTGGATGCGGGGCAGTTGCAGAACCTGCAGAAAATCATCTTTGGCGTGTTGATCATCGTGTTCCTGATCAAGGAACCCGAGGGCTTGATTCGCCTGCTGGGCAACCTGCGCGACCGGCTGCGTCAGTGGCCTTTACGTTTCTGAACCGATAAGAGAATCCCCATGCGTGCAACCTTCAAACGTTCCCTGGCCGGCGCTGCCTTTGCGCTTGCCACATTGACTGGCGCCATCCCCCAGGCCCTGGCCTCGGCGGACCAGCAATTCATTCCTCTGGCCACCTATCGCGTCGGTGCCTATGCCTCCAGCGGCGTGCAGGTATGGGCCGGGATGATCGATTACCTGCGCTATATCAACGAGGTCGAAGGCGGTATCAACGGGGTGAAACTGGTGTGGCAGGAGTGCGAGACCGAATGGACGGCGGAGAAGGGCATCGAGTGCTACGAGCGCTTCAAGCATGGCCTGGACGGTGCGCCGGTCGCGGTGTACCAGCCCAACGGCGCACCCGCGGCGTATGCCCTGAGCGAGCGCGCCGAGGTGGACAAGATCCCGCTGATCACCCTCGGCTACGGCCGCACCGAAGCCACTGACGGCACGGTGTTCCCCTACAACTTCCCGGTGATGCTGACCTTCTACAGTGAGGCGTCGACCCTGGTGAACTACATCGCCCAGCGCGAAGGCGGCTTCGACAAACTCAAGGGCAAGAAGATTGCCACGGTCTATCACGACTCGGCCTATGGGCGCGAAACCCTCGGCCCGTTGAAGCTGCTCGCCGACAAGTATGGCTTTGAAAACATCCAGATCCCGGTCGCCGACCCGGGCAATGAACAATCGGCGCAATGGCGCCAGGTGCGCCAGGCCAACCCGGACTGGGTGTTCCTGCGCACCTGGGGCGTGTCCACGCCGGTGGCGGTCAAGACGGCGGCGCGGTTCGGCTTTCCTGTCGACCATATCATCGGCGATATCTGGGCCAGTTCCAGCGAAGATGTGCTGCCCGCAGGCGCTGCCGCCAAGGGTTACCTGGCCCTCACGCCGTATCCGGCCGGGGCGGATTTCGACATCCACAAACGCCTCAAGCAGTTCATCCTCGACAAGGGCCACAGCGACCTCAAGGACCTGAACAACTTCGGCAGCGTCTACTACAACTCCGGCCTGGTGAACGCCGCCGTGGCAGTGGAAGCGATCCGCACCGCCCAGGCCAGGTTCGGCAAGCGCCCGCTCAACGGCGAAGAAGGCCGTTGGGGGCTGGAGCACCTGAACATCGACGATGCCCGCTTGAAAGACATGGGCTACCTGGGCCTGATGCAGAACCTCAAGCTGTCGTGCCGCGACCACGAAGGCGGCGGCTCGGCGCGGGTGCAGCAATGGGACGGCGCGCATTGGACGCTGATCAGCGACTGGATCGCCGCCGACCGTGCGTTGCTGCGCCCGCTGATCGATGAAAAGTCCGCCGCGTTCGCCAAGGAAAAAGGCCTGACACCACGCACCTGCACCGGGGATGAATAAACCATGAGCCAGCCTGCTGCTGCACCCGCGAGCCCGTCACTGTTAAGCGTCAAGGACATCGAGGTGATCTACGACGGCGCGATCCTGGCGGTGGCCGGGGTGTCGCTGCAGGTGCCCCGAGGCGCCATCGTTGCCTTGCTCGGCGCCAATGGCGCGGGCAAGAGCACCACGCTCAAGGCCATCTCCGGCCTGGTGCGGGCCGAGCGCGCCGAGGTCAGCCGTGGGGCCATCGAGTATGCTGGGCAGGACCTGGCCGGTGTCGACCCCAGCCAGCGCGTGCGCCAGGGCATGGTGCATGTGTTGGAAGGTCGCCATGTGTTCGGCCAACTGACGGTGGAAGACAACCTGCGCAGCGGCGGCTTCGTGCGGCGCCTGAGCCGGCGGGACCTGGAGCACGACCTGGAGCGCATCTACACTTGGTTCCCACGCCTCAAGACCAAGCGCTACACCTGCGCCGGCCTCACTTCGGGCGGCGAGCAGCAGATGGTCGCCATCGGCCGGGCGTTGATGACCCGTCCTACTTTGGTACTGCTTGACGAGCCGTCGATGGGTTTGGCGCCTATGATCGTACAAGAGATCTTCGAGATCATCGCGCAGCTCAATCGCGAGCAGCAGGTGAGTTTCTTGATCGCCGAGCAGAACATCAATGTCGCTCTCAACTATGCGTCCCAGGGTTACGTACTGGAGACTGGGCGGGTAGCCTTGAGTGGCAGCGCCACCGAGTTGCTGGCGCGGGGTGACCTGCAGGCTATCTATCTGGGCAAACAATAAGGGCCTATGGGCATGAGTGAATCCTTGCGCGACGCCGATGTACTGATCGTCGGCGGCGGCTTGAGCGGTACGATGCTGGCAGTGCAACTGTTGCGCCTGCCTGGGCAGCGACAGATACGCGTGATCGAGCCGCGCGCCGAACTGGGCCGGGGTGAGGCCTACAGCGCGGTCGAGCTGGGCCATACCCTGAACGGCAACGCCGCACGCATGAGCGTCGACCCGGACAACCCCGATGACCTGACCGAGTGGCTCACTGACTATATCGGCGCCGGTGGCTGGCCGGAGTCGGCCGAGCAAGCGGTGCCGATCAGCGAGCTATTTCCGCCACGGGGTATTTTCGGCGTGTACGCGCAGCAGCGGTTGGCCGAAGCCAAGGCGCGGTCCGCGTCCACGGTGGAGCATGTGCGTGCCGAAGTGGTCGACCTGCAAGTCGAGGACGCCTCCACCGTGGTCACTCTGGATGACGGCCGGCAACTGCGCGGTGCGTTCGCGGTCCTCGCCACCGGCATGTTCCCGGCGGCGCGCACACCGCAGACCGAGTCCAGCGGCTTGAACGCGGCGGCGGTGGACCCTTGGGACGTGCAGGCCATGACCCACATCGACCCACAAGCGACGGTGCTGATCATCGGTTCCGGGCTGACCATGGTGGATGCTGTGGTGTCTCTGGAACAGGCCGGCCATCGTGGGCCGATCGAGATTTTCTCGCGCCATGGGCTGCTGCCCCATGTGCGCCGGCAGCCGCCGAGTTGGGTCGACTTCCTGGCGGCCGACCCCGGTCTGCGCAGCCCTCGGCAGTTGCTGCGCGAGGTGCGTCGCCAATGCCGGATCGCACTGCACGAGGGCATCGATTGGCAAGCCCCGTTGGACACGGTGCGAGCGCATATCGGTCGGTTGTGGAGCCAGGCCAGCGAGCGCGAGAAACGGCAGTTCGTGCGGCACGTGCGGCCTTGGTGGGAAAGCCATCACCACCGCTCGCCGCCATTGAGCGCGCAGTTGGTGGCGCGCTTGCAAGGCGAGGGGCGGTTGCGCATTCAGGCTGCGTCGTTCAAGGGCTTGGTGACTGTGGATGAGGGCGTGACCATTGCGGTACGCCGCCGGGGCGAGCAGGGGATCACCCAGGTCTCGGGCGCTGCGTTGATCAACTCCAGCGGCATCGAATACGACTGGCGCCGCGTGGCCCGGCCGCTGCCCCAGCAGTTGCTCAAGCGCGGATTGATTCGCCCCGGGCCGCTGGCCTTGGGGATTGCGGCGGATGCGTCGGGCGCGGTGCTGGATGCCCAGGGCCACGTCAGCCGGCGCTTGTTCGCCATGGGGCCACCGTTACGCGGCATGTGGTGGGAAAGCACGGCGGTGACGGATGTGGCGATTCAGGCTAAAGCCTTGGCTTATAAATTGGCACAGCTCTAAAAGTGTGGGAGGGGGCTTGCTCCCGATAGCGGTGGTTCAGATTCAACTCTGTGACTGACAC
>NZ_JBNPJV010000033.1:0-18309 GCF_050312585.1 Pseudomonas sp. R19M
TACACGCTGCTGTCAACACCTCTTTTTCTCCGCTTTCGACCGAGAAGATCGAACCGTTGATAGAGCCAAACAACACCACCCTATCAACTCCTTCTGGGCTTCGATGAATTGAAGCCTTTCGCTGCCTGAATCTTCGTAACTTCTTGTTTACCAAGGAGTTTTCAGTTTCGACTGCGCCGGAAGTGGGGCGAATTATAGACAGATACAATTTGCCGTCAACCGCTTTTTTTCACATTTCTGTCATATCAGCCAAAAAAGCCCCAAAAACACAAAGCCGGCCCAAAGGGCCGGCTTTCCGTTCACCTTACAAACTAGGGAAGGCAAACTGCGACGCTTCATGGCTGGCACGTTGCGGCCAACGCTGGGTGATCGCCTTGCGACGGGTATAGAAACGCACCCCGTCCGGCCCATAGGCATGCAAGTCGCCAAACAGCGAACGCTTCCAGCCTCCGAAGCTGTGATAGGCCACCGGCACCGGCAGTGGAACGTTTACGCCAACCATCCCCACTTCAATCTCATCACAGAACAAGCGTGCCGCTTCCCCATCACGGGTGAAGATGCAGGTGCCATTACCGTATTCGTGATCGTTGATCAGTTGCATCGCAGCTTCCAGGCTATTCACCCGGACCACACACAACACAGGCCCAAAGATCTCTTCTTTATAGATCCGCATCTCGGGGGTCACACGGTCAAACAGGCTGCCGCCCAGGAAGAAGCCTTCTTCATGCCCGGAAACACTCAGGCCACGACCATCCACCACCAGCTCGGCACCCGACGCCACACCGTCTTCTATATAACCACTGACCTTATCCCGTGCCTGGCCTGTCACCAACGGCCCCATATCCAGGCCACAAGAAGTGCCCGCACCAATCTTCAGCGCCTTGACCTGCGGCACCAGCTTGGCAATCAACGCGTCCGCCACCTGGTCGCCCACGCATACGGCCACCGAGATAGCCATGCAACGCTCGCCACAGGAACCATACGCCGCTCCCATCAAAGCACTGACGGCGTTGTCCAGATCGGCATCCGGCATCAGAACCGCATGGTTCTTCGCCCCACCCAGCGCTTGCACGCGCTTGCCACGCTTGGTGGCTTCGGCATAGATGTACTCGGCAATCGGAGTCGAGCCAACAAAGCTCAGGGCTTTTACTTCGGGTGCTTCGATCAGCGCATCCACTGCCCCCTTGTCCCCGTGCACCACGTTCAGCACGCCTTTTGGCAGACCCGCTTCTTGCAGCAGTTGCGCGATCAGCAACGTTGAACTCGGATCACGCTCCGACGGTTTCAGGATAAAACAGTTACCGCAGACGATCGCCAGCGGATACATCCACAATGGCACCATCGCAGGGAAGTTGAACGGGGTGATACCCGCAACCACACCCAGCGGCTGGAAGTCCGACCATGCATCAATGTTCGGCCCCACGTTGCGGCTGTATTCACCCTTGAGAATCTCCGGCGCCGAACAGGCGTACTCCACGTTCTCGATCCCGCGCTTCAGCTCACCTGCGGCGTCCTCCAGAGTCTTGCCGTGCTCTTCACTGATCAACTGCGAGATACGCGCCTCGTTCTGCTCCAGCAATTGCTTGAAACGAAACATCACCTGGGCACGCCTGGCTGGCGGGGTATTACGCCAGACCGGAAACGCAGCCTTGGCCGAGTCGATCGCCTGTTGAATGGTTTCGCGACTGGCCAATGGCACCTGGTGGATCACCTGGCCGGTAGACGGGTTGTACACATCGGCGCTACGACCGCTGTCATTGACCAGTTCACCGTTGATCAAGTGTTGGATAAGGCTCATGCAAGGCTCCTGAACGTTGTTCTATATAGAAGGAGAAATCAGTCGATCTTGTTCAGCACTTCGCCGACCGCGTCGAACAAGCGATCCAGATCCTGCGGCTTGCTGTTGAAGGTTGGCCCGAACTGCAGGGTGTCCCCGCCAAAGCGCACATAGAAACCAGCCTTCCACAAGGCCATACCGGCTTCGAATGGACGCACGATCGCATCACCGTCACGCGCGGCAATCTGGATAGCGCCGGCCAGGCCATAGTTGCGAATATCGATCACATTCTTGCTGCCCTTCAAACCATGCAGCGCATTCTCAAAGTGCGGGGCGACTTCAGCCACGCTCTGCACCAGGTTTTCCTTCTGCAACAAGTCCAGTGCCGCCAGGCCGGCTGCACAAGCCACCGGGTGCGCCGAGTAGGTGTAGCCGTGCGGGAACTCCACGGCGTACTCAGGCGTCGCCTGATTCATGAAGGTCTGATAGATCTCGCTGCTGGCAATCACTGCGCCCATCGGGATTGCGCCGTTGGTGACCTGTTTGGCGATGCACATCAGGTCCGGGGTCACTCCAAAGCTCTGCGCACCGAACATCGAGCCGGTACGGCCGAAACCGGTGATCACTTCATCGAAGACCAACAGGATGTTGTGCTGATCACAGATTTCACGCAGACGCTTCAGATACCCCTGAGGCGGCACCAGTACGCCAGCTGAGCCAGCCATCGGCTCGACAAATACAGCAGCGATGTTCGAGGCGTCGTGCAACTCGATCAATTTGAGCAGCTCATCGGCCAGCGCAATCCCACCCTGCTCCGGCATGCCACGGGAAAAAGCATTGCTCGCCAGCAAGGTGTGCGGCAGATGGTCAACGTCCATCATTGCCTGCCCAAACATCTTACGGTTGCCGTTGACGCCGCCCAGGCTGGTGCCGGCGATGTTCACACCGTGATAGCCACGGGCGCGGCCGATCATCTTGGTCTTGGTCGCCTGGCCCTTCAGGCGCCAGTAGGCGCGCACCATCTTCACCGCCGTATCGGCACACTCGGAGCCGGAGTCGGTGAAGAACACGTGGTTCAGGTTGCCCGGGGTCAGATCGGTGATCTTTTCCGCCAACTGAAAGGACAGTGGATGACCATATTGGAAGCCTGGGGAGTAATCCAGGGTACTCAATTGCTTGGCGACCGCCTCCTGAATCTCCTTGCGGGTGTGCCCTGCGCCGCAGGTCCACAAGCCCGACAACGAGTCGTACACCTTGCGGCCCTTGTCATCGGTCAACCAACTGCCTTCGGCAGCCACGATCAGGCGCGGGTCACGCTGGAAGTTACGGTTGGCGGTGTAAGGCATCCAGTGGGCATCCAACTTCAGTTGGCTGGCCAGGGACGAAGGGGCGTTTTCGGGCATGTTCATCAGCAAAACCTCGCAGGGCAAAAGGCAGCGTCGGGATTGGAAAGCACAGGTTGCAGCTAAGTTGCCACGGCGATAAAGTCGGTGAAATCCAACTCTTCTAACCTTCAGTCAGGCTTTTACTAAACTATGAGCAGCCGTCGCCCCGATCCCCTGGCCCAAGTCAGCGACTTCGATATTCGCCTGCTGCGCATTTTTCGCAGCGTGGTGGAATGCGGTGGCTTCTCGGCAGCTGAAACCGTGCTGGGCATTGGGCGCTCAGCCATCAGCCAACAAATGAGCGACCTGGAGCAACGCCTCGGCTTGAGGTTGTGCCAGCGCGGACGTGCCGGTTTTTCCCTGACGGAAGAAGGCCGCGAGGTTTATCAGTCGGCCCTGCAACTTTTGAGTGCCCTGGAAAGTTTCCGCACCGAGGTCAACGGCCTGCACCAGCATTTGCGCGGCGAGCTGATCATCGGTCTCACCGACAACCTGGTCACCCTGCCGCACATGCGCATCACCCATGCCCTGGCGCAGTTGAAAGAACGCGGCCCGGACGTGCAGATCCAGATCCGCATGATCGCGCCCAATGAGGTCGAACAAGGCGTGCTCGACGGCCGCCTGCATGTCGGCGTAGTCCCCCAGGCCAGCGCCCTCTCGGGGCTTGAATACCAACCGCTGTACAGCGAACGGTCGCTGCTTTACTGCGCGGTCGGCCACCCGCTGTTTTATGCCGACGACACGCTGCTGGACGACGCCCGCATCGACAGCCAGGACGCCATCGCCCCCACCTTCCGCCTGCCCGCCGAGATCCAGGCCCATTATCAGGCCCTCAACTGCACCGCCAGCGCATCGGACCGCGAAGGCATGGCGTTCCTGATCCTCACCGGGCGTTACATCGGTTATCTGCCCGACCACTACGCCAGCCTCTGGGTACAACAAGGCCGACTACGTGCGCTGAAACCGGCTACACGCTTTTACGATTTAAGCCTGGCATCGGTCACGCGCAAGGGCCGGCGCCCTCATTTGGTGCTGGAAAGCTTCCTCGAAAGCCTGGCCGCAACGCGCTAACTCGGGCCTCGCACAAAAAAGCTGAGCAACTGGACAGCTTTTTGCAAGAGAGCCAGGACCTTGAACCGTCCGCCTTGAGTTTGCCCGCCATGCCACCAGATTCCGCCAACACCAATGACCTGATCTACGGCCTCAACGACCGGCCAAAACCCGCTGCCGCCTGCCTGGCCGCCTTGCAACACGTGCTGGCCGCCTTCGTCGGCATCATCACCCCGCCGCTGATCATCGGCTCCACGTTGGGCCTGACCGCCCATTTGCCCTACCTGATCAGCATGGCGCTCATGGTCTCCGGTGTAGGGACCTTCATCCAGGCGCGTAGGCCGTTTGGGATAGGCGCCGGCATGATCTGCCTGCAAGGCACCAGTTTTGCGTTTCTCGGTGCGGTGCTGTCGGCGGGTTTCCTGGTCAAACAACGCGGCGGCAGCCCGGAGGACATCATGGCGATGATCTTCGGCGTGTGCTTTTTCGGCGCCGCGGTGCAGATTCTGTTGAGCCGTTTCATCGGCCAGTTGCGCCGGGTAATCACGCCGTTGGTGACCGGGATTGTCATCACGCTGATCGGCATCAGCCTGATCAAGGTGGGCATCACCGACCTGGGCGGAGGTTTCAACGCACCGGACTTCGGCGCTCCCGGCAATCTGGCCCTGGGCCTGTTCGTGGTGCTGACGATCATCCTGCTCAATCGCTCGAACACGCCGTGGGTGCGTCTCTCGGCGATCATCATCGGCCTGGCCCTCGGCAGCCTTGCGGCGTGGCTGAGCGGCAAGCTGGTCCCTCAAGCCCTGCCCGACTTGCCCGTGATCAGCTTGCCGATCCCGTTTCGCTTTGGTTTCAATTTCGACTGGAGCGCTTTCCTGCCGATCGCGCTGATTTACCTGATCAGCAGCATCGAAACCGTGGGTGACCTCACCGCCAATTGCATGATTGCCCGCCAACCTATCAGCGGCCCTTCTTATATAAGCCGACTCAAGGGTGGCGTATTGGGCGATGGTGTCAGTTGCATGATCGCCGCGACGTTCAGCGCCTTTCCCAACACCACCTTTGCCCAGAACAACGGCGTCATCCAGCTCACCGGCGTGGCCAGCCGCTACGTCGGTTTATACATAGGCGTCTTGCTGTTCTGTCTCGGTTTGTTTCCGCTGATTGGCGCCGTGCTGCAGCAAATCCCCAAGCCGGTGCTGGGCGGTGCAACCCTGGTGATGTTCGGCAGCGTGGCCGCCGCCGGTGTGCGCATCCTCGCCCAGGCGCCGCTGGACCGACGCAGCATGCTGATCATCGCCACCTCGTTTGGCGTGGGCCTGGGTATCGCCGCCCAACCCAACCTGCTGCATTTGATGCCGCCCCTGGTGCAGAACCTGTTCGACTCGGCCATCACCAGCGGCGGCCTGACCGCCATCCTGTTGTGCCTGTTATTGCCCGAAGCCAAAGCCACGCACATTGCCGCAAATCACACAGCGCAAAGCGACACGCTGTAACTGCTTTAAGGGTTTTATTGCATCGGGACTTGTCTGAGGCTTGAGGGTGGGTTATCTGTGCACACGTCGCCTCTATCGATCAGCACGGAAACCTCCATGAGCCTCGAAGTTCCTGCCCACAGCCACCACGCCGGCAAGCCCGCCAGCCGCATTCGACAAAAGAACGAACAAGCGATTCTTCAAGCAGCTGAAGATGAGTTCGCGCGCCACGGCTACAAAGGCACCAGCATGAACACTATCGCCTCGAGTGCCGGGCTGCCCAAGGCCAACTTGCATTACTATTTCACCAACAAACTGGGCCTGTATATCGCCGTGCTCAGCAACATCCTCGAACTGTGGGACAGCACCTTCAACGCGCTGACCGCCGAGGACGACCCGGCGGTGGCCCTTACCCGCTACATCCGCACCAAGATGGAATTTTCCCGGCGACACCCGCAAGCCTCGCGGATCTTCGCCATGGAGATCATCAGTGGCGGTGAATGCCTGACCGAATACTTCAGCCAAGACTACCGCGCCTGGTTCAGCGGCCGGGCGGCGGTGTTCCAGGCCTGGATCGAGGCAGGCAAGATGGACCCCATCGACCCCGTGCACCTGATCTTCCTGCTGTGGGGCAGCACCCAGCACTATGCCGACTTCGCAACGCAAATCTGCCGCGTGACCGGCCGTACCAAGCTGACCAAGCAGGATATGGAAGACGCCGGCACCAACCTGATCCATATCATTCTCAAAGGCTGTGGCATCAAGCCAGCCCTCTGAACGAAGCGACTTATGCCTTTCACGCTCACCGGCCTTTGCGAATTTCGTGAAGAAATCCGCAAAAGCCGCTTTATCACTCTCGCCGCGCCGATCACCTGCCCGCAGGACGCCCAGGCGTTCTTCGAGCAACACAGCGACCTCAACGCCACGCACAACTGTTGGGCCTGGAAGCTCGCCGATCAGTACCGTAGCAATGACGATGGCGAACCAGGCGGCACGGCCGGGCGGCCGATCCTGGCGGCTATCGAAGCCCAGGGGTTTGATCAGGTCGCCGTGCTGGTGATTCGCTGGTACGGCGGTATCCAGTTGGGTACAGGCGGCCTGGCCCGTGCCTATGGGGGTGGCGCGAACAAATGCCTGCAGAATGCCGAGCGCATCGAACTGATCAGCCGTGTACCGCTTAGCTGTGCCTGCGGGTTCTCCGAGTTGAACCTGGTGAAACTGCGCGTCGCCGATCTGGGCGGCTTGGTGGTGGACGAACACTTCACCGCCAATGGCGTCGAACTGCAGCTCGCACTGGGCGAGGCTCACATCGATACCCTGCAAACCCAACTCGCCGACCTCAGCCGTGGGCGCATCCTGCTACAACGTTGAAACTGCCCACATGTACTGTGCACCTGCCTGTGGATAACCTGAGCACATCGACCTGTAACCCTTCTGTCACAAGGGGTTGCGAGCACTGTACGTTTTTTGCTCAACCACACTTGATCCCATTTGCCCAAGCCTGGGGTAATGTGGTCAGCCGAATTCACTGAACCGCGACTCCAAAGGAAGCCTTCATGTCTACGCCAAAAACCGCATTGATCATCGGCGCCTCGCGCGGGCTGGGCCTTGGCCTGGTCAAGCAATTGCTTCAGGACGGCTGGGACGTGACCGCCACCGTGCGTGATCCGAACAAGGCCGATGCCCTGAAAGCATTGGGCCCGGTGCATATCGAGAAGCTGGATATGGATGATCAACAAGCCGTGATCGCCTTGAGCCAGCGCCTCAAGGACCGCACCTTCGACCTGCTGTTCGTCAATGCCGGCGTCAAGGGCCCGGCCAATCAGGAGCCGGGCCACGCCACACTGGCAGAAGTCGGCCAATTGTTCTTCACCAACGCCGTGGCGCCGATCAACCTGGCCCAACGCTTTGTCGGGCGGATCCGTCAGGACAGTGGCGTACTGGCGTTCATGAGTTCGGTGCTGGGCAGCGTGACCATTCCCGACGGCTCGGACCTGGCGCTGTACAAAGCCAGCAAAGCCGCGCTCAACTCCATGACCAACAGCTTCATCACTCAACTCGGCGATCACAAGCTCACCGTGCTGTCGCTGCACCCGGGCTGGGTGAAGACCGACATGGGCGGGGAAGACGCGCACATCGATGTCGACACCAGCGTACGCGGCCTGGTGGACCAGGTGAACGCCTACACCGGCAAAGGCGGCCATCACTTCATCGACTACAAGGGCGATACCATCGCCTGGTAAACCCTGTGGAGCGTTATCGACCGATTGCGGCCGATAACGCTCCACGCGTAGACTGCCTCCTCGCCTTCACCGGCGACCCTGGATCAGCAGACAGGGCAACACTGAGCTGGCAAACCTGAACCCATCATTCAGAGGAGCCGGCCAATGCCTGCGACCCGTATCTGGTTAAAAACCCCCCTCGCAATTTTCACTGCCAACGGCCTCGACGCCCGTGGCGGCCTGGTGCTGCAAGACGGCGTGATTGCCGAACTGCTGGCTCCAGGGCAAGAGCCCGCGCAGCCCTGTGCACAGGTGTTCGATGCTCGCGAACATGTCGTTCTTCCCGGGCTGATCAACACCCACCACCACTTCTACCAGACCTTGACCCGCGCCTGGGCGCCCGTGGTCAATCAGCCGTTGTTCCCATGGCTGAAAACCCTCTACCCGGTCTGGGCGCGACTGACTCCGGAAAAACTCGCGCTGGCGTCCAAGGTCGCGCTGGCCGAATTGCTGCTCTCGGGCTGCACCACGGCAGCGGATCACCACTACCTGTTCCCCGACGGCCTGGAAAACGCCATCGACGTGCAAGTGCAGAGCGTGCGTGAACTGGGTATGCGCGCCATGCTGACCCGCGGTTCCATGAGCCTGGGCGAAGCCGACGGTGGGCTGCCACCGCAGCAGACCGTCCAACAGGGCCAAGTGATCCTCGAAGACAGCCAACGCCTGATCCACACCTACCACGAGCGTGGCGAGGGCGCGCAGATCCAGATAGCCCTGGCGCCCTGCTCGCCGTTTTCCGTCACCCCGCAAATCATGCAAGCCAGCGCCGAACTGGCCGACACGCTCGACGTCCGCCTGCATACGCACCTGGCGGAAACCCTGGATGAAGAAGACTTCTGCCTGCAACGTTTCGGCCTGCGCACCGTGGACTATCTCGACAGTGTCGGTTGGCTCGGCCCGCGCACGTGGCTGGCCCACGGCATCCATTTCAACCCCGACGAGATCGCACGCCTGGGTGCCGCCGGCACCGGTATCTGCCATTGCCCCAGTTCAAATATGCGCCTGGCCTCGGGTATCTGCCCCACCCTGGACCTGCTCGCCGCTGGCGCGCCCATTGGCCTGGGCGTGGACGGTTCTGCGTCCAACGATGCGTCGAACATGATCCTTGAGGCCCGTCAGGCCCTGTATATCCAACGCCTGCGTTATGGTGCGGAAAAAATCACCCCTGAAGGCGTGCTGGGCTGGGCCACCAAAGGCTCGGCGCAATTGCTTGGGCGTACGGATATCGGTGAGTTGGCGGTCGGGAAGCAGGCCGACCTGGCGCTGTTCAAGCTCGATGAACTGCGTTTTTCCGGCAGCCACGACCCGATCTCGGCGCTGCTGTTGTGCGGCGCGGATCGTGCAGATCGGGTCATGGTCGGCGGCCAATGGCGGGTCATCGACGGCCAGGTCGAGGGCCTGGATCTGAAAGGCTTGATTGCCGATCACACCCAGGCGGCACGGCAGTTGATCGCCGGCTGATTACAAACCCAACAGCGACAACATGATAAAGGTCGCGAACAACACGAAATGGGTCATCCCTTCGATGGCGTTGGTTTCGCCATCGTTGAGGTTGATCGCGCTGACGATCAGCGTGATAAACACCATCACCGTTTGCACGGGCGTCATCGCCATCTGAAACGGCTGGCCGGTGTAGAGCGCCATGGCCTCCATTACCGGCACAGTCAGGATCACCGTCGATAACGAAGCGCCCAACGCGATGTTCACCACCGACTGCATGCGGTTGGCCAAGGCGGCGCGCAACGCGGTGAGGATTTCCGGCGCGGCCGAAATGGCCGCGACTACGATCGCCGTAATCACCGGCGGCGCGCCCGTGCCTTCCAGGCCCAGGTCGAGGGTCTTGGACATCACCTCGGCCAATGCGCCAATCACAATCACCCCAAACACCAACGTACCGATGGAGAACGCCAGATTGATCGGCGGCTCCTGGTGTTCTTCCGGCTGTTTCTTACGACGCTTTTCCGGGTAGCTGTAGCTGAAGAAATAACTGTGCGGCCCCACCTGCATGCGCAGGAACAAGGTGTAGAGCAACACCATCGCGCCAATGGTAAACGCCGAGTAGATTTTCCAGTCAGCTTCGGGGATAAATTCCGGCACCACCATCGACACCCCCATGGCGGTGAGGATCATCACGCTGTAGGTGCGCGCCGAATCGTCATTGTAGGACTGCTCCCCGTGCTTGATGCCGCCCATCAGCGCGGCCAGGCCGAGGATGCCGTTGATGTCGAGCATCACCGCCGAATAGATGGTGTCGCGCACCAGGGTGGGCGACGGCTCGTTGCTCATCATGATCGCCAGGATCACCACTTCCACCAGCACGGCGGCCAGGGTCAGGATCATGGTGCCGTAGGGGTCGCCGACCTTTTCCGCCAATTGTTCGGCGTGATGGGCCACGCGCATCGAAGCCATTACGATAAAAACGATCAGGGCCAGGCCGGCGAGCAACGCGACCATTTGTCCGCTGTGGAGCATCCAGTGCTCCAGCGGGTAGGCGGCGATGGCGGCAACCAGCGCCAGGAGCATGAATTTTTCTTGCTTGAGGGATGTGAGCATTCCGGGCCTTATCAAACAGCTAATCAGTCATTGATGGGGTAAAGACTACGGCACATCGCTAATGTTTCGTTACACCTTAGTTCACACAGCTCTGGCGTGAACAAAGCAAAACTCTCCTGCTGGTCAGGTTTTGCCAAATATTTCGTCCATGGCCTGTAGAATGCCGCCATTGCACCTGATGAGAAACTAGACATGTACGATTGGCTCAACGCCCTGCCCAAGGCTGAACTGCACCTGCACCTGGAAGGCTCGCTGGAGCCTGAGTTGCTGTTCGCCCTGGCCGAGCGCAACAAGATTGCGCTGCCGTGGAACGACGTCGAAACCCTGCGCAAGGCTTACGCCTTCAACAACCTGCAGGAATTTCTCGACCTGTATTACAAGGGCGCCGACGTGCTGCGCACCTCCCAGGACTTCTACGACCTGACCTGGGCCTACCTGCTGCGCTGCAAAGCACAGAACGTGATCCACACCGAACCCTTCTTCGACCCGCAAACCCATACCGACCGTGGTGTGCCGTTCGAAGTGGTGCTCAACGGCATCGCCGCCGCACTGAAAGATGGTGAGCAGCAACTGGGGATCACCAGCGGTTTGATCTTGAGCTTCCTGCGCCACCTGAGCGAAGCCGAGGCCGAGAAAACCCTCGACCAGGCCCTGCCGTTCCGTGATGCATTCGTGGCCGTGGGCCTGGACAGTTCGGAGATGGGTCACCCGCCGAGCAAGTTCCAGCGCGTGTTCGACCGTGCCCGCCACGAAGGCTTCCTCACCGTGGCCCACGCGGGTGAAGAAGGCCCGCCCGAGTACATCTGGGAAGCCATCGACCTGCTGAAAATCCAGCGTATCGACCATGGCGTGCGGGCCATCGAAGACGAGCGCCTGATGCAGCGCATCATCGACGAGCAGATCCCATTGACCGTGTGCCCGCTGTCCAACACCAAACTGTGTGTGTTCGACGACATGGCCCAGCACAACATCCTCGACATGCTTGAGCGTGGCGTGAAGGTGACGGTTAACTCGGATGACCCGGCGTACTTCGGCGGTTATGTCACCGAGAACTTCCACGCGCTGTACACCTCGCTGGGCATGACCCAGGACCAGGCCAAGCGCCTGGCACAGAACAGCCTGGATGCGCGCCTGGTAAAGCCATAACGGAGTAAATGCGGCTCGACAGGTGAGAGGGGGCTGCCCCCCTCTCACACTGTGCTCATCAACTTCAGGCTTGCGTCAGCTCTTCCAGAGTCTTGCCCTTCGTCTCCATCCCGAATACCCACACCACCAGCGCCGCCACTGCAAAGCACAGCGCGCCCAAGGCAAACACCCCGCCCTGCCCGGTAACCGGGAACACCAACCCCGTCACCAACGGCCCCAGCAATGAGCCGACCCGACCAATCGCCGAGGCGAACCCCGAGCCGGTCGCCCGTGCCGAGGTGGGATACAACTCCGGCGTGTAGGTGTACAGCACCGCCCACATGCCAAACAGAAAGAACTGCATCAATAAACCCGAGGTGATCAGCAAACCGACATTGCCGCCGAATACCGCGCTCTGCCCATACACAAACGCCATCACCCCGCCGCCGAGCAAGGTCACCACGCACACCGGCTTACGCCCCCAGCGCTCCACCAACCAGGCGGCCATCAGGAACCCGGGGATGCCGCCCAGGGAAATGATCACGGTGTAATACACCGACTGGGTCACCGCAAAACCTGACTGCTGCAGCAATGCACTCAGCCACGAAGTCAGGCCGTAAAAACCGAGCAAGGCAAAGAACCAGACGCACCAGATCATCATCGTGCGCTGGCGATACTGCGCCGACCACAACTGCTGGAATGCCGAAAAAAACGTCCCCGGCGTGCTTTCCACGCGTGGCAGGCGGATCGGCTCCGGCAAATCGACGCGGCCCAATGAAGCACGCACGTTCTGTTCGATACCCTGCAAGACCTGGTCGGCAGCCGCATGCCGCCCGGCCTGCTCCAGCCAACGCGGCGACTCCGGGATAAAAAACCGAATCGCCAGTACAAACACCGCCGGCACCGCCAATACCAGGAAGATGTCACGCCAGCCAATCACCGGCAGCAGGAAGTAAGACAGCACACCCGCCGCCACAAACCCCAGCGGCCAGAAGCCATCCATCAACGCAATGTACCGACCACGCCCCTTGGCCGGAATCAGCTCCGACAGCATCGACTGGGCAATCGGGAATTCCATGCCCATGCCGATCCCCAGCAAGATGCGAAACAACGTCAGCATCTCCAGCGTCTGCGCCGTGGAACACAGGTAGCTGGCAATGCCCCATAACACGATGCTCCACTGGAACACCGGCTTACGGCCAAAGCGATCAGCCAACATGCCCGACAACGAGGCGCCGACCACCATGCCGAAAAAGCTCGAACTGGCCAGTAACCCGGCCTGGGCCGTGCTCAGGCCAAACTCGGTTTTGATGGAACCTAACAGGAAGGTCATCATCGCCAAGTCCATGGAGTCGAAGAAAAACGCCAGGGCGATAATGATAAAGATGATTCGGTGGTAGCCGCTGATGGGCAACCGTTCCAGACGCTCCGCCGCGCTATAGCCCTGTAAACCCATGCCGCACCCCCAGTATGAAAATCCCTCGGTCAGTGTGCGGCATCATTGGCGCGGGTTATTGCTGGATGCGACCTGATCGAAACCCTGAACGACGCCGGCCCACGGGCGTCAGGGTTGCTCGGGCGCCGCGATCAACAGGATGTGTGCAAGCCCGACGTCGTTCACCAACAAGGCCCGAAACTCGTTGATCACACTGATCCAGTTCGACTGCAGGAACAGTTGCAGCAGCCCCACGCCCAAGGCGCCACCCAAGTGGGGTTGTGGCTGGCTCCAGTCGAAACAGTCGCAGACCAGCGGCGACGCCAGCGCCTGAGTAAAAATACCCAGGTCTGCCAGGCATTGCGCGCCCTTGACCGTGACCTCGATGCGTTGTTCGTGACGCTCAATCCAGCCCGCCGCCAACATGCGCTGATACAACCCCGCCGCCAACTCCCCACCGAGGTGCCCATGGCACAACCGGGCACGGCGCAACAGCGGCGGCGCCACCAACGCCGGTGGCGAAACAGACGGGCGGCTACGGGCGGCGCTGGCCATGGTGGTACTGGCCAGCGCGTCGATGGCGGCACTCACATCGGCAGCCGCCACACGAAACAGGCGCTTGCCGCGTCGGGCCTCGGTGAGCAGCAGGCCGCTTGCGGTCAGCCGAGCCAAATGGGCGTTGGCCGACGCGGCGGACAACCCGGTGAGCAGCGCCAACTCCTCTGAAGATTTCACGGAACCGTCCATCAAGGCCCAGAGCATGGCCGTACGTTTAGGCTCGGCGAGCAAGCTGGCGATCTGACTGATGCAAGGTGCTTCTTCCACGTATTCACTCCCTGTTGAATCATTTATCTGCTGCGGTTGGCGCCAAAGTATAGGTGCGCACCCCGCACGCACCGCCGGGTCTGACGCTGCAGATAGGGACAGGATCTGAGTGAAATTTCCTGCTGTGGTGGAAGCTATTGCCCAGGGTTCAAGCGCTCCGACCATTGCGCAGTCAATGTCGCACAACGGGATACCAGCATTTCCCGCAGCAAGTTGATCGGCTTGCTCAATTGCGCACGGTGGGCACATAGCAGGTTGAGCGGTGTGCGCTCCCCCCGCAGCTCCGGCAGGATCACCCGCAAACGCCCGGCCAGCACATCCGTGCTCACGTCCAACCAGGACTTGTAGGCAATGCCGACACCCGCGACAGCCCAGCGACGAACGACGTCGGCATCGTCACTGAAACGGTCGCCGGCCACCGTCAGGCTCACTTCACGCCGGCCGTCGTGAAAACTCCAGCGATCGTGGACTCGGCTGCCGAGCATATAGAGCAGGCAATTATGCTGGGCCAGTTGCTCCAGGTGCCGGGGCTCGCCATGCCGGGCGAGGTAGCTGGGGGCGGCACACAGCACGCGAACATTGTCCGGGGCGATGGGCAGTGCAATCAGGCTCGAATCCTCGGGCTCGCCGTAGCGCAAGGCAATATCGACAGGCTGGCGGAACAGGTCGGCAATGCGATCGCCCAGCAACAGGCGCACCGCCAGTTGCGGGTATTCACGCTGGAACTCATCCAGCCATGGCAACAGCTGGTTACGCCCGAAGTCCGAGGGCGCCGACAATTGCAACACGCCGCTGACATGGTCCTGGCCACTGGCCAATAAGCGCCGTCCTTCGTCCAGCGAACTCAATGCGGCACGGGCGTATTCCAGGAAACCTTCACCTTCGGCGGTCAACCGCAGGCTGCGCGTCGAGCGCGCCAACAAGCGCGTGCCCAGTTGCTGTTCGATGCGCTTGAGCGCAGCGCTGGCCACCGCAGGCGACAGGTCCATGACCCTCGCCGCGGCAGACAGGCTGCCCAGGTCCGCCGCGCGCACAAACAGCTGCAAATCATCGAAGCGCAGCATGTGTTCTCGCTCATTATCAAAAATTTATTGAAACAGCCTGCTGTTTTAGCCGCTTTTTCCTTCACGGGAAATAGCCAATCATCTATCCACCGCTTATCACGTGCCAGGAGTTGAGTATGTCTGCCGCCTTTAATGTCATTGCCACGCTGGTTGCCAAACCCGGCCAACAGGCCACGCTGGAAACCCTGCTGCGCGGCCTGCTGGAACCGACCCGCCTCGAAGCCGGTTGCGAGCAGTACGACCTGCACCAGGACCTGCAACACCCCGAAACTTTCTACATGCTCGAACGTTGGAGCGACGATGCGGCGCTGGCCGACCACGACCAGAGTGCACATATCCAGAGTTTCCGCGCCAAAGCCGCGGATGTCCTCGAACACTTCGAACTCAAGCGCCTGAAATTTCTCGCCTGATTGCCGCCCTTTTCCGGAGCCCCCATGAAAGCCATTGCCTACTACGCCTCACTGCCGATCAACGATCCCCAATCCCTGCAAGACATCGAACTGCCGGAGCCCGTCGCCGGCCCACGCGACTTGCTGGTAGAAGTCAAAGCCATCTCGGTCAACCCGGTGGACACCAAGGTGCGCCACAACGTCGCCCCGGAAAATGGCGCCGCCAAGGTGCTGGGCTGGGACGTGGCCGGTGTGGTCAAGGCGGTCGGCAGCGACGTGACGCTGTTCAAGGCCGGCGACAAAGTGTTCTACGCCGGTTCGCTGGTGCGCCCGGGTGGCAACAGTGAGCTGCACACGGTGGATGAGCGCATCGTCGGGCATATGCCCAAGAGCCTGGGTTTCGCCGAAGCCGCCGCGCTGCCGCTGACCGCCATCACCGCCTGGGAGCTGCTGTTCGAGCGCCTGCAAATCCGTGAAGGTCAGGAAGACCAGGGCCAGAGCTTGCTGATCGTTGGCGCGGCCGGTGGCGTAGGTTCGATCCTGACCCAACTGGCCAGCCGGCTCACCGCGCTGAAAGTCATCGGCACGGCCTCGCGCCCCGAGACTCAGGAATGGGCCAAGGCGCTGGGCGCCGATCTGGTGGTCGACCACAGCCAACCACTGAGCGAAGCCTTGAAAGCCGCCGGCCACCCGCAGGTGACCCACGTTGCCAGCCTGACCCAGACCGACCATCACCTGGACCAACTGGTCGAGGCCCTGCTACCTCAAGGCAAGCTGGCGCTGATCGACGACCCCAAGGCGCTGGACGTGAGCAAGCTCAAGCGCAAGAGCCTGTCGCTGCATTGGGAGTTCATGTACACCCGCTCGATGTTCGAGACCCCTGACATGATCGAACAACACAACCTGCTCAATCGCGTCGCTCAACTGATCGATGCCGGCACCTTGAAAACCACGGTCGGCGAACACTTCGGCGTGATCAACGCAGCGAACCTGCGACGCGCCCACGCCCTGCTGGAAAGCGGCAAGGCCAAGGGCAAGATCGTGCTCGAAGGGTTCTGAATAACAGCGGTCGGAGGCGTCCATTATTCACGTGGGTAATGGACGACACCATTAGTCCGAGAGTTGATCTTTGTCATATTTACGCGCGCATTCGGGTTTATATTGGCCGCCTTTGCCACGATTCTTTTACGTGAGGAAGTCAGCAATGAAGATCCTGATAAAAGCGTTAGCAAAATCCCAATGGGAAGTCCGCCTGGACCAAAAAGCCATTACCTTTCGCAGTGAGGCCGAAGCCCGAGCTTTTGCCGACACCCTGAAAGCCCGAATCCAGGCGCCCCACCACATTCCCCTCAGCCAGCAGCACTACGCCGCCGGCTGATCCGCACGTCAGACCTGCGCCTGCATGGCCCTGGCCCGTTGCAGGCGCTGGGTCGACACCGCCACCGTCACCGCCAAGACACCGCACAAGCTGATGACCATCGCCATCGGCATGGCCGTGCCGTCGTGCAACACGCCGACCAACGAAGCAGCCCCCGCCGCCACACCAAACTGAATGCAGCCGAGCAACGCCGACGCACTGCCGGCCCGCGCCCCCTGCCCGGCCATGGCACAGGCCGAGGTGTTGGGCAAAATGCAACCCAGGCTTGCGATGCAAATGAACAGCGGCACCAGCAATGGCCACAACGCTTCGGTACGCAACGCGGCGATACCGAGCAAAGTCAACGCCGCCAGCACGTACACCCACACCGTACGCGACAACAGAAACGCCGGGCCGCGCTTGGACAGCAGCCGTGCATTGAGTTGCGCCACCAGAATGAAACCTGCGGCATTGGAACCGAACAGCCAGCCGTAATGCTCCGGGGCCACGCCATAGAGCTTGATGAACACGAACGGTGAACCGGCGATGTAGGCAAACATCCCGGCAATCGAGATCCCCCCGGTAAGGGCGTAGCCGAGGTAGACCCGATCCGACAGCAGAGCACCGTAGCGGCGCAGCGAGCCGGAGAGCGGCTGGCGCGGCTTGTCGGCCGGAAAGGTTTCCGGCAATCCGACCGCGACAGCCAGGGCCGCCATCACGCTGAACATCGATAGCGCCAAAAAGATCGACTGCCAGCCCCACAGGCCGACCATCACCCCGCCCGCCAACGGCGCGAGGATGGGTGCCAGGCCGGTCACCAGCATCAGTTGCGAATACACCTTGGCCGAGCCCACGGCATCACATTTGTCGCTGACCACCGCACGGGAAATCACCATGCCCGCACATCCGCCGAGGGCTTGGACGAAACGCGCACCGATCAGCCACTCCAGCGACGGCGCATAGGCGCACGCGAATGAGGCCAGGGTGAACAAGGTCACACCGCTGAGCAGTGGGCCGCGTCGGCCAAACCGGTCCGCCAGCGGACCGTAGATCAATTGGCCGATGGCCAAGCCGCCGAAATACACCGCCAGGGTCAGCTGGATATGCTTCTCGTCGGTCGCGAAGGCCGTGGCCATAGCCGGAAAGCCGGGCAAGTAGAAATCGATCGCCAACGGCGCAAAGGCGCTCAAGGCGCCCAGAATCAGGATTATGCGGAGGTTCATCAGACACCCAAGTGAGTCGGCAGCTCGACAGTCTAGCCGCGCTTGGGTGTCATGAACATTAAGTTAGCTCGCTAACTATCAGAAAATTCAAGCGAGCCTGGCGCTGTAGCCTTCCTCACTGATCAGGCTGATCACCTGCTCGGCAGACAAACGGCTTTCAACCCCGACTTCCTTGGCCGCCAGGTCGACCTTCACACTCGCCGCCGGGTCCTGGCTTTGCACCGCCTGGGTCACGGCCCGGACGCAATGGCCACAGGTCATTCCTTCAACACTGAATACTTGCATGATATTTCTCCTTCAACGAGGTAGGCAGTAGTGAGCGGGCTTGTCCCGCGCTGGGGGGCGAAGCCGCCCCAACAAGGGCGCCGC
>NZ_JBNPJV010000015.1:0-17909 GCF_050312585.1 Pseudomonas sp. R19M
CCTAATCCAGGCACCGCGTTCTTCCAGGTAGAGCTCGAGCGCCTGGTTTGGGGCGGCTGCGCCCCCCCAGCGCGGGGCAAGCCCGCTCACTACAAGTCAGGTCGCGGTGGGTTTTGCTTGATTCGCCAGCCATTCCATTAGTGCTTCAAGGCCTGCCGACAGCTCGGCGCCCGGTGGGCGCACCAGGTAATACCCCATCCCCGTCGGCACCCGCAGTTCAAACGGCATCGCCAGCCTGCCGGCCGTGACATCCTCGCCAATCAACGCGCTATCACCGATCGCCACGCCTGAACCTTGTGACGCCACCGTCATGGCCAGATCCAAGGTCTCGAAATGATGCCCCTGGGCCAGATTGCTCAGCCGCGTATCCGCTGCTTTCAACCACAACGCCCAATCCCGCCCATCCCGGGTAGGGTGCAGCAGCACCTGTTGCTGCAAGTCGGCCGGTGCCCGCAAACCACCGAGCAAGGCGGGAGCGCAGACCGGCGTGAGTTGCTCATCAAACAAATGCCGCGCTTCGGCAGGTGGCTCGGCGATGGGCGCGTAGATCACCGCCGCGTCGAATGACTCGCGGCGAAAATCCACGGTGTAGGCCACGGTGGTGGTGAGCTCCACCGGCACATCCGGACGTTCACGCTGCCATTGCATCAGGCGTGGCAGCAACCAACGCATGACACAGGTGGGCGCCTTGAGTTGCAGGATTTCGCGACGATCGCCGATCTGCTCCAGCGCATCCACGATCAAGCCAAATACTTGCTGTACGCGCAGCGACCATTCACGGCCCTCTTCGGTCAGGCTCAAGCCCCGGGCCTGGCGCTGGAACAAGGCGTAGCCGAGGTGGCTTTCCAACCCGGCAATCTGCCGGCTCACCGCGCCTTGGGTGATATGCAATTGCTCGGCGGCGCGGGTGAAGTTGCAACACTGGGCGGTGACGCAGAACGTGTGCAGGGCGGGCAGCGGAGGAAGACGTTTCATCGCAATTGAGCCATGACGTGAGGACATGGCTAGTATGACTTTTTATCGATTGTTGCCGCTACCGCCCAGCCGCTCCAATACCGCCTCGAAACCCTCACAAGAGCGACATGTATGGCGACCTGCGGCGAAGTACTGGTCAATCTCCTGGAACGCTACGGCGTGGACCAGGTGTTCGGCATTCCCGGCGTGCACACCGTGGAGCTGTACCGCGGCCTGGCACGCTCCGGCATCCGTCACGTCACCCCGCGCCATGAACAGGGTGCCGGGTTTATGGCTGATGGTTACGCGCGTACCCGCGGCAAGCCAGGCGTGTGCTTCATCATCACCGGTCCCGGCATGACCAATATCACCACCGCCATGGGCCAAGCCTACGCGGACTCGATCCCGATGCTGGTGATTTCCAGCGTGCAATCGCGCAGCCAATTGGGCGGCGGGCGCGGCAAGTTGCACGAACTGCCCAACCAGAGCGCGATGATTGCGGGCGTGGCGGCGTTCTCCCATACCTTGATGTCGGCCGCAGAATTGCCGGGCGTCCTGGCACGGGCCTTTGCCGTCTTCCAGGCCGGTCGACCGCGCCCCGTGCATATCGAAATTCCGCTGGACGTACTGGTGGAAAACGCCGATGCATTGCTCGACTGTACGCCCGTCAGCGTGGCGCGAGCCGGCGCGGCACCCGCGTCGGTCAAGCAGATGGGCCAGTTGCTTGGCGCAGCAAAACGCCCGCTGATCCTGGCGGGCGGCGGTGCCATCGAGGCCGCGCCTGAGTTGACGCGCCTGGCCGAAATCCTCGGCGCACCGGTAGCCCTGACCATCAATGCCAAGGGCATGCTGCCCTCCTCCCATCCGCTGCTGATCGGCTCGACCCAGACCCTGCCCGCCACACGCGCGCTGGTGGCCGAGGCCGATGTGGTGCTGGCGATCGGCACGGAGCTGGCGGAAACCGACTATGACGTGACCTTCGCCGGTGGCTTCGAGATCCCAGGGGCGCTGCTGCGTATCGACATCGACGCCGACCAGACCGTGCGCAACTACCCGCCCCAGGTGGCGCTGGTGGCCGACGCGCAAATCGCCGCCGCAGCCTTGCTCGACGACTTGCACAAACAGGTATTGCCGACCCGCGATTCGACCTGGGGCGGCCAACGAGTCGCCCGCCTGTGGGCGGAACTGACGCCGGCCTGGGATGCCGCCACTCGTGCACAGACGTTGTTGCTCGACACGGTTCTGGATGAACTGCCGGGTGCAGTGCTGGTAGGTGATTCCACCCAGCCGGTGTACAGCGGCAACCTGACCCTGAACCTCGACCACCCACGTCGCTGGTTCAACTCTTCCACTGGCTACGGCACCTTGGGCTATGCCTTGCCGGCCGCCATCGGCGCCTGGTTGGGACGTGGCGACGGGCAGCCGGTGGTATGCCTGATCGGCGACGGCGGGTTGCAGTTCAGCCTGCCGGAGCTGGCCAGTGCCGTGGAAGCCCGCACGCCGGTCATCGTGCTGCTGTGGAATAACCAGGGTTACGAAGAGATCAAGAAATACATGGTCAACCGCGCCATTGAGCCCGTGGGTGTAGATATCTATACGCCGGACTTTATCGGTGTGGCCAAAGCCTTGGGCTGCGCGGCCGAAAGTGTGCGGGGCATCGAACCGTTGCGGGCGGCCTTGCGCGCCGCCACGGATCGCCAGGGGCCGACGCTGATTGAAGTCGACCAGGCACTGTGGATGCAGGAGGTTGCCGCTGCCACAGGGTATTGAACGGTGTGTCTATCGACGGCGTGCGGATGGGGACTGACGTCGTGTTACCAACATTATTTGTCCCACACCAAACATAGAAACGACCTACAGAGCTTTCTATTGGTACGGCCGTTCCGTTAAGCTTTTGTGCAGTCTTGTACTGAGTTCGGTACAACGGGTTTACGGACGAAACCGATGCTAAACAGTAACTTGCTCAGAAAGCTCGATATGCAGGACTTGATGGTGTTTATCGCCGTCTATGACCAGAGCAGCGTTACCGAGGTCTCCGAAACGCTGTTCGTCAGTCAGTCCACCGTGAGCTACAGCCTGAAGAAGCTGCGCACCAGCTTTGAAGACGAGCTGTTTATCAACACGCGGGCCGGCATGCGCCCGACCTACAAGGCCACCACCATGTATGGCCATGTGCAGAAGATCCTGGAGAGCATCAACCTGTGCCACGCCGGCGGCCAGGCCTTCGACCCGAAACAGAAGGCCGCCTCGACCTGGTGACGGCGTCGGCTTCAAGCCTTAGCCGATTGCGACTTTGCTGTAGGACTCACGATCCATGTCGTCCAGTTGCACGCTGAGCTGAACCTGCACATCCGCCGGCCATTCGCCCAAGTCCTGCAAGGCCGCCAACAGGCTTTGCGACAACTGTTGCTTGATCTGCGGCGACCGCCCGCTAAGCAGCGACAGCTTGACCGCGATAAAACCGCGTGGGCTGAGCGAGGTGCCCACCTGGAAATTCTCCACCTTCACTGCGCGGCTCTTGATATCGAACTCGGAAGCGAACTGCCCGGACGCCATCAGCACGTTGTTGAGCCGCAACAGGGTTTTCTCCACAGGCAAGTCCGTAAGGTTGGCGGTGTATTCCAGATGCAGGTGCGGCATTAAAAGCTCCCGATGGTTGTAGGAAAAGAGTCATACATATAACACGCAAGCGCACTGATTCAGAGCGCTTTCAGTATTCCCTCAAGGGGTCTCTCAAGATTTTGCCGGCGGCGCCGCCAGTGAGTCGCGGTCACTCATGAACGCCTCCAGCCGCGAGCGCATCCAGCGTTCCGCCGGGTCGGTATCGACGTGGCTGAGCCAGACCATGGACAGGTCGAGGGTCGGGGTTTCAAACGGAAATGGCTCGCAGAACAGCTGCCCGCTGGCGGCCATGGCCTGGGCGGTGTAGTCCGGCAAGCTGGCGATCATGTCGGTGCCGGCGAGCAACGCCGGCAGCGCGCTGTATTGCGGCACCGATAGCACCACCTGGCGCTTGCGGCCGATCTCGGCCAGCCATTCATCGGCAAACCCGGACACGTTGGCGGTGTGCGACACCAGCACATGAGGGCGTGCGCAATATTCGTCGAGGGTCAGCGGTGTGTCCGAGGCATCGGCGCGTAGCAGGCACGGGCGGATATGCCGCAACAGCTTGCGCTTGGCATTGGCCGGCAGACCGCGGGTCTGGGTGATGCCGACGGTGATATCACCGGATGCCAACAAGTCAGGGATGCGCCAGTAATCCACATGCTGCACCACAAACACCACCAAGGGCGCTTCCTGGCGCAAAGCCCGCAACAGCGGCGGTAGCAGACCAAACTCGACGTCGTCGGACAGGCCGATACGGAAGGTCATGGTGCTGCGGGACGGGTCGAAATCGTGAGTCAGGCTCAGGGCCGACGACAGCGAATCCAACGCCGGCGACAGGTGCTGGATGATTTCCTCGGCCCGCGCCGTCGGTTCCATGCGGTGACCCACGCGAATGAACAGCGGGTCATTGAACAAGGTGCGTAAACGGTTGAGGGCCGAACTGATGGTCGGCTGGCCGAGAAACAGCTTCTCCGCCACCCGCGTCACGTTGCGTTCGAGCATCAGTGCCTCGAAGACCACCATCAGGTTGATGTCGGCCTTGCGTAGTTCATTACGATTCATCGGCGCCTGCCCCTCTCCCCAAGACAACGCGCAGTTTAGAAAGGCCGCCGGGCTGCGTCTATGTGAACACTGTTCATCGAGCGGCTTTGCGACTATAAATCAGCTCTTGAAGGTCACAGGAACACCATCGTGCTGTTCATAATCGCCTTGGCCATTGTCGTGGCCGGGTTTTGTCTATGGGTTGTCCGATTCATCGCCAACCCCACCGTAAGGACACTGCTGCGCGTATTTATCGGCTTGTGCCTGGCGACGGTGGTCGCCTACATGGTGCTGGCGGCGGGGTTTCCGACGTCACTGCTGGTTTGATCTGGAATAGCCTCTACCCACTTGTGAGCAAGGACTGCCAAGCATGAAATTCGCCTACACCATCATCTATGTGCCGGACGTTGCCGCCTCCCTGGCATTCTTTGAAATAGCCTTCGGTTTCACTCGCCGTTTCCTGCATGAATCGGGTACCTATGGCGAGCTGGAAACTGGCGAAACCACCCTCTCGTTTGCCGCCCACGAATTGGCGGGCATGAATTTCGACGGCGGCCACGTGCAGGCCCATACCTCCAGCAAACCGCTAGGAATGGAAGTGGGTTTCGTCACCGAGGACGTGTTCGCCGCCCACGCCAAAGCCCTCGTCCATGGCGCGACAGAGCTGTCGCCACCGAGCACCAGGCCCTGGGGGCAAGTGGTGTCTTATGTGCGTTGCCCGGATGGCACGCTGGTGGAATTATGTACCCCGATCCATTGATCGGGGTACACCCTTTCAAGGCTTGAGCGGAATCTCCTGATCAAGCGGTGACAGTTCCGTGCCGTCATCGGGATGCTTCCAGGTCTGGGGCTTCTCCTCCTCATGCTGACGCTGGGGTTGTACACGCTCCGGCTCATCCCGTTCCTTCTGCTCATTATTCATAGCCACCTCCCTTCCTTAAGAATGGTTCACCCATCCAGCATAGAACAGAGCAAGCATTTTGGGCGGATGCCCCAATTGATAACAGTTACGCATCAATTCATCCAAATAACTCACTTATCATTTCTAAATGTGTCAGCCACTATCCCGGGTCTTAAGCGAAACAAGCTCTTAAAAAGAACGCTGGAGACACAAAAACCATGAATAGCCCTTCCCGGCCCGACGCTGCCCCTTCGAAAGTGGGTGCAGTCCTACGCGTTACCTCGGGCAACTTCCTCGAACAGTTCGACTTCTTTCTGTTCGGCTTCTACGCCACCTATATCGCTGCCGCGTTCTTCCCCGCCGCCAATGAGTTTGCGTCATTAATGATGACCTTCGCCGTGTTCGGCGCGGGTTTCCTGATGCGTCCACTGGGCGCGATCGTTCTGGGTGCCTATATCGATGACGTCGGTCGCCGCAAAGGGTTGATCATGACTCTGTCGATCATGGCCAGCGGCACGCTGCTGATCGTGCTGGTACCGGGTTATCAGACCATTGGCCTGTGGGCACCGCTGCTGGTGCTGCTGGGTCGCTTGCTGCAAGGTTTTTCGGCCGGTGCGGAACTGGGCGGCGTGTCGGTGTACTTGTCTGAAATGGCCACACCGGGCCGCAAAGGCTTCTACACCAGTTGGCAGTCCGGCAGCCAACAGATCTCCATCGTGGTTGCGGCCGCCTTGGGTTATGGCCTGAACCAATGGATGGAACCGGCTGTAGTTGCCGATTGGGGCTGGCGCATTCCCTTCGGCCTGGGTTGCGTGATCATCCCGTTCATTTTTGTACTGCGACGCAACCTGCAGGAAACCGAAGAGTTCGCCAACCGCAAACATCGCCCAAGCATGCGCGAAGTGCTGGCGACCCTGGCGAAGAACTGGACCATGGTGATCGGCGGCATGCTGATGGTTGCCATGACCACCACGGCGTTCTACCTGATCACGGTCTACGCGCCGACCTTCGGCAAGACCGTGCTGCAACTGAGCACTTCCGACGCCTTGCTGGTGACGTTGCTGGTGGCGGTGTCGAACTTTGTCTGGCTGCCGATCGGCGGCACCCTGAGCGACCGCTTCGGGCGCAAGCCGGTGCTGGTGGCCATGACCGCCCTCACCGTGATCACCGCCTACCCGGCGCTGTCGTTCGTGGTGAATGCGCCAAGCTTCGCGCATATGCTCGAAACCCTGCTGTGGTTCTCCTTCCTGTACGGCATGTACAACGGCGCAATGATCCCGGCCCTGACCGAAATCATGCCGGTGGAAGTACGTGTGGCCGGTTTCTCCCTGGCTTATAGCCTGGCGACCGCCATTTTCGGTGGTTTCACCCCGGCGATCTCCACCTGGTTTATCCATGTCACCGAAGACAAGGCTTCGCCGGCCTACTGGATGATGTTTGCCGCGCTGTGTGCCCTGTGCTCGACCTTGGCCCTGTACCGTCGCGCCAATACCCGCGGGCAGATGCTGCAGGAGGCCGTATGATGCGCACCCTACTCAACAGCCTTACGGCCCTTGCACTCGGCGCCCTGGCACTGACGGCGCAGGCCGAAGAACTCAACGTGATGACCTCCGGTGGTTTTACCGCTGCCTATAAATTGCTCGGCCCGCAATATGCCAAACAAAGTGGCGACACCCTGAATACCATCCTGGGTCCGTCCATGGGCAAGGCGCCGGAAGCGATTCCCAACCGTCTGGCGCGTGGCGAACCCGCCGATGTGGTGATCATGGTCGGCTATGCGCTGGATGACTTGATCAAGCAAGGCAAGGTCGACCCTGCGTCCCGCGTGGAACTGGCGGACTCGCGTATCGGCCTGGTGGTGAAAGCCGGCGCGGCCAAACCGGCGATCGGCACTGACGCCGAATTGAAGGCCACGCTGACCCAGGCCAAATCCGTGGCTTATTCGGACAGCGCCAGCGGCGTGTATGTCGAGAAGGAACTGTTCAAGAAGCTCGGCATGCCCGCCAAAGGCACGATGATCGAGCGCCTGCCGGTGGCCGAACAGGTCGCCAAGGGTGACTACGAGGTCGGCTTGCAGCAGGTGGCGGAACTGTTGCCGATACCAGGGGTGACGTTTGTGGGCAAGATCCCGGAAGACGTGCAGTCGGTGACACGCTTTGCGGCGGGGATTCCGGTCAACGCCAAACACCCGGCCCAGGCCAAGGCACTGCTGAAGTTCCTGGCTTCACCCGAGGCGCAACCGGTGGTGCAATCCACCGGCCTGGACTCGGTGTCACGCTGACCGAAACGGCATCTCCCGTACCAACCGCTCCAACTCCAGCGCCGCCGGCGGCAACGTCCGCCCGCGGCGCTTGATCAAGCCCACATTGCGCATCACCTGCGGTTCCACCAGCGGCACACTCACCAGGATCGGGTGTTCGCCCGCCGGCATCGCAATCGATGGCACCATCGCCACGCCCAACCCCGCTTCCACCAGCCCGATCATCGTGGTCACGTGATGGGTCTCGCAGACACTCGGTTTCTTCACCCGCACGCCGCGCAGGGCCTGGTCCAGCAGAAAGCGGTTGCCCGAGGACTTGTCCACGGTGATGTAGTCGTATTCGTAAGCTTCAGCCCAACTCACACTCTGGCGCCTAGCCAGCGGGTGGTCATGCCGGCAGGCCAGGACGTAGCGCTCCTGCAACAGCAGTTCGAATTCCACTTCATCGGCCAGGCTGCCGCTGAAACTCACACCGAAATCCGCCTCGCCGCTCTCCACGGCGTTGCAGACCTCACCGGCGCTGGCATCCAGCACCTGCAGGCGAATCTTCGGATAGAGCTTGTGAAACTCGGAGATCACATGGGGCATGAAGTAATAAGCGGTGGACGGCACACAGGCGATGGTGACGTTGCCCATCCGCGTGGACGCCACATTGCTGATGCCCATCAAGGCGATGTCGAGGTCGTCAAGAATACGCTCCACCTGGGGCAGGAACGCACGGCCGACCATGGTCAGGTTGACCCGTCGGGTGGTGCGCTCGAACAGCTTCACATCGAGGGCGGATTCGAGCTTTTCGATACGTCGGCTAAGAGCCGGTTGCGAGATTCGGATGGCCTCGGCGGCACCGCGAAAACTGCCTTTGTCTACCACAGCGCGGAAGGCTTGAAGGTCGTTGAGGTCGAAGTTGATGATCACGAGAGGGTGGCCAGTGGCTGTCAGGATGGGGGCATTATCGTACGGGAGCGGATGGGACGTCATGTACCCGGGGCTGGACGTCGCCTGCAAGCACGGTTTTCGGGGACAGCCGATTTTCCCGGGGTGAAGTTCAATGGCAGCCTTTGGTAGGGTGTCCGACTCGATTATTTTTTCCCATTCCTACCGGCGTACCTCCATGAGTCGAATAATAAAAAAACACCAGGCGCTGCGCTGCGGCGCATGGATCCTTGGCCCGCTATGCCTCGCTACCCTGGGCTTTTTTGCCTGGCAGAGTTTCTATCCGGTGCAGGCGAGCGACGGCTGGAGCTATAGCGTGATTCATCGAGACGTGGCCAAGGCGGCATCGCTGATGCCCCTGCACGATGGCTCGCTGATGGTCAGCCAGGAACTCAAGGACGGGCTGGGCAGCATTGTGCGGATCCACGCGGACGGGCAACGCGAAGTCGTAGTGGCCAACCTGTCCAAACCCGACGGCATGGTCGCCACCCGTGGCGGCTGGGTGTTCAGCCAGGAATCAGGTGGCGCGCCGGTCAGCTTTCTCAAGGACGGCGCCGTCACGGAGTTGTTCCGCGGTGAAAACGTACAGGGCCTGTGGGTCGAGGGCGACGACCTGTACGCCATTGAAGACCGCAAGCCCACCGGCCGCCTGATGCGCTACCGCTGGAGCGACCAGTCCCTGAGCGTGCTGCGCGATCAGGTCGAGGAAGGCGAATCCATCGTGCGTTGCACGGATGGGCGCATGCTCTATACCGAAAAGAAAAAAGGCGTGGTCCGCGAACTGACCGATGATGGCAGCGACCCGGTGGTGCTGGCGGGCTTGAACAAGCCAACGTTCCTGATGTGTGATGAACGCGGGTTGTGGGTCAACGAAGACTCGACGCACCGGGCACGCCTGTTGTTGATTGACTCTTTGGGCAAGCAGCAGACCATTCTGTCGTTCTTGAAGGCGCCGCAATCGATTGTGCCGACAGGACGGGGCACCTATCTGCTGGCGGAAGGAGGTAGGAACCGGGTGTTGGAACTGGTGCCGCAGACGCTAGCCGTCTCACCGTAAGACTCGTCGCAGACCAGCAGCCCTGGCGAGCCTTTCAGCGCGGCACCGGCATACCAAAGTGTTCGGCGTCACGCCTGCGGCGCGGCCGCAATGGCTTCGGCCAGGTCCTGATATTCTTCGCAGCTGGTGCTGCACAGGGCTTTGATTTTCGCCAATTGTTCCTGCGCCAAATCCATACGCCCCTTGATCACATATGCCTCACCCAGGTACTCGCGGACCTGGGCGTAGTTGGGGTCGAGCGCAACAGACTTCAGGTAATAACCGATGCCTTCATCGGTGCGTCCCAGTTTGCGCGTGGCATAACCGCGGTAGTTGAGGGCCTTTGCGGTGTTGGGGTTGTGCAGGGTGTCGAGCAAAGCCAGCGCTTCATCGTACTGCCCATCCTTGGCCAAGCGGTACGCGTAATCGGTACGGTCGGCGTCCGAGATGGCCTTGCTGGTTTGCAGCACGCATTTTCCGCTCTTGGTATCCCAGACCTGGCCTTTGGGGCAGTTCGGCTTGGGCGGCGCCGGTTCGTCCCCGGATGCGAGAACCTGGCCTGCAAATAAAGCCGCGGCCAGAAGAAATGCGCTGCGGTAACCAACGGCCTGCTCACGGTAAGTCTTCATGATGGTCATGCTCCGTCACACTGAGGAAGAACAGCAACAAGAGATATCTGCCACCATGCGCCATTTTTACTGGCAGGTTAAGCGTGGTCTGACTGTCGGCCTAAAGAGCGTCGAATCGATTGTACTGATGGTTATTATCGAAACGAGCGCCTCGGTGGTTGCTAAAAACGATTTATATAATCGCCTCCAGTTTCTCCTCCCCTGCGCCTGGCTTCAGGCGACACATCTTTCTGGAACCCGATACCATGCCAAGTGCCAGCCAGGCCCCAAGCGGCCGCCCGGAACATGATCAACAAAGTGTCAAACAGCAGTGGCTGGCGATTCTCTCGGTCGCGGTGGGTGCCTTCGCCCTGGTGACCAGTGAATTCCTGCCGGTGGGCGTACTCAATGATGTCGCCAGCGACCTCGGCATCAGTGCCGGCCATGCCGGCCTGATGGTCACCCTGCCCGGCATCATGGCCGCCCTCGCCGCCCCGTTGCTGTCAGTGATGATTGGCGCCATGGACCGCCGCTATTTATTGATCGGCCTGACGCTGATCATGATCATCGCCAACACCGTCGTGGCGTTCGCCAGTGACTTCAGCCTGCTGCTGTTCGGTCGCGTCCTGCTGGGCATCAGCATCGGCGGGTTCTGGGCCACCGCCATCGCCCTCAGCGGCCGTCTCGCTCCCAGAGGCGTGGGCGTGGCGAAGGCCACCTCGATCATCATGATGGGAGTGACCCTGGCCACCGTCCTCGGCGTGCCCGTCGGCACCTGGCTCAGCGGCCTGATGGGCTGGCGCATGACCTTCCTGGTCACCGCGCTGGTAGGCGTACCCGTGCTGCTGGCGCAGGTCTTTTTGCTGCCGCGGCTCGACCCGGAAAAGGCCATCCTCATCAGTGACCTGCCGGCCTTGTTTATCAACCCACGCGCTCGGGTCGGTTTGATCGCAGTGTTGCTGATCGGCCTGGCACACTTTGCCGCCTACACCTACGTCGCGCCGTTCTTCAAGAACAGCTCCGGCTTCGACGGCCAGACCATTGGCTCACTGCTGCTGATGTTTGGCATAGCCGGTGTCGCCGGTAACATTTTTGCCGGCTTCGCCGCCAACCGCAGCGTGCGCTACACCCTGCTGCTGGTCGCACTGATGATCGGCACCAGCACCGCCCTGTTCCCCTACTTCGCCACCGGCCTGATCGGCGCGACGATGTTGATCGCACTCTGGGGCTTCGCCTTTGGTGCCTTCCCGGCCTGCGCCAGTATCTGGATGTTTGTCGTGGCGCCCAAGGATGTTGAACGCGGTATGCCGCTGTTCGTCGCCTTGTTTCAGGTGATCATTGCCTTGGGTTCATTCTTCGGCGGGCGGATTGTGGACCAGATGGGTAGCTCGGTGCTGTTGAGCCTGGCGACGGCGTTGGTCGGCGTAGGTTTTGTCACGGTGCTGGTGCTGGGGCGAAATGTGAGTAACAGCTTGGTAGCGCAATCTGCCTGAGCAGAAAGAGCTGTTGAAAAGCCTGCTAAGCATTGAGCTTGGCAGGTTTTTTTATTTTCAGCGGACGCGCATCGCAAGTCCCGATTTGGAAAAGCTTCGTAATGAAAACTCGCACAGTGAAGCTTGTGTACCCACGCCCCTGAACTAGCCTCGAAAGGGTCGCCATGTGGCGACGTACTGCCAAGGAGCTTACATGCCAACCAGATATCGTGATGCCGTCACCGGAGAGTACGTGACAGAGGCTGAGGCAAAGAAAAGACCAAGGGAAACGGTGAAGGAGAAGGATAAAAAGTCGCCGTCAAAGCCACAGGGTAAGAAGTGATGTCGAGGTTGGAAGACAACGCCATACGTCGAGACAGCCTTGCCAACACGGCATACCTGAGCCAATGTAACGACAAACGTCATTACATGAGTAACGCTTCCATGGCATCTATAAACATCCGCATCGATGACGACCTGAAAGCTCGCGCCTACCTGGAACTGGAAAGGCTTGGCGTCACGCCTTCTGAACTGATGCGCCAAACCCTGCAATATGTAGTAGAGCGCGGTCAATTGCCTTTCAAGCCTGTGCTGATGACTGAGGATGATGAAGCCTTGCTGGCCAAAGTGCGGGAACGATTGGCGTCCCCTCAACGCGTAAGGGTTTCTATAGATGATCTATAGCCTTGATTTTGATGCACGCGCATTGAAGGAATGGCAAAAACTCGGCAACACCATCCGTCAACAGCTCAAGAAGAAGCTGATGGAAATTCTGAATGACCCACGCATTGAAGCTAACCGCCTGCATGGCCTGCCTGACTGCTACAAAATCAAATTACGTAGCAGCGGTTATAGGCTTGTCTATCAAGTGATTGATCATGAAATCACTGTGTTCGTCGTGGCTGTTGATAAGCGGGAACGTGATCGGGTTTATCAGAGAGCGGCTGAGCGTTTGAGCTGATCATGGATTTGATGAGCTGTAGTAAATACTCTGCCAAAAACGAAAAAGCCCCGTAGCTTACTCAGCTACGGGGCTTTTTCTATGTAATGGCGGAGAGATAGGGATTCGAACCCTAGGTACCGGTGAAGGTACAACGGATTTCGAATCCGTCCCATTCGGCCACTCTGGCATCTCTCCAACGGCGCGCATCATAACAGTGTGTTTCACGGAAGCAAACCCCAAAAGAGATTTTTTTCCGTGCTATCAGATGCTTGCGTCGATTAAAGCGGTACGCCGAGACGGTTGGCGACTTCTTCGTAGGCTTCGATAACGTCACCGAGGCCCTGGCGGAAGCGGTCTTTGTCCATCTTTTTCTTGGTGTCTTTGTCCCACAGGCGGCAGCCGTCCGGGCTGAATTCGTCGCCCAGGACGATGGAGCCGTCGTGGAATACACCGAATTCCAGCTTGAAGTCGACCAGCAGCAGGCCGGCGTCGTCGAACAGCTTGCTCAGCACGTCGTTGACCTTGAGGGACAACTCCTTCATGCGCGCCAGTTGCTCGGCGGTGCCCCAGCCGAACGCCACAACGTGGGATTCGTTGATGAACGGGTCGCCCTTGGCGTCGTCCTTCAGGAACAACTCGAAGGTGTAGGGGTTGAGCTTGAGGCCCTCTTCCACGCCCAGGCGCTTGACCAGGCTGCCGGCAGCGTAGTTACGCACAACGCATTCGACCGGGATCATGTCCAGCTTCTTCACCAGGCACTCGTTGTCGCCCAGCAGTTTGTCGAATTGGGTCGGAATGCCGGCCGCTTCGAGTTTCTGCATGATGAAGGCGTTGAACTTGTTGTTCACCATGCCTTTGCGATCAAGCTGTTCGATGCGCTTGCCGTCGAACGCCGAAGTGTCGTTGCGAAACAGCAGGATCAGGCGGTTGGCGTCGTCGGTCTTGTAAACCGACTTGGCCTTGCCGCGGTAGAGTTCTTCACGTTTTTCCATGATGGGCTCCGCTTTGAGTGAGGTGGGCTAGGCGATATGTCGCCAGTCGAGCCCTGAATCTTGATCGGCCAGTTGCAGCCAGTCCGGGTCGCACCCGAGGGTGTCGACAAAACATTGCCGGGCAAGCGTCGGCAGGTTGTTCTTGCTGCTCAGATGGGCCAGGACCAGGTGTTGCAGGTCTTGCCAGCCCAACTCATACACCAGGTACGCCGCCTGGTGGTTGTTCAAATGTCCCAGTTCGCCGCCCACCCGCTGCTTGAGAAAGTACGGGTAATGACCACGAGCCAGCAGGTCACGGCAGTGGTTGGACTCGATCATCAAGGCATCGAGATTGCGGTACCCGTCCAGCACCTTCGCACAGTAGGAACCCAGGTCAGTGAGCACACCGAAACGCCGCTCACCATCACTGAATACGTATTGCGTCGGCTCCTGGGCGTCGTGTGCCACGGCGATCACGTTGACGCTCAACGCGCCGATCTGCAGTTGCTCACCACCGGCCAGGAAACCTGCAGGCTCAATGGGTTTGCGCATCCCGCGCAAGGTGCCGCGACTCAGGTACACCGGCAGATTGTAGCGCCGAGACAGCAAACCCACGCCATGCACATGGTCGGCATGTTCGTGGGTCACCAGAATCGCGCTCAACTGCGCGGGGTGAACCCCCAGGCGCAGCAGGCGCCGCTCGGTTTCTCTTAACGAGAAACCACAATCGACCAGCACGTACGTGTCGTCATGAGCGACCAGCGTGCCGTTCCCTTGGCTACCGCTGCCGAGAACGGCAAAACGCATCGGATCAGCCCAGGTTGTCCTGAATCACGCCCAACACCTTGCGTGCGGTTTCAGCCGGCGCAACGGTGTTGATGTTCTTCTCGACGGTGACCTGCACGCTGTCGCCCACCTTGCTCAAACGAACCTGATAACGCTCGGCGCGGGTTTCGATCTCTTCCTTGGTCGGCTGGCTGCCAAACAACTTGCCGAAGAAACCTGGCTCGTCGTCTTTCTTCTCGGCCTTTTCCGCCACGTTGATGTAGTACAGGCCCAGGCTGCGGTTGATGTCCTCAACACGCCAAGGGCCCTTCTCCAACGCACGGCCTACACTGGCCCAGGCACGATCCAGGTCTTCACCCAGGTTCAGCACCACGTTGCCGCTGCCGTCTTCGGAGAGGCTGACACGGTTAGGCGTATCGTAGTCGCGTGCAGCAAGCAGGGAAACCGAACCGCCCTTCTCGGAGATACGGCTCATGTTGGCCAGCATCTCATCGACCAGCGCGGCGTCAACGCCGGTGTTGACCGAGCGGTTGGTGAATTCGACATTGGCCGTGCTGCCGGCAGGACGCTCGGCGCTGACCACATAGACTTCACTGGTATTACGCTGCACGCCAGGCTCGATGCGCACACGCACACGGGATTCGCTGTCGGCCGCTACACCACCGGCCTGCAGACGCTGGGCCATGTTGGCGGACAGTTCACTGCCGTGCTGCCAGGCCGTGGTGAACTCACCGGTCTGCGGGCGCTGCTGGTCAATGCGGAAACCGTTGTCCTGGAAGAACTGCACCGCCACCGGCCAGACTTCGGCAGGTGGGCGCTGCGCCACGATCCAACGGTTGTCGCCGCTTTTCTGCAGGCTGTAGTCGCTGGCATCCGCCACGGCCGTGATCGGCTGTGGACGCGGTACCACGAACTCGCCTTTGATGGTTTCATCGGCAACGTTGCGTGGAATCGGCAGCAGTGGGTCAAGGCGCTTGGCGACATTGACATCAGGCGGCAGTTGCATCGGCTTGGTCGCTTGCGCGTCCAGGTAGTCGCTGCCGCGGTCACGGAAGTAGCCTTCCGGGCCCCAAATCCAACCGCAGCCACTGGTGCTGGAGATAATCAAGGCAAGTGCGGAAAGTCCGGCCAATCGCTTCATGCGTAATGCTTCCTCAATTAAACCAGGACGCCGGACTGGCGCAGGGCCTGTCGCAGCGGTTCGTGACAGGCTTCGCTGAGACGGGTGAGCGGCAGACGGATACCGTCCGGCATCATGCCCATTTCAGTCAGTGCCCATTTCACGGGAATAGGGTTGGATTCAATAAACAGGGTCTTGTTGAGCGGCATCAGCTTCTCGTGGATCGCTCGGGCGGTCTCGGCATCACCGGCAATGGCGGCGGCGCACATTTCGCTCATGGCACGCGGGGCCACGTTGGCGGTCACGGAGATGTTGCCCTTGCCACCCAGCAGGATCAGCTCGACAGCCGTGGCGTCGTCACCGGAATACACCAGGAAATCGCTGCTCACGCCGGCCAGGATGTCCTTGGCGCGCTGCAGGTCGCCGGTGGCTTCCTTGATACCGATGATGTTCGGCACGGTGGACAGGCGGATCACGGTCTCAGCCTTCATGTCGCAGGCGGTACGGCCTGGGACGTTGTAGAGGATCTGCGGGATCTCGACAGCTTCGGCGATGGCGCGAAAGTGCTGGTACAGGCCTTCCTGGGTCGGCTTGTTGTAGTACGGGGTCACCAGCAGGCAAGCGTCGGCGCCGGCCTTCTTGGCGTTTTTGGTCAGCTCGATCGCTTCACGCGTCGAGTTGGCGCCCGTACCGGCGATGACGGCAATGCGGCCCGCGACACGCTTGACCACGAATTCGATCACCTGGATGTGTTCTTCCACATCGAGGGTCGCCGATTCACCCGTGGTGCCGACCGCAACAATGGCATTGGTGCCTTCTTGCAGGTGGAAGTCCACCAGCTTGCCCAGGCTGTCCCAGTCGAGATGACCTTGTGCATCCATGGGTGTGACCAGTGCCACCATACTGCCCGCAATCATGCAACCGCTCCTGCCGGAAAAAGAGAGCCGTAATGGTACTGGCGCCAAGATGCTTGCACAAGCGAAGTACCGTCTGAGGATGCGTTCTGGATCAACTAAACGACGGGCAATGCCATCATTGGGCCAAAGCATGGCCTGAAGCACGATGAAACCAGACCGGTCGCGCAATGAAAACGCCGCCTCCTAGCCCTTGGCGACGCTTTTCGCTACCCTTGATCCTTTGATCGATACAGCCCACACGATATCGACCGCTCATCGCTTTAGGAAGGCTGCATGTCCACCCCCACAGTTCGCGAACAATTCCTTGTTATCAGTGCCCTCGGCGCCAACCCCATGGAGCTGACCAACGTCCTGTGCCGCGCCAGCCATGAGAACCGCTGCGCCGTCGTGACCTCCCGCCTGACCCGCCACGGCGAGTGCAGTGCGCTGGTCCTGCAGATTTCCGGCACCTGGGATGCCTTGGCGCGCCTGGAGACCGGCTTGCCGGGCCTGGCCAAGAAGCACGACTTCACCGTCAACGTGGTACGCAGTGCCGCGCTGGAGAATCGCCCTCAGGCGCTGCCTTATGTGGCGTATGTCAGCTCGGCTTATCGCTCGGACATCGTCAATGAGCTGTGCCAGTTCTTCATCGATCATAACGTCGAGCTGGAGAACCTGACCTGTGATACCTATCAGGCGCCCCAAACCGGCGGCACCATGCTCAACGCGACGTTCACCGTGACCCTGCCGGCCGGCGTGCAGATCAGTTGGCTGCGCGACCAGTTCCTGGATTTCGCCGACGCCCTGAACCTTGACGCCCTGATCGAACCATGGCGCCCTCAGAATCCAATGTAAGGAAGTCCTCATGCCGGTAGCCATCGACACACCCGTGACCGATTTCGAAGCCCAGGCCACCAGCGGCCAGACCTTCAGCCTCGCGGCCCTCAAGGGCAAGCAAGTGGTGATCTACTTCTACCCCAAGGACAGCACCCCGGGCTGCACCACTGAAGGCCAGGGTTTCCGTGACCAGTACGCAGCCTTCCAGGCCGCCAACACCGAAGTCTTTGGCGTGTCGCGTGACAGCGTGAAGTCCCACGAGAACTTCAAGGGCAAGCAGGCGTTCCCGTTCGAGCTGATCAGTGACAAGGACGAAGCAGTTTGCCAGCTGTTTGACGTGATCAAGTTGAAGAAGCTGTACGGCAAGGAATACCTGGGCGTGGATCGCAGCACCTTCCTGATCGACAGCGCAGGGGTGCTGCGCCAGGAATGGCGTGGTGTAAAAGTGCCAGGTCACGTGGATACCGTCCTGGCTGCGGCACAAGCCTTGAACAAGCACTGATTGTAGTGAGCGGGCTTGCCCCGCGCTGGGCGGCAAAGCCGC
>NZ_JBNPJV010000050.1:0-206189 GCF_050312585.1 Pseudomonas sp. R19M
GCGCATCAGATTCAGATGTGCTGACTGACTCACCGCCATCGGGAGCAAGCCCCCTCCCACATTTAGCTGGAAGTCACCACTCGGCAAAGCTGCCGTCGGCATGGCGCCAGATCGGGTTGCGCCAGCGATGGCCGATAGCCGCGCGTTCGACCACATATTCCTCGTTGATCTCGATGCCCAGGCCCGGCCCGTTGGGGATCTTCACGAAGCCCTGGTCATAGTCGAACACGCCCGGGTCGCGCACGTAGTCGAGCAGGTCATTGCTCTCGTTGTAGTGAATGCCCAGGCTTTGCTCCTGGATAAACGCGTTGTAGCACGCAGCGTCCAGTTGCAGGCACGCCGCCAGGGCAATCGGGCCCAGCGGGCAGTGCAGGGCAAGGGCCACGTCGTAGGCTTCGGCCATGTTGGCGATCTTGCGGGTTTCGGTGATGCCTCCGGCGTGGGACGCATCCGGCTGGATGATGTCGACATAGCCTTCGCTGAGCACACGCTTGAAGTCCCAGCGCGAGAACAGGCGCTCGCCCAGCGCAATCGGGGTGCTGGTCAGCGGTGCCAGTTCCTTGAGCGCTTCGTAGTTTTCACTGAGCACCGGCTCTTCGATGAACATCAGTTTGTACGGGTCCAGTTCCTTCATCAGCACCTTGGCCATGGGCTTGTGCACGCGGCCATGGAAGTCGACGCCAATGCCCACGTTAGGGCCGACCGCATCCCGCACAGCGGCAACGTTGGCCAAGGCCAGGTCGACTTTTTCGAAGCTGTCGACGAACTGCAACTCCTCGGTGCCGTTCATTTTCACTGCGGTAAAGCCACGCGCCACCGCCTCTTTGGCGGCACGGGCGGTATCGGCCGGGCGGTCGCCACCGATCCATGAATACACGCGGATCTTGTCGCGCACCTGGCCACCGAGCAGGTCGCTGACGGACACGCCGAGGGCCTTGCCCTTGATGTCCCACAACGCCTGGTCGATACCGGCCAGGGCACTCATGTGCACCGCGCCGCCACGGTAGAAACCGCCGCGATAGAGCACGGTCCAGATGTCTTCGATATTGCGCGGGTCTTTTCCGATCAGGTAGTCGGACAGTTCTTCGACGGCCGCCGCCACGGTATGGGCGCGGCCTTCAACCACAGGCTCGCCCCAGCCGGTCACGCCCTGGTCGGTTTCGACCTTGAGGAAGCACCAGCGCGGCGGAACGATGAAGGTCGTCAGTTTGGTGATTTTCATCTGTTATCTCTCTTATAGATGCAGCGCCCGTGGGCGCGGAACTTGGAGTCAGCTCAGGCTGTTCCAGGCGGCGACATACGCCTGGGCGCGGCTCGCGACCTGATCCACCGTCATACCCGGCTTGAACAACCCGGAACCCAGGCCGAACCCTTTGGCGCCGGCATCGATGAACACCTGCATGTTGTCCGGGGTAATGCCGCCCACCGGCAGCAGCAACGTGCCCGCCGGCAAGACCGCCAGCCACGCCTTGATCACCGACGGGCCCATTTGCTCGGCCGGGAACAACTTCAACACGTCGGCGCCTTCGGCCAGGGCGGCAAATGCTTCGGTCGGCGTGGCCACACCGGGCGACAGGAACAGGCCCGCCGCTTTCGCTGCGCGCAAGACCTTGGCATCGCTGTGGGGCATCACGATGACCTGGCCACCGGCGGCTTTCACTTGCTCGACCTGCTCCGGGGTCAACACCGTGCCCGCGCCGATCAGGCAATCGGCAGGCAGGCCATCGCGCAGCGTGCGGATGCTGGTGTAGGGGTCGGGCGAATTCAGCGGCACTTCGATGACACGAAACCCCGCCTGGTACAGCACCTGGCCGATCGCCAGGGCTTCGTCCGGTCGTACGCCACGCAGGATTGCGATCAAACCGTTGCGGGCGAGCGCTTGCTTGAGCATGTCAGGTCTCCAATGCAGGTTGAGTGAGCCCGGCGGCCACCGCCAGTTGCCACAGGCCACGCTCGGTGGCTTCCTGCGCCAGGCTGACGTGATCGAAGCCGCACAGGGCGAGGGCGCGTTGGTAGCGGGCGCAGAGGGCGGCGGCGCCGACCAGGATGATGGGTTGGTGTTTGGCGCCGACCGGCAGGCCGGCCAGTTCATGACCGATGAGCAAGCCGGACAGGTAGTCAGGCTGTTGTTCGGGCGCCAATTCGCCGGTCAGCCCGAGCGTGCGCGCACTGAACAACGTCGACAGCACACCGCGTTGGCCATCTTTGGAGAGCGCCACCTGCACGCCCCGATCAAAAGCGTCGGCCTGGAAGTATTCGGATATTTGCTGGGTACGCCCAAGCAGGCTGTGTTTGCTCAACACCGCGAACAGCTCGCCGGTCATGAAGGTGTCGAAGTGGGTGATACGCCCCTCGACCACCTCGACCCATTTGGAATGGCTGCCGGGCAGGCCGATCAAAACATCGGCGCCTAGACCCTGCAGCACGCCCAGTACCTGGGTTTCTTCGCCACGCATCACATTGGGCAGACCGACCTGCTCAATCACGCCGGGGACGATATGCACGTCGATTCCACGCAAGCTGCGTACCCGATGCAGAGCATTGCCGAGGCTGGCAACGTCCACTGGCGTATTGCGATAGGCCGCCTCGCTCCAGCCCTGGGCGCTGCCGACCATGCCGCAGGCGATCACGGGCAGGTCGGGCCGGGCATCGAGCCAGTCACCACACGCCGCATCGAATGCCAATTCAAAACCATCACGGCAGTACACACCCGCGATATCCCGGGGCTCGCTGGGCAAATGCATGATGCCCCACGCCAGCGAGCGCTGCTCCAGCACCACGCCTGCGGGGCCGAGTTTATAAGCACGAAGGGAACTGGTGCCCCAATCGAGCGCGATCAATTGCGCCTGCATCGCTTCACCTGAATGAGTGGTGATGAAAAAAGCTGATGGGCGAATATAAACCTATGCTTGCGCACATCTCAATATATAAATATCAATCCCATATAGTGAGACAAGACGAGATAAATCCTACTCCGTTTGCGCTTTTTGCGGGGAGTGGAACAAGACGTTATCTGATAGGGGAAGTTAAAAAGCCGACAAGTCCAGTTCGCGCATCGCCCCCATCCAGATCGCATAGTCGGTGTGATCCTTCAGGTCATCGCCGGTTTCGGGGTGCAGGAACACCACCAGACCCTCGCGGTGCAAGGCCAACCACGGCAGCACCACACCGATGTACTCCGGCTCGAAAGCCAATTGGCAGCTCCAGTCCGGGTGCGGGCCCACCGGCCGTTCGTGCACTCGACCCATGCGTAACGGGAACAGCTTGGCCGCGTCTTCGCACAGGGTGCGCGCCTGCTCGATCGTACTGGCGTCGAAGTAAATATGGGCGTGATAGCCCTTGATACGTTGCATGATGAAATCCGCGTCCACTGTGCGCCGATCCTAGACCGCAATCGACGGCAGGGCCAGCCCGGTCAGGGACTGCGCGCTGCTGGCCTGCTCCGCCAGCAGCCAATCGACAAAGCGCTCGATCAACTGCCCCCGGCGTTTGCGCTGGGGCTGCACGACGTAATAACCGAAACGCGAGATCACCGTGTCGCTGATCGGCCGGCACAGCCAGTTCTGCTGCAACAGGTTATCCACCAGGTGGCGCCAGCCGATGGCTACACCCTGACCGGCAATCGCCGCCTGGATCAGCAGTGTGTAGTTGTCGAAACGCAACTGGCCGGGCGTGGGTGCCGTGGTGATCCCTAACTCGCGAAACACACCGCTCCAGTCGAACCACTGGCTGTTGTTCTCCTGACGCAGGTGCAGCAGGGGAAAATCCTGCAAATTCGCCAGGGTCAGCGCTGTGGTCTGCTCCTTGAGCCACTGCGGGCTACACACCGGGAACACTTCTTCGTTGAACAGCCACAAGCTGTCGCCCTGCTTGAAACGCCCGTCGCCGAACAGCACCGCCACATCGATATCACTGCGCAAGGTGGCGTGGTTACGTTCGCTGGTGACCAGGCTGACATCGACCTGCGGGTTGGCCTGGTGGAAGCGGTGCAGGCGCGGCATCAGCCAGTAAGCGGCGAATGCGAAGTCGGTGGCCACTTGCAGCACTTCATGCTGGCCCTGCTGGGTGATCGCGCTCAGACCTTGGTTGATGGCCTGCAAGCCACCCTGGGCATGCTCGAACAGCAGGGCACCCGCGTCGGTCAATTCGATGCCACGGTAGATGCGATCAAACAGGCGAATCGACAGCTGTTCTTCGAGCCGCTTGATCTGCTGGCTGATGGCCGGTTGAGTGGTGCCCAACTCCATGGCGGCCGCCGTGAAGCTGCGATGTCGCGCCGCCGCTTCGAACACGCGCAACAGGTCGAGGGATAGATCACCGAGGGCTTCATACATTAGCTGTACTTATCCTAGACATTGTATTTCATGGGCTTTACCCAGTTTTTCATGGGCTGCATGCTCATTCGCATAAACACCGCCTATGGAATGCCGAAGCCCCATGAAGCGCAAGAACATTCTTTTCATCATGGCCGATCAAATGGCCGCGCCACTGTTGCCGTTCTACGCACCGTCCCCGATCAAGCTGCCGAACCTGAGCCGCCTTGCCGCACAGGGCGTGGTGTTCGACGCCGCCTATTGCAACAGCCCGCTGTGTGCACCATCGCGCTTCACCTTGGTCAGCGGCCAACTGCCGAGCAAGATCGGCGCCTACGATAACGCGGCGGATTTCCCCGCCGATGTACCGACGTATGCCCACTACCTGCGCCGCCTCGGCTACCGCACCGCGCTGTCGGGCAAGATGCATTTCTGTGGCCCCGACCAGTTGCATGGCTACGAGGAGCGCCTGACCAGCGACATCTACCCCGCCGACTACGGCTGGGCGGTGAACTGGGATGAGCCGAACGTGCGCCCCAGCTGGTACCACAACATGTCCTCGGTACTGCAAGCCGGTCCGTGTGTGCGCACCAACCAGCTCGACTTCGACGAAGAGGTGGTGTTCAAAGCCCAGCAATACCTGTTTGACCATATCCGTGAGGACGGCGATCAGCCGTTCTGCCTGACGGTATCGATGACTCACCCGCACGACCCGTACACCATTCCCAAGCCGTTCTGGGAGCTGTACGACGATAGCCAGATCCCTTTGCCGACGACCCCGCCCCAGGCCGATCTCGACCCGCACTCCCAGCGCCTGCTCAAGGTCTATGACCTGTGGGACAAGCCGCTGCCTGTGGATAAGATCCGCGATGCGCGGCGTGCTTATTTCGGTGCTTGCAGCTATATCGACAGCAATGTCGGCAAGCTCTTGCAGACCCTGGAAGACACCGGCCTGGCCGAGGATACGATCATCATCTTCTCCGGCGACCACGGCGACATGCTCGGCGAGCGCGGCCTCTGGTACAAAATGCATTGGTTTGAAATGGCCGCCCGCGTACCGTTGCTGGTCTGGGCACCGGGGCAATTCGCCGCCGGCCGCGTGGCCCACGCGGTGTCCACCGCCGACCTGCTGCCGACCCTGGTGGAACTGGCCGGCGGCGAGCTGGATCCACGCCTGCCGCTGGACGGCCGCTCGCTGGTGCCGCATTTGCAAGGGCAGGGCGGGCACGACGAAGTGTTCGGCGAATACATGGCCGAAGGCACCATCAGCCCGCTGATGATGATCCGCCGTGGCGCCTACAAATTCATCTACAGCGAAGACGACCCTTGTCTGCTGTTCGATGTGCACAACGACCCGCACGAGCGGGAGAACCTCAGCCAGTCGCCGGAGCACCGCTCACGGTTCGAGGCGTTCTTGAGCGAGGCGCGAGCCAAATGGGACATCCCGGCGATCCACCAACAGGTGCTCGCCAGCCAACGCCGCCGTCGCCTGGTGTTTGAAGCCCTGACCCAGGGCAAGCTGAAGAGCTGGGATCACCAGCCACTGGTAGACGCCAGTCAGCAGTACATGCGCAACCATATCGACCTCGACGACCTGGAGCGCAAGGCACGTTATCCACAACCCTGCCAAAACCAATAAAGACACAGAGGGAAGGCCATGCAAAAGCTAACGGTAGTACTGGGTATCCTGGCGCTCGCCAGCGCCAATGTGTACGCAGACACCAGTTGTGAAACGGTGAAAATGGCTGATCCCGGCTGGAGCGATATCGCCGCCACCAATGCCATCACCGGTTTTCTACTGACAGGCATGGGCTACAAACCCAAGGTCGACACCCTGGCGGTGCCGATCACGTTTGGCGGGCTCAAGGATGGCCAGGTGGATGTGTTCCTGGGTAACTGGATGCCGGCACAACAGGGCTTCTATGACAAATTCGTGGCCAATGGCGATGTGGTGCAACTGGCGAAAAACCTCGACGGCACCGAGTTCACCCTCGCGGTACCGGACTACGTGTGGGACGCCGGCGTGCATGACTTCAACGACCTGAACAAGTTTGCCGACAAGTTCGACAAGAAGATCTACGGCATCGGCTCCGGCGCGCCGGCGAATATCTCGTTGCAGGAGATCATCAAGAAGAACGACTTTGATCTGGGCCAATGGAAGCTGATCGAGTCCAGCGAACAGGCGATGCTCGCCGAGGTGTCACGCTCGGTCAAAAAACAGAAATTCGTCACCTTCCTCGGCTGGACGCCCCACCCGATGAACGTGCAATTGAAAATGCACTACCTCAAGGGCGGCGAGAAGTATTTTGGTGACACCGGCAGCGTGTATACCTTGACCCGCAAGGGTTACGCACAGGCCTGCCCGAATGTCGGGAAGCTGCTGACCAACCTGAGTTTCACCCAGGAGATGGAGAACAGCATCATGGCCGAGGTCGCCAACAACAAGGTCAGCAATGCCGATGCGGCGAAGGCGTGGATCAAGGCGAATCCCGCGGTGTTGGACAAGTGGCTCGACGGCGTGAAGACCACGGATGGCCAAGAGGCCCTGCCGGCTGTCAAAGCCAGGCTCTGACATCCGACGCAATCCAAGTGTGGGAGGGGCGGTGCGACGATTCGACTTGCTCCCTCCCACCGGGATTGATGTCTGCTGATATTCTGCGCCAAACCTACAGACCGAGCCTTTCATGCCCCGGCCCAATCGCCACACACTTTTTCCCTTTCTCGCCTGGCTCCCGCGCCAAACCCGCGCCAGCATGGGTCGAGATGCAGTCGTTGGCCTCAGCGGCGCAATCCTCGCCCTGCCACAGTCGATTGCCTACGCACTGATCGCCGGTCTCCCGCCCGAATACGGCCTGTACGCGGCAATCATCCCGGTACTGATCGCCTGTCTCTGGGGCTCCTCCTGGCACCTGATCTGCGGCCCTACGGCGGCGATTTCCATCGTGCTGTACGCCAGCATCAGCCCCTTGGCGATACCCGGATCGCAGGACTACATCACCTTGATCCTCCTGCTGACATTCCTGGCCGGCGTTTTCCAGTGGCTGCTGGGCATGCTGCGCTTCGGCGCGCTGGTGAATTTCGTCTCTCACTCGGTGGTACTGGGCTTCACGCTGGGTGCCGCCGTGGTGATTGCCCTGGGCCAGTTGCCCAATCTGCTGGGCCTGGATTTGCCGAGCCAGGCCACGGCAATCAATAGCCTGCTGGCACTGATCGACCATGGCGGCGAGTGGGACGGGGCGTCACTGGCCCTGGGGCTGGGCACCTTGTTGGTGGGCGCGTTGCTCAAATACTGGGTGCCACGCTGGCCAACGCTGTTGATCGCCCTGGCCCTCGGCAGCCTGGCCGTCTGGCTGTGGCCGGCGATGTTCGGGCATGTCGCGCGGGTCAGTTCGTTTGTTGGCAAGCTGCCGCCATTCAGCCCGCTACCGATGGACCTCGATCTGCTGCTGCGCCTGCTGCCCAGTGCCGTGGCGGTGGGCATGCTGGGGCTGGTGACCAGCCTGTCGATAGCCCGCTCTTTGTCGGCCCGTTCACAGCAATTGCTCGACGCCAACCAGGAAGTCCGCGCGCAGGGTTTATCCAACATTGTTGGTGGATTTTTCTCGGGCTACTTGTCAGCCGGTTCCTTTACTCGCTCCGGGCTCAGCTATGAAGCAGGCGCGTGCTCGCCGTTGGCGGGGGTGTTTTCCGCGCTGTGGGTGGCGCTGTTCGCGTTGTTCGGCGCCGCATTGATCGCCCACATCCCCATTCCGAGCATGGCCGCGAGCATTCTGTTGATTTGCTGGGGCCTGGTGGACCATCGCGGCATTCGTGCGTTGTTCCGGGTGAGCCGGGCCGAGTTTGTGGTGATGAGCCTGACCTGCGTCGCCACCTTGCTGCTGGAGCTGCAAACGGCGATTTATGCCGGGGTGCTGGCCTCGCTGTTTTTCTACCTCAAGCGCACCTCGCAACCGCGCGTCCAGCAGTGGCGTGACGGCGACGAAGATGTGCTGCGGGTAGGCGGCTCGATCTTCTTCGGCGCCAGCCATTACCTGCAAGTCCGTCTGCAAAGTCTGCATGGCCAGCGGGTGGTCATCGAGGCGCAGCAGATCAACTTTATCGACTATTCCGGCGTGGAGATGCTGCACCAGGAGGCACGGCGATTGCGGGGCTTGGGACGCAGCTTGACCTTGCGCCGGGCCCGGCCGCAGGTGGTGGAGGAGTTGAAGAAACTGGAGGGGGCCGACAACTGCCCCCTCCAGTTCGAAGACTGAACGCAGTCAACAATGTGGGAGGGGGCCACATCAGATTGGAGCTAGATGAGTTGGCGGCGTAGTTCAGCCAGCACCGGTGCCGAAGCCGGGCGCACACCGCGCCACAGGAAGAACGCTTCCGCCGCCTGCTCCACCAGCATGCCCAGGCCATCCATCGCCACGGCTGCACCTTGTTCAGCGGCCCAGCGACAGAACGCGGTCGGCTCCTTGGCGTACATCATGTCGTAGCAAAAGGTCTTGCCGGGTTCGATCAGGCTGCCGGCAATCGGTGGTACATCGCCTGACAGGCTGGCGGACGTGGCATTGATGATCAGGTCTACCGGCTCACGCAGCCAGTCGAAACCGCTGGCGGATACCGGGCCGAGATCGTCGAACAGCTCCGCGAGCAATTCGGCCTTTTCGACCGTACGGTTGGCGATGATCAACGAGGCCGGTTGTTCCGCCAGCAACGGCTCCAATGCCCCGCGGACTGCACCGCCGGCGCCCAGCAGCAGGATGCGCGCGCCTTTGAGCGTCAACCCGGCGTTTACCGTCAGGTCGCGCACCAAACCCGCGCCGTCGGTGTTGTCGCCCAACAGGGTGCCGTCGGCCAACTTGCTCAAGGTGTTCACCGCACCGGCGCGTTGGGCGCGCTCGGTCAAGGTATCGGCCAGACGGTAGGCTTCTTCCTTGAACGGCACAGTGACGTTGGCACCCCGTCCTTGCACAAAGAACTCACGGGCACAGCCGGAGAAATCCTCCAGCGGTGCGAGCAAGGTGTTGTAATCCAGTTGCTCGCCGGTCTGCCCGGCAAACATACGGTGGATCAACGGCGATTTACTGTGGCCGATGGGGTTACCGAATACGACATACCGATCCATCAGACAGCCGCCTTGGGCGCAATCAGGCCAAGCCAGTCGCGGTCTTGCAGGAAGTAGTCGGTGAGTCGCGCTTCTTCGCTGCCGGCTTCGGCTTTCCAGTCATAGCTCCAGCGCACTTGCGGCGGCAGCGACATCAGGATCGACTCGGTACGCCCACCCGACTGCAGGCCGAACAATGTGCCACGGTCGTAGACGAGGTTGAATTCCACGTAGCGGCCGCGACGGAACTCCTGGAATTCGCGCTGTTGCTCGGTGTAGGGCATGGCTTTGCGGCGCTGCACGATCGGCAGGTAAGCGTCGATGTAGGCATCGCCGATAGCGCGGATGAAGGCGAAACAGGTGTCGAAGTCCCATTCGTTCAAGTCATCGAAGAACAGCCCGCCGATACCGCGCGGTTCGTTGCGATGCTTGATATGAAAATAGGTGTCGCACCAGGCTTTGTAGCGCGAGTACACCTGCGGGCCGAACGGCGCACAAGCCTGCTCGGCCACGCGGTGCCAGTGGATGCAGTCTTCTTCGTTGCCATAGTAAGGCGTGAGGTCGAAGCCGCCACCGAACCACCATACCGGCTCTTCACCGTCTTTTTCGGCAATGAAAAAGCGCACATTGGCGTGGGACGTCGGCACATGCGGGTTGTGCGGATGGATCACCAGCGACACCCCCAACGCCTCAAAGCCGCGCCCGGCCAGCTCAGGGCGATGGGCACTGGCAGAGGGTGGTAGGCCGCTGCCAAACACGTGGGAAAAGTTAACGCCGCCTTTTTCAATGACCGAACCGTCTGCAATCACACGGGTGCGACCGCCACCGCCGGCAGGCCGGGTCCAGGCGTCTTCGATAAAGCGAGTGTCCGTCTCGAAGGTTTCCAGGGCGCTGCAAATGCGGTCTTGCAGGTCGAGCAGGTAGGCTTTAACAGCCTCAGTGCGGGTAGTCATGGCATCACCTTGAATCGGGCAAAGCTACGCGAGGCCATCGGGCGTCGGCGGCAAATGGGCGCACAGGATAACACCGCACCCACGTGCGCCGCAGTTGACGAAGATCAAGCTTAGGAGTCCGATAGCAGGCCACGCGATTCGATCTCAAGGAGAAGTGCAGATGGCCAAACGTATCCAGTTCAGCGCCCATGGCGGCCCCGAAGTACTTGAATATGTCGACTACACGCCCGCAGAGCCGGGCCCGCAACAGGTTCGCGTGCGTAATGAGGCCATCGGCCTGAACTTCATCGACACCTATTTCCGCAGCGGCCTGTATGCACCGCCAGCGTTACCATCGGGACTGGGCGCCGAAGGTGCCGGGGTGGTCGACGCGGTCGGCAGTGAAGTCTCTCAATTCAAGGTCGGCGACCGTGTGGCGTATGGCAGCGGCCCATTGGGCGCCTACAGCCAACTGCATGTGTTGCCCGCAGCCAACCTGGTGCACCTGCCGGACGAGATCAGCTTTGAACAGGCTGCCGGTGCCATGCTCAAGGGCCTGACCGTGCAATACCTGCTGCGCCAGACCTATGAACTCAAAGGCGGCGAAACCATTCTGTTCCACGCCGCGGCCGGGGGCGTGGGCTCCCTGGCCTGCCAATGGGCCAAAGCCCTGGGCGTCAAGCTGATCGGTACCGTGAGTTCGCCGGAAAAAGCCGCCCTGGCCAAATCCCTCGGCGCCTGGGAAACCATCGACTACAGCAAGGAAAACGTCGCACAGCGCGTATTGGAATTGACCGACGGCAAGAAAGTACCGGTGGTATACGACGGTGTGGGCAAGGATACCTGGCTGACCTCACTGGACAGCGTGGCACCGCGTGGGTTGGTGGTGAGCTTCGGTAACGCGTCGGGCGCGGTCGATGGGGTGAACCTGGGGATCCTGGCGGCCAAGGGTTCGCTGTATGTGACCCGTCCGACACTGGCGACCTATGCCAACAACCCGGAGAACCTGCAGGCAATGGCCGATGATTTGTTCTCGATGATCAAGAGCGGCAAGGTCCGCATTGATATCAACCAGCGCTATTCGCTGGCTGAGGCGGCGAAAGCACAAACGGAGTTGTCGGGACGGCGCACGACGGGGTCGACCATTCTGTTGCCGTAAGACGATAGATCTGTAGAGGTTGTGAGGGCCTTATCGCGAGCAAGCCCGCTCCCACACTTGACCGCGTTCCTTCAGTTGGAATCCGATCAAAATGTGGGAGCGGGCTTGCTCGCGATGGCCACACCTCGGCCTCAGGACGGCCGCACCACCTCACCCGTCGCCAAATCACGAATCAGGCTCGGGTTCTTGCGCCCACCCAGGGCGCCACCCAGCACCACGTCCAGTTGGCCACGGAAATATTGCTCTACACGCAGCCGCGTGCGCGCCGCCGGGCGCCCCTGAGGGTTGGCCGATGTGGAAATCAACGGCCCCACCAGCGAGCACAAATCCCGCACCAGCGGATGGTCACTCACCCGTACCGCCACCGTGTCATGCACACCGGTCACCCATTCAGGCAGCAAGCCCTGGTGGGGCACCAGCCAGGTATTCGGCCCCGGCCAGGTACTGGCCATGCGTTCGATCCAGGTATCCGGGAAATCTTCAAAGAGAAAATCGAACTGGCGAATATTGTCCGCCACCAGGATCAGGCCCTTATCCACCGAGCGGTTCTTGATCGCCAGCAACCGGTCCACCGCTTCTTCGTTCCACGGGTCGCAGCCCAGGCCCCAGACCGCCTCGGTCGGATAGGCAATCACCGCGCCTGCGCGAATTTCTCGTGCGGCTTCCAGCACACGCCACCTGTTGACCATTGTTCACTCTCCGGACTAAAGCTCTGCGCAGTTTACCGATCTTCGTTACAAAACCTAGGGGCGCGCGAGCCAGCGGCCACTCTCGCAGATCACTTGGCCTTCGAGCTCCAACTCCGTCAGCGTCGCCAGCACTTGGGATAACGGCCGCCCGCTGGCAATCGCCAAGCCTTCGCTGGTATAAGGCGCGGCATGCAGCAACGCCACCAGCGGATGGGTGACCGGCATGGGGGCAGGACGGGACAGGGCCTGCCAACCGCGCAAACCTTCCAGAATGTGCTCGATGGTTTCGACCAACACCGCACCATCGCGGATCAACTGGTGACACCCCTTGGCACCCGGATGATGAATCGAGCCGGGGATCGCATACACCTCGCGTCCTTGCTCGGCCGCCAGCCGTGCGGTAATGAGCGAGCCGCTGGCCATGCTGGCTTCAACCACCAACACGCCCAGCGACAAGCCGCTGATGATCCGGTTGCGCCGGGGAAAATTACCCGCTTGCGGCGCCGCATCCAGCGGAAACTCGGAAATTACGGCACTGCCTTGGTCAATCATTGCCGCCGCGAGCTTTCGATGGCGCTGTGGATAAAAATTTTCCAGGCCCGTGCCCAGCACGCCGATGGTCTGGCCACCAACCTCCAATGCCGCCTGATGCGCCGCGCCGTCTATGCCCAGCGCCAAGCCGCTGGTGATAACAAAGCCCGCACTCGCCAGGCTGCGCGAAAACGCGGCGGCCGTGTCCATGCCGGGACGGGAAGCGCGACGGCTGCCGACCATCGCCAACTGGGGTTTTTCCAGGATCGCAGGGTCACCGGCAACGAACAGCAACGGGGGGGCATCGTCGATCTGGGCGAGTAGCGCGGGATACTCAGGCTGGTCCCACATCAGTAAATGCTGGGCCGGGCGGGCTAGCCAGGCCAAGGCAGCACTCGCGCCATCACGGATTTCAGGGCTGCGTCGAGCCTCGGCACTGATGGCCGGCAACCCAAGGGAACGCCAGGCACTGGCGGGGGCGCTGATGGCCTTTGAAGCGCCGCCGAACGCTTCGATCAAAATGCGAAAACGCTTGGGGCCCAGTTCCGGCAGCCTGTGCAAGCGTAGTCGGGCTTCCAGTTCGGCAGGCGAAATTTCATCACTGTTTATCGGATACATCTGATCATCCTTGACCGGAACAAGCTGTGGATAACTCTGTTGGTAACTTATTTAGCAGGCTATTTATTGCGTTGGATTGGCCGTCACGAAACGGTCCATCACCGCCAGTGAGCGCGAGGCACTCAGAACCAGGCCGTAACTGAGTTTTTCAAAGGTACGAAACACCAGCAGGGTGCCAGCACGCTCGTCAGGAAGTGGCGTCGGGGCGCCGGTGAGGATGTCGCGGACAGTGGAACCGCTCTTGATCACCGTGAGCAATTGGCCTTCGACCATGCCGTCGCGCCGGCCTTTATTCAGGGTGACGGCGTCCAGCACGCCAATCTGAGTGACGCCCTTGGGGATATCAATGATTTGCCCTTCGATAAAAGGCGCGGATACCCCAGCTTCCAGCCTTGCCGGCGCGACGGGGTGCTCAGCGCGTAGCAGACGGTCGCCTGGGCGGACTTCCTGGGTCACGCGCTGCACGGCCAGGGTAGTGAGATCACCGGCCGTCACAAAACGTGCGGTGCCGATGTCGTCGGCATTGATGCCCAGCAGTTCCTGAGTGAGCGGGTCGGTGTAGGTTTTGCCGCGCCGGAAAATCCCATAGCTGGCCTGGGACGGGTCGAGAGCACCGCGGGCATGCACCCGCTCGCCATGGGCGCCCAACACCCGCCCCGCCTCAGCCGCAACAATGTAGGGCGCCCGGTCCAGATCCTGGGGCGTATCGAGAATGCGGTTATGCAATAAGAAGCGCTGGATGGCCTGTTGCGTCGGTTGATCCAGGCGCTGTACAGGCTGGGGCAGCAGGGCCGTGGCGAACGGGGCCCACAGCAGCAAGACGAGTAGCGATTTCCTCATGGGGTCAATCTCCTTTATTATGTGCGTTCGCGTGAAATGCCATGGCCTGTGCGGCTTTTGAGCGTTTCACACCGGCTGTCTGGGTCCATCCCAACGCCGATTTGCCTCTACCTCACATGTGCAGCAATTACGCTTATGGCTATTTTGAACATCCTCGAATTCCCCGACTCGCGCCTGCGCACGATCGCCAAACCGGTGGCCGTAGTGGACGACAAGGTTCGTCAGTTGGTCGATGACATGTTTGAAACAATGTATGAAGCCCCGGGCATCGGCCTCGCCGCCACCCAGGTCAACGTGCATCAGCGCGTCGTGGTCATGGACCTGTCGGAAGATCGCAGCGAACCCCGGGTGTTCATCAACCCCGAGTTCGAACCGCTGACCGAAGAGATGGGCGAATACCAGGAAGGTTGCCTGTCGGTACCGGAGTTCTACGAAAACGTCGAACGCCCGCTACGCGTGAAGATCAAGGCCCTGGACCGTGATGGCAAGCCCTACGAGTTGATCGCCGATGGCCTGCTGGCGGTATGCATCCAGCATGAGTGCGACCACCTCAACGGCAAGCTGTTTGTCGATTACCTGTCCACGCTCAAGCGCGACCGAATCAAGAAGAAGCTGGAAAAAAAGCATCGCCAGCAAGCTTGATGCCCATCTTCCAAAGGCTTGCTGCGGCAAGCCTTTTTCTTTTGTGACTGCTTTTAACCGAGAACTCCCATGACCGAGCCACTGCGCATTGTTTTTGCCGGCACTCCCGAATTCGCAGCCGAACACCTCAAGGCGCTGCTTGCCAGCCCTTATGACATCGTCGCGGTGTATACCCAGCCGGATCGTCCGGCCGGGCGCGGGCAAAAACTGATGCCAAGCCCGGTCAAGCAGTTGGCGCTGGAGCACAACATCCCTGTGCTGCAACCACCCAGCCTGCGTAATGCCGAGGCTCAGGCCGAGCTGGCAGCACTGCAGCCGGACCTGTTGGTGGTCGTGGCCTATGGCTTGATCCTTCCACAAGTGGTGCTCGACATCCCGCGCCTGGGTTGCATCAACAGTCACGCCTCGTTGCTGCCACGCTGGCGCGGCGCAGCCCCCATCCAGCGGGCGGTTGAGGCGGGTGACCACGAAAGCGGGGTGACCGTGATGCGCATGGAGGCGGGCCTGGATACCGGCCCGATGCTGCTCAAGGTCACCACCCCGATCACGGGCGAAGACACGGGCGGCAGCCTGCACGACCGTCTCGCCGAACTGGGCCCGCCGGCGGTGATCCAGGCTATCGCCGGCCTCGCAACTGGCACACTGCCAGGCGACGTACAGGATGACAGCCTGGCCACCTACGCCCACAAACTGAATAAAGACGAAGCGCGTATCGACTGGAGCCGCCCGGCCGTGGAACTGGAGCGCCTGGTGCGCGCCTTCAACCCGTGGCCGATCTGCCACAGCACGCTCAACGGCGAGGCCTTGAAAGTACTGGCCGCGACCTTGGCCGATGGCAAAGGCGCTCCCGGCGAAATCATCGGGGCCAGCAAAGACGGCCTGGTGGTGGCCTGCGGTGAACAGGCGCTGTGCCTGACCCGTCTGCAATTGCCTGGCGGCAAAGCACTGAATTTCAGCGACTTGTTCAACAGCCGTCGTGAGAAATTTGCCCTCGGCACGGTTCTCGGGACGGTCGCCCAATGAACCCGCGTCTGGCCGCCGCCAAGGCCCTCGCCGCCGTTCTCAACGGCAAGGCTTCGTTGAACAGTTCGCTGCCCACTCAGCTGGACAAGGTTGAGGACCGCGATCGCGGTTTCACCCAAGACCTGGCATTTGGCACCGCCCGCTGGCAGCCGCGCTTGTCAGCACTGGCGGCCAAGCTACTGCAAAAGCCGTTCAAGGCCGCCGATGCGGATGTGGAGGCGCTGCTGCTGGTCGGCCTCTATCAGTTGCTCTATACCCGCGTGCCGGCCCATGCCGCCATCGGTGAAACCGTCGGTTGCGCCGACAAGCTGAAAAAGCCCTGGGCCAAGGCCCTGCTCAACGCCGTACTGCGCCGCGCCCAGCGCGAGAGCGAAGCGCTGCTGGCCGAGCTGGAGCACGACCCGGTGGTGCGCACCGCTCACCCCCGCTGGCTGCAAAAAGCCCTGAAAGCCTTCTGGCCGCAGCAATGGGAAGCCATTTGCGACGCCAACAATGCGCACCCGCCGATGATCCTGCGGGTCAACCGCCGTCATCACAGCCGTGATGCCTACCTGCAATTGCTGACCACGGCCGGCATCAACGCCACACCGTGCGTGTACAGCGTCGACGGTATCGTGCTGGAAGCCGCCACCGACGTACGCAGCCTGCCGGGCTTTGCCGAAGGCTGGATCAGCGTGCAGGACGAAGCCGCACAACTGGCCGCCGACCTGCTCGACCTGGCCCCCGGCCAACGCGTGCTCGACGCTTGCTGCGCACCGGGCGGCAAGACCTGCCACATCCTGGAAGTCGAAAAGGACCTGGCGGGTGTGGTCGCGGTCGACCTGGAAGCCAAGCGCCTGGTACGTGTGCGTGAAAACCTCGCACGCCTGGGCCTCAACGCCGACCTGATCGCGGCCGACGGCCGCGACACCGCCAGTTGGTGGGACGGCAAACCCTTCCAACGTATCCTGCTGGACGCGCCGTGTTCCGCCACCGGCGTCATCCGCCGTCATCCGGACATCAAGCTGACCCGCCAGCCCGACGACATCGCGGCCCTGGCCGTGCTGCAAGGCGAACTGCTCGACGCCTTGTGGCCGACCCTGGAAGTCGGCGGCATCCTGCTCTACGCCACCTGCTCTACCTTGCCCACCGAAAACACCGAGGTGATCCAGGCCTTCCTCGCCCGCACCAGCGGCGCGCGCGAACTGGACCTCGCCACGGCCGCCGGGATCAAGCAGCCCCACGGCCGCCAACTGCTCGCACAGGAAGGCGGCCACGATGGTTTCTACTACGCCAAACTGATCAAAATCGCCGCCGCACGCGGCTGAATGGTTTTAAGGGAGTGACCGGATGAAAATCATCATCCTTGGGGCAGGGCAGGTTGGCGGTACGCTGGCCGAACATTTGGCCAGCGAAGCCAACGACATCACGGTGGTCGACACCGACAGCGAACGCCTGCGCAACCTCGGCGACCGCCTGGACATCCGCACTGTGCAAGGCCGCGCGTCATTCCCGACGGTGCTGCGCCAGGCCGGCGCCGACGATGCCGATATGCTGGTGGCCGTGACCAACAGTGACGAAACCAACATGGTTGCCTGCCAAGTCGCCCACACCCTGTTCCACACCCCGACCAAGATCGCCCGCGTGCGTGAAGCGGCCTACCTGACCCGTGCGGGGCTGTTCGACAACGACGCGATTCCGGTGGACGTGCTGATCAGCCCGGAACAGGTGGTGACCCACTACATCAAGCGCCTGATCGAGATACCCGGCGCCTTGCAGGTGATCGACTTCGCCGAAGGCAAGGCCCAATTGGTGGCGGTGAAGGCTTACTACGGTGGCCCGCTGGTCGGCCAGCAACTGCGCCAGTTGCGCGAACACATGCCGAATGTGGAAACCCGCGTAGCGGCTATTTTCCGACGCGACCGGCCGATCCTGCCCCAGGGCGATACGGTGATCGAGGCTGACGACGAGGTATTTTTCATCGCAGCCAAGGCGAATATTCGCGCAGTGATGAGCGAAATGCGCCGGCTCGACGAGAGCTACAAACGCATCGTGATCGCAGGGGGTGGACAGATTGGCGAACGCTTGGCGGAGGCGATTGAAAGCCGCTACCAAGTGAAGATCATCGAGATGAGCCCGACACGTTGCCGGTATTTGTCCGACACGCTCGACAGTACCGTGGTGTTGCAAGGCAGCGCTTCGGACCGCGACCTGCTGATGGAAGAAAACATTGCCGACGCGGATATCTTCCTGGCCCTGACCAACGATGACGAAGCCAACATCATGTCTTCCCTGCTGGCCAAGCGACTGGGCGCGAAGAAGGTGATGACCATCATCAACAACCCGGCCTATGTCGATCTGATTCAAGGGGGCGATATAGACATCGCCATCAGCCCGCAGTTGGCCACCATTGGCACCTTGCTCGCCCACGTGCGCCGTGGCGATATCGTCAGCGTGCACTCCCTGCGCCGGGGCGCGGCGGAGGCCATCGAGGCGATCGCCCACGGTGATGCGAAATCGAGCAAGGTGATCGGCAAGGCCATCCGCGATATCGGCCTGCCACCGGGCACCACCATCGGCGCGATCATTCGTGATGAAGAAGTGATCATCGCCCACGACGACACGGTGATCGCCACGGGCGACCATGTGATTTTGTTCCTGGTGGATAAAAAGCATATCCGCGATGTGGAGAAGTTGTTCCACGTGGGGCTGAGCTTCTTCTGACGCAAAAGGAGTACACCGGCATGCTCGAATCCCTGGAGAAAATGCTCGCCAAGGGTGTCGATAATTCCCTGCTGCGCTTTGGCTTGGGCAAGGGTTACCTGGACCTGAAGGACAACGCCAAGGCAGCCGAACATTTACGCAAGTGCGTCGAGTTTGACCCGAAGTATTCGGCGGCGTGGAAGTTGCTGGGCAAGGCGCAGGCGGGATTGGGTGATATCGCTGCGGCGCGGCTGGCGTGGGAGAAAGGGATCGAAGCAGCCCAGGCCCATGGCGACAAGCAGGCCGAGAAAGAGATGACGGTGTTCCTGAAGAAACTCGACCGTCAGCCCTGACCGGAATGAAATGTGGGAGGGGGCTTGCTCCCGATTGCAGTGTGTCAGCCAAGAATTACTTAGCTGAACCACCGCTATCGGGAGCAAGCCCCCTCCCACATTGGGTTTTGCTTGGGTATTGAGCCAGTGGGGCCTAGTACCACCGCGCCTCGCCCGGCGGGCGCTTCTTGAAGCGCTTCATGCTCCACATGTACTGGCTCGGGTACGCGCCGACGTAACGCTCCACCACCTTGCTCATGGCCGCGCAGGACGTGGCAGTGTCGGTGCTGTACATATCTTCCGGCGCCGCTTCCAGGATCACTTTGTAGCCTGAACCATCCGGCAACCGCAGCGCATGCAGGAAGACACCCACAGCCTTGTGGCCTGCGAGCATGTTCGGCACGAACTTGCTGGTCAGCGCCTGAGTGGCGAAAAACGGCACGAAAATCCCTGCCGATTCGGCCGGCTCCGGGTCGGCGGGGATGCCGACCTGACCGCCTTTGCGCACTTCCTTGATCACGCTGAGAATGCCTTCCTTGGTCGACGCCGCCACACGGTTACCCAGTTGCACCCGCTGTTTTTGCAGGAGTTCATCCACCGCCTTGAGCTTCGGCGGGCGGTAGAAAATGATCGGTTTGCATTGGTTGCAATAGAAGTGATTGAGCACTTCCCAGTTGCCCAGGTGGCTGGTGATGCCCACCACGCCTTTGCCCGACGCCAGGGCTTGGTGCAGCACTTCCAGGCCTTCGACTTCGCGCACCAGGTCGATGGAGCGCTGGGCCGGCCAGATCCAGGCACAGGCGCTTTCGGTCAGGGACTTGCCGATATCCATCAGGCTCTGGCCGACCAGCCGCTCGCGAGCGGCCGGGTCCATGTCCGGGAAGCACTTGGAGAGGTTGATCCGCACCGTGTCGCGAGAGCGGTTGGGGGTTTTCCACATGATCCAGCCAATCGCCGTGCCGACGGCTTGAACGGCGCGCCAGGGCAGCAGGGCAAACAACCGGAGAGCGCCTACCAGCAAGGCGCCTTTAAACTTTTCCACAGGTCACTCCTGATCGTGTGTGGTGCGCAAAGCGGGCATTCTAACCGGCGTTGGCCAACTGCGCGTAACGGTCACAGTCCTGGGTGTGGTCCATGACCATGCCGCTGGCCTGCATGAAGGCATAGCAGATGGTCGGCCCGACAAAGGTGAACCCGGCCTTTTTCAGGGCCTTGCTCATGGCTTCGGCCTCGGGGGTAATTGCCGGGACTTCGCTGCGGTCCTTGAAGTGATTGACCTTGGGCACGCCGCCAACGAAGGACCAGAGCCACCCCACCGGGTCTTCCAGGGCCAGCCAGGCAGCGGCATTGCGCCGGGTGGCGTTGAGCTTCAAGCGATTGCGCACGATACCCGGATCGAGCATCAAGGCTTCGATCTCAGCGTCGGTCAGTTTCGCCAGCCGTTGCGCATCGAAACCGAACAACACCTTTCGATAATGCTCGCGTTTGCGTAAAACGGTGATCCAGGACAGGCCCGCCTGGAACCCTTCGAGCAAAAGCAACTCGAACAAACCCTGCGCATCGCGCAGCGGCGTTCCCCACTCCTGATCGTGATATGCCATGTACAGCGGATCTTCAGAACACCAAAAGCAGCGTGGCATAAGGCTCCAGGGGGTGGTAGCAGGGCCGAATCGGGTATACTCCCGCTCTTTAAATCGCAGCCCAAGTAACAGGTGAATTTCGTGAGCCAGCCTACGCCAGCCGTGCGTACCTTCCAAGACTTGATCCTCGCCCTCCAGCAATACTGGGCCGAGCAAGGTTGTGTGGTACTTCAGCCCTACGATATGGAAGTAGGCGCCGGCACTTTCCACACCGCCACATTCCTGCGGGCCATCGGCCCGGAAACCTGGAACGCCGCTTATGTGCAGCCCAGTCGTCGCCCGACTGACGGCCGCTACGGCGAAAACCCCAACCGCCTGCAGCACTACTACCAGTTCCAGGTGGTCTTGAAGCCGAACCCGGACAATTTCCAGGAGCTGTACCTGGGCTCGTTGAAACATGTCGGCCTGGACCCTCTGGTCCACGATATCCGTTTCGTCGAAGACAACTGGGAGTCGCCGACCCTGGGCGCCTGGGGCCTGGGCTGGGAAGTGTGGCTCAACGGCATGGAAGTGACGCAGTTCACCTACTTCCAGCAAGCGGGCGGCATCGAGTGCTACCCGGTGACCGGCGAAATCACCTACGGCCTTGAGCGCCTGGCCATGTACCTGCAAGGCGTGGACTCGGTCTACGATCTGGTGTGGGCGGACGGCCCGTTCGGCAAAGTGACCTACGGCGATGTGTTCCACCAGAACGAGGTGGAGCAGTCCACCTACAACTTCGAACACGCCAACGTCGACAAGCTGTTCGAACTGTTCGACTTCTATGAAAGCGAAGCCAAGCGCCTGATCGAACTCGACCAGCCGCTGCCGTTGCCAAGCTATGAAATGGTGTTGAAGGCTTCCCATACCTTCAACCTGCTCGACGCCCGCCGTGCCATCTCGGTAACCGCGCGTCAGCAATACATCCTGCGTGTCCGCACCCTGGCGCGTTCCGTCGCCCAAGCCTACCTGCTGGCACGCGCCAAGCTGGGCTTCCCGATGGCAACCCCGGATTTGCGTGATGAAGTGTTGGCTAAGCTGGAGGCTGCACAATGAGTGCTCAAGATTTCCTGGTTGAACTGGGCACCGAAGAGCTGCCACCCAAGGCACTCAATACCCTGGCCGACGCCTTCCTGGCCGGTATCGAAAAAGGCCTGCAAACCGCCGGCCTGAAGTTTGAAGCGAAGAAAGTCTACGCCGCGCCACGCCGCCTGGCCGTGTTGCTGACCGCCCTGGAAACCCAGCAGCCGGACCGCAGCATCAACCTTGACGGCCCACCGCGCCAGGCCGCTTTCGACGCCGAAGGCAACCCGACCCAGGCCGCCCTTGGTTTTGCCAAGAAGTGTGGCGTGGAGCTGAGCGATATCGACCAGAGCGGCCCGAAACTGCGCTTCAGCCAAGTCATCACCGGCAAGCCGACCGCAAGCCTGCTGCCGACCATCGTCGAAGACTCGCTGAACGACCTGCCGATCCCCAAGCGCATGCGCTGGGGTGCGCGCAAAGAAGAATTCGTACGCCCGACCCAGTGGCTGGTCATGCTGCTCGGTGACCAGGTCATCGACTGCACCATCCTCGCCCAGAAAGCGGGCCGCGACTCCCGTGGTCACCGCTTCCACCATCCAGAATCCGTGCGCATTACGTCGCCGGCCAACTACCTCAATGACCTGCGTGCCGCCTACGTGCTGGCCGATGCCAACGAGCGTCGCGAGCTGATCAGCAAACGCACCGAAGAGCTGGCTCGCCTGCAGGAAGGCACCGCCATCGTGCCGCCAAGCCTGCTTGATGAAGTGACCGCCCTGGTTGAATGGCCGGTGCCGCTGGTGTGCTCGTTCGAGGAACGTTTCCTCGAGGTGCCGCAAGAAGCACTGATTACCACCATGCAGGACAACCAGAAGTACTTCTGCCTGCTGGACGTGGACGGCAAGTTGCTGCCGCGCTTCATCACCGTGGCCAACATCGAGAGCAAGGACCCGCAGCAGATCATCGCCGGTAACGAAAAAGTCGTTCGCCCGCGCCTGACCGACGCCGAGTTCTTCTTCAAGCAAGACAAGAAGCAGAAGCTCGAAGACTTCAACCTGCGCCTGCAGAACGTGGTGTTCCAGGAAAAACTCGGCAGTGTCTACGACAAGGCCGTACGCGTTTCCAAGCTGGCCGCCTACATTGCGCCACGCATCGGCGGTGATGCTGCACGGGCTGCGCGTGCGGGCCTGCTGTCCAAGTGCGACCTGGCCACCGAGATGGTTGGCGAGTTCCCCGAGATGCAAGGCGTCGCCGGTTACTACTACGCCCTCAACGACGGCGAGCCGGAGGATGTGGCCCTGGCACTGAACGAGCAGTACATGCCACGCGGTGCCGGTGCCGAGCTGCCAAGCACCCTGACCGGTGCAGCTGTGGCCATCGCCGACAAGCTGGACACCCTCGTCGGTATCTTCGGTATCGGCATGTTGCCCACGGGCAGCAAAGACCCGTATGCCCTGCGCCGTGCAGCCCTGGGCGTGCTGCGTATCCTGATCGACAAGAAGCTGGACCTCGACCTGACCCAGGCCGTGGTGTTCGCGGTCGGCCAGTTCGGTGCCAAGGTCAAGCAAGCCGGCCTGGCCGAGCAAGTGCTGGAGTTTGTGTTCGACCGCCTGCGTGCGCGTTACGAAGACGAAGGCGTGGATGTTTCCGTCTACCTGTCGGTACGTGCCCTGCAACCGGGTTCGGCGCTGGACTTCGACCAACGCGTGCAAGCCGTACAGGCGTTCCGCAAGCTGCCGGAGGCCGATGCCCTGGCCGCCGTGAACAAGCGCGTGTCGAACCTGCTGAGCAAGGCCGAAGGCTTGGGCAACGCCGAAGTCGACCCGGGCCTGTTTGCCGATGCCAAGGAGTTCTCGCTGAACTCGGCCATCGCCAAGGCGGAGAACGCGGTGAAGCCGCTGATCGCCGAGCGTAACTACGCCGAAGCGTTGGCGCGCCTGGCGAGCTTGCGTGAGCCGGTGGATGCGTTCTTCGAGGCGGTGATGGTCAATGCCGAAGAGGCCGGCGTGCGGAAAAACCGTTATGCCATGCTGGCGCGCCTGCGCGGCTTGTTCATCGGCATCGCTGATATTTCCACACTGAGCTGACTATGTTGAAACTGCTGATTCTCGATCGGGACGGGGTGATCAACTATGACTCCGACGCTTACATCAAGTCGGTGGAGGAGTGGGTTCCACTGCCCGGCTCGATCGAGGCCATCGCGCAGTTGAGCAAAGCCGGCTGGACGGTGGCCATCGCCACCAACCAGTCCGGCATTGCCCGTGGCTACTACGACATCGCGACCCTGGACGCCATGCATGCGCGCTTGCGCACGTTGGTCGCCGAGCAGGGGGGTGAGGTGGGGCTGGTGGTGTACTGCCCCCACGGGCCGGACGAGGGCTGCGATTGCCGCAAACCCAAGCCTGGCATGTTGAAAACCATTGCAGAACATTACAAGGTGCCCTTGGCTGGGCTATGGTTCGTCGGGGACAGCCTCGGTGACCTGGAGGCGGCCAAAGCCGTCGACTCTCAGCCAGTTTTGGTTAAGACCGGGAAAGGCGAAAAGACCCAGGCGAAAAACCTGCCGGTAGGCACTTTGATTTTTGACGATCTGGCGGCGGTTGCCGCAGAACTTATCAACAACTAGCCGCCCTCGACTTCCTGGCCAAGGACTGTTCGGGAGTGCGCTTTTAACAGGCGGGCCGTGTCCCGCAACGGTAAATGCCGCCATGTCGATCTTGCAGGCCATCAGAACCTTTTTCTTTTACCTGCTGCTGGGCACCAGTTCGTTTCTCTGGTGCACCCTGAGCTTTTTTATTGCGCCTTTTTTGCCGTTCAAGGCGCGTTATCGCTTTATCAACGTCTATTGGTGCCGCTGCGCGTTGTGGCTGACTCGGGTATTCCTCAACATCCGTTTCGAGGTCAAGGGCGCTGAAAACGTCCCGGACCAGCCCTGCGTGATTCTGTCGAACCACCAGAGCACGTGGGAGACGTTCTTCCTGTCGGCCTACTTCTCGCCATTGAGCCAGGTACTCAAGCGTGAGTTGCTGTACGTGCCGTTCTTCGGCTGGGCCATGGCCATGCTGCGGCCCATCGCCATTGACCGTGACAACCCCAAGGCGGCGCTCAAGCACGTGGCCAAAAAAGGCGACGAATTGCTCAAGGACGGCGTCTGGGTGTTGATCTTCCCTGAAGGTACTCGGGTGCCCTACGGCACCGTAGGCAAGTTCTCACGCGGTGGTACCGCACTGGCGGTCAACGCGAACCTGCCGGTTTTGCCAATCGCCCACAACGCGGGCAAGTTCTGGCCAAAGACGGGTTGGGCAAAACGCGAGGGCACCATCACCGTGGTGATTGGTGAGCCGATGTACGCCGAAGGTGAAGGACCGCGTGCCATTGCTGCGCTGAATGATCGCGCTGCCGCGTGGAACGAGGCACAACAGCGAGCCATGGGTTCGTTGCCTCCGGAGCCGGTTGTGGTCGAGACTCCGGCGGTATGAGCTTCTGTGGATAACCTGTGTACGGTTTGTTGGCGAATTGATGATTTTCAAACTTAACAAACTGATTTTATTACATATTTCTTGATCTTATAAAATCTCGAAAAACGTGCATAAGTTTTCTCAGTCAAAAAAACCGGTCCTTGTGACCGGTTTTTTATGCACAACGAAAAAGTACGTTTTTTATTCGTCCAAGAGGGGCAGGGAAAGGATGAAGGTAGAGCCTTTTTCCAACTCGCTTTCACACCGGATACGACCACCATGACGCTCGACCACGGCTTTGACCATGGTCAGGCCCAACCCCAACCCTTCGCTGCCCTGGGCCGAATCAAAGCGCCGGTACTGGTTGAACAGCTCGGGCAAGTCGTCAGGCGCAATACCCGGCCCCTGATCGCTGATGCGGCACTCCAGAACACCTTGCCCGCTGCTATGGCTCAAGCTGACGGTGGTGCCGGACGGCGAGTACTTGATGGCGTTCTCCAGCACATTAAACAGCGCTCGAGTGAGCAATGATTGATCTGCCGACACCATGGCTTCATCGGCTTCATCCAGGTCGTGGACGAGGTGGATGCCCTTGAGTTGGGCGAGCAACGCCACCTGGTCAAAGGCGTCCATCACCAGCATGGCGAACAGCGTGGGCTGGAACTGATAGCCGTCAGCTTCGGCCTTGGCCAATTGCACAAAGGATTCCGTGAGGCTCAAGGCCCGCTTCACTTGTTGTTCGATTTGAGCAAACACCGGTGACTCGCTGTTGTGCACATCCAGCAGGGCCAATATTGCCGAATGTGGCGCACGCAGGTCGTGGGACAAAAAGCGCAACATCGTCTCGCGGTGTTGCTGGGCCTCGCGCTCCTTGCTCAGGTCGGTCAGGCTCAGCAGCCAGCCGAGGGCGATGTCGCCTTCAGCCGGCAGCAAGGGTGCGAGCTCCATGCGCAAGCTGCGTTGGTGGATGTCACGGAATTCAACAAGCTCCAACGCCGAGAGGGCAGGGCGAACGCCGTTGTGCAGCGGTGGATAACCCAAATCAGCGAGCTGTTCGATCAGATTGGCGCTGACCAGATCGCTACCGAACACCTCACGGGCGATGCGATTGGCCAGCAGTATGGTGCCTTGGGGATCGGTAATCAGCGTTGCCACCGGCAGGCACTCCAGACCATCGGCCATGAAACGGCGCGTATCACGTGTGCGGCTGACCGCCTGCTCCAAGGCAAAGATCCGTGCCTGTAACATATCCCCTTTGCTTGCGGGGGCGCGACGACGTTCGGGGAGAACCTTGGGTTCGTGATCCAGGCGCGCCAGTTCCCAGCCGAAATAAGCGAGGATCACGCTCAGACGACGCCAGTTCCAGATCAGGTAGCTGAGCAGCAAACCGATCAGACACGCCGCCGGCGGCCACCAGTGCCCCATGCGCAGCAGCAGCCATGCCCCCAGCAGAGCGCCACCCATGCACCCCAGCGTCATCCACAAGGCGTACCTGGGCCGATACAGCAGCAGGCCCAGTAACACGGCCACCAGCGACGTCGCGATCAACGCGGCGAGCCAACCAGGCAGCTCGACAATGCTGCGCTCTTGCAGCAAGCCGTTGAGAACGTTGGCCTGGATCTCCACACCCGCCGTGGTGCCCGCAATCGACGACAGCGGGGTGACAAAACGATCGCCCATTCCAGAGGCAGTGGCCCCCACCAGGATCAGGCGATTGCGCAGCCGCTCAGGGGCGACTTCACCGCGTAACAGGCTGGCGTAGGAGACACTCGGAAAATGGGTATGGGCCGCGATGAACGGGATGCGTATAGCGTAGTCCCGATGCCACTGCGCGCTGGTTTGCGCCATCGGCTCGCCAGGCATCTCAGACGGTTGGCCGCTTAATGTGTAGGCCAGCCACGCCAATTGCGGTGTGGTAGCACCGGGCGGGCCTTCGCGCAGGTAGAGGCTACGAACCACGCCATCGCTATCCGCTTCAACGTTGATATGCCCAAGCCCCTTGGCGCATTTGAGCAGGGGCAAGAGTTGCGGGTCCGGCTCGCTATAGGTGGCGGCGCCTTCACGCAATAACGGCAATACCACGTTACCTGCGTTGCAAATCGCATCCGCCAGGCGTCGATCATTGGCGGGTACACCTGGCTCGCTGAAGATCACATCGAACAGGATCGCCGCCGGTTGTGCGTCACTCAGGCGGTCGATCAGGTCGGCGTGCAGGCTGCGCGGCCAGGGCCATCGGCCCAGCGCTTTGACGCTCTGATCATCAATCGTCACCAACAAGATGCGCGGGTCCACCGGCAGAGGGGCCAGGCGGCGAAGGCTGTCGTACAGCGGGTTGTTCAGTGCCAGCCCCGGGCTGAGGGACAGGTAGGCGGTGATCGGCAATAGCAGCAGACCTATCCACAACCATTCCCGAACCAGGCCGTGGAATAAACGTTGGGCATGGGTAGGCTGGCGTTTCTCGGCCTTGCGCCAGAGCATCATCGGTCAGCCACCGGATGCCTGCGCCTGCGTGGCGGGTGGGTAGTAGAAGATGTCATAAACCCCGGTTTCTCCCTCCAGGCCGTGCTCATCGTAGGCCGACAAACGCACGTGATAGAACGACGCTTTGAGCCCAGTGAAGCTCATTTTCGGCTCGCTGGAAAAGTTTTGCTGCTTGATGTTCAGGAAGGCGCTATCCGTGGCAACTTGCGCACGATAACGCTGCGCCCCCGGTAATGGTCGCAGGTACAAATGCCACACCGGCGCGTCGCCTTTCTGGCCGTCCTGGCCAACCAACACCGGCGCCGGCAGAAGCTCCACCGGCTTGAGTTCACCCTGTCTGGTGAACAACAGTCCCTGACGCGCATCCACCTTCACTTCGCCGTCGACAGGACCGGTGACCCGCTTTGTTTTCACATCACGGTTGACCGCGACCTGACCGTTGAGCACCTCCAATACCGATTGCTCACCTTCATCGCGTACTCGAAAGTGCGTACCGCGTACCCCCAGCACTCCCACGGGAGTCACGATCTGGAACCGATCAGAGGCGCTGTCCCGCTTGATCACATAGGCTTCAGCCTGGCCTTGTTCAAGAACGACCTGGGGAATCGACAGCGGTTGCACCGAGCGCAAATGCACCTGCGAATGGGAAGGCAGCACCACTCTCGAACCGTCGCCGAACAACAGGCTGGTGAACGCCGATTCCGAGGTTCTCACGCCTTCTTGCTCATCGATGGTCATGCCTTCTTGCAGAGGGTGCGCCTTGCCCTGGCTGTCCAGCTTCCAGGCGTCCCCTGTCAAATGCAGGACAACCGCCGGCAGCGGCTGGGCACGACAGACAAAATGATCATCGATGTAGGCGGCGCGGGGCGCCGCGCAAACAGGCAGGGCAACCAAGGCCATGAGTAGGAACGAGGAGAGTGTCCCGTACCCGCTGCGGGGAGAAAAGCTCAGGGTGCTTATCGACATGGGGCTTCCATAGTGCGTCTCACAAAAACGCGCAGGTTTTACGCTCGTTACGCATGCGTCGGCTGATCCTTTTCCTCAGGAGCAGGAGCCGGTATCTTTCCCACATTGGTACTGAAAGTTTTCAATAAGTTAACGGCTCTTTGCTATCAGCGTACCGATTGATCCACGGGGTGTTGCGTCTGGCCACAATTATTCAGATTCAACACCAGGTATTTGCTCTGTACGAAATCGCTGTCGAACAGGCCATCGACGGCCGCTATTTTAGTTGAAAGGACCCACCCATGCGTGTCGCAATACTGGATGACGAGCCTGCCGAACTACGCCGGGTTGAACAGACACTGCGACAGATCCCCAGCACTGCGGAACAGCCGTGGTCCCTGCATTTCTTTGAGCGCGGTGAGGACCTGTTGCGCCAGTTACGCCGGGAAACCTTCGATCTGCTGATACTCGATTGGCAACTGCCTGATATCAGCGGCATCGCCCTGTTGCGCTGGACCCGAGAACACATGGAGGTCCCCCCTGCGGTCATCATGCTGACCAGCCGGGACGCAGAGAGCGACATCGTCACGGCACTCAACAGCGGGGCCGATGACTACGTCAGCAAACCCTTCCGCCCCAATGAACTCAAAGCACGGGTCAGTGCGGTGCTACGCCGTCATGGCCTGCAAAAGCCCGCCACCAGCGAGCTGCAAAGTTTCAATGACCTGACCTTTGACGATGCCGAGTTGACCGTTACCCGTGCGGGTAAACCGATCAATCTGACCGAGAGGGAGTATCGACTGGCCAGTTGTTTGTTCGCCAACCTGGCGCGGCCGCTGTCTCGCGAGTACCTGTATGAACGGTTCTGGACCCATGAGGAAATGGTGTCCTCACGCCCGCTGGATACGCATATCTATCGACTGCGTAACAAGCTGGGGCTGACGGCGGATCGAGGCTGGCAGTTGCTGACCATCTATGGGTATGGGTATCGGTTGGAGAGTGTGGCGACGACCACGTCGGACTAAGACCGGCTATGTTCCACGTGGAGCATTTTAAAAATACATCCCCGCAGCAATAAAAAAGGCCAACGCATAGCGTTGGCCTTTTGCTTTAGCGCGTAGGCTTGATCAGAAGTCCAAGTTGGACACCGCCAAGGCATTGCTCTCGATGAAGTCACGGCGAGGCTCGACCGCATCACCCATGAGGGTGTTGAAGATCTGGTCTGCGCCAATGGCGTCTTCAATGGTCACGCGCAGCATGCGACGCTGGCTTGGGTCCATGGTGGTTTCCCACAGCTGATCCGGGTTCATCTCGCCCAGACCTTTGTATCGCTGGATGGTATGACGCTTGGTGCTTTCAGCCATCAGCCAGTCGAGGGCTTCCTTGAATTCCTTGACGGGCTTCTTGCGTTCGCCACGCTGGATGTAAGCGCCTTCGTCCAACAGAGTGCTCAGTTGAGCGCCCAGGGTAACCACGGTCTTGTAGTCATTGCTGCCGAAGAAGTCGCGGTTGAAGGTGACGTAGTTGGACAGGCCGTGGGAGATCAGTTCGACCTCGGGCAACCACACGCCACGTTCACGATCTTCACGCAGGCTGGCTTTGTAGACCAGGCCGGATTTCTCGACGGTACGCAAGCGCACTTCGTATTGAGCCAACCATTCCTGCATGGCCGCGTGATCACCCAACTGCTCCAGGCTGACCGCCGGCAGGTAGATGAAGTGCTCGGTCAGTTCCTGAGGGTACAGGCGCGACAGACGCTTGAGGGTCTTCATCACCATGCGGAAGTCGTTAACCAGACGCTCCAGTGCCTCACCGGAGATACCCGGCGCCTCGTCGTTCAAGTGCAGGCTGGCATCTTCCAGGGCCGACTGCGTCATGTACTCTTCCATGGCGTCGTCGTCTTTGATGTATTGCTCTTGCTTGCCCTTTTTCACTTTGTACAACGGCGGCTGGGCGATGTAGATGTAGCCGCGCTCGATCAGCTCCGGCAACTGACGGAAGAAGAAGGTCAGCAGCAGGGTACGGATGTGCGAACCGTCGACGTCAGCATCGGTCATGATGATGATGTTGTGGTAGCGCAGCTTATCGATGTTGTACTCGTCACGACCGATGCCGCAGCCCAGTGCCGTGATCAAGGTGCCGACTTCCTGGGAAGAAATCATCTTGTCGAAACGCGCTTTCTCGACGTTGAGGATCTTGCCCTTCAACGGCAGGATGGCCTGGGTACGACGGTTACGACCCTGCTTGGCGGAGCCGCCAGCAGAGTCACCTTCCACCAGGTACAGTTCGGAGAGGGCAGGGTCCTTCTCCTGGCAGTCCGCGAGTTTGCCTGGCAAGCCGGCAATATCCAGCGCGCCTTTGCGGCGGGTCATCTCACGGGCTTTACGTGCTGCTTCACGGGCACGTGCGGCGTCGATCATCTTGCCGACTACCAGCTTGGCTTCGTTCGGGTTTTCCAACAGGAAGTCGGAGAAGTACTTGCCCATCTCCTGTTCCACTGCGGTCTTCACTTCGGAAGACACCAGCTTGTCTTTGGTCTGGGAGCTGAACTTGGGGTCCGGTACTTTTACCGAGATGATCGCGGTCAAGCCTTCACGCGCATCGTCACCGGTGGTGGCGACTTTGTGCTTCTTCGCCAGGCCCTCGGCCTCGATGTAGGTGTTCAGGTTACGCGTCAGTGCGGAACGGAAACCCACCAGGTGAGTACCGCCATCGCGCTGTGGAATGTTGTTGGTGAAGCACAACAGGTTCTCGTTGAAGCTGTCGTTCCACTGCAGGGCGATTTCCACGCCGATGCCGTCTTCACGCTGGATGTTGAAGTGGAACACCTGGTTGACCGCAGTCTTGTTGGTGTTCAGGTATTCAACGAACGCACGCAGGCCACCTTCGTACTTGAACAGTTCTTCCTTGCCGCTGCGCTCGTCCTTGAGGACGATACCCACACCGGAGTTAAGGAAGGACAGCTCACGAATACGCTTGGCGAGGATATCCCAGCTGAAGTGGATATTCTTGAACGTCTCGCTGGAAGCCTTGAAGTGAATCTGGGTACCGGTGGTTTCACTGTCACCCACGATCGCCATGGGTGCCTGAGGCACGCCATGCACGTAGGTTTGCTCCCAGATTTTGCCGCTGCGGCGAACGGTCAACACCAGCTCTTCCGAGAGGGCGTTTACTACCGAAACACCTACGCCGTGCAAGCCGCCAGACACTTTATAGGAGTTATCGTCGAACTTACCGCCAGCGTGGAGCACGGTCATGATGACCTCGGCCGCCGAAACGCCTTCTTCTTTATGCACATCAACCGGAATGCCGCGACCATTGTCGCGCACAGTGATGGATTCATCCGGGTGGATGATGATGCTGATGTCGTCGCAGTGACCGGCCAGCGCTTCGTCGATGGAGTTGTCGACCACCTCGAACACCATGTGGTGCAGACCGCTACCATCATCGGTGTCGCCGATGTACATACCGGGACGTTTGCGTACGGCATCCAAACCTTTCAGCACTTTGATGCTGGTCGAGTCGTACGTGTTTTCTTCGCTCATGCCTTCACTCCCGATGGTCGTGGGTCTGGGTGATACGGCCCTGTTCCACGTGGAACAAAGCGACTGGCGTTTCCGTCTGCCAGCCTTCCCTCAATAATTCGTGGTCTACACAGGTGATGAACACCTGGCAGCGTAAGTCTTCCAACAAGCGGCATAGCGAACGGCGGTGCTGCTCATCGAGTTCAGACGGCAGGTCATCCACCAGATAAATACACTGACCGCGCCGGGCCTGGCTAACCAAGTGACCCTGGGCGATACGTAAAGCACACACCACCAACTTCTGCTGGCCGCGCGACAAGATATCCGCAGCGTTATGTGCGCCCAATCTGAGGCGCAAATCAGCACGTTGCGGGCCAGCCTGTGTATGGCCAATTTGCTGATCCCGTTGCAGGGATGTGGCGAGCACTGCACTCAGTTCACGCTCTTTATCCCATCCGCGGTAGTAGCTCAGCGTCAGCCCCTCGAGATCCAACAGTTCTCTTAAGGTCTGCTCAAAGACTGGTTTCAAGGCTTTTATATAAGCACGGCGGTATTCATCTATTTCGTCGCTGGCCAGGCACAGTTCCCGGTCCCAGGCCGCTTGTGAAGCGGCGTCAAGTGTACCATGCCGCAGCCACGAGTTCCGCTGCCGCAGGGCCTTCTGCAGGCGCTGCCAAGTGGCCATGAATCGTGGTTCCACGTGGAACACCCCCCAGTCGAGGAATTGCCTGCGAATTTTGGGTGCGCCTTCCAGCAAGCGAAAGCTATCAGGGTTGATCAACTGTAACGGCAGAATTTCTGCAAGTTGCGCCGCACTCCGCGCGTTTTGCCCATCAATGCGAATTTGAAACTCCCCACTGCGATCCCGAGATATCCCCAGGCTGCTATGTCCACCTTCAGCCAGCTCAACCTGGCCAAATACCGTGCACGCCAATTGTTCGTACTGGATGACGGGTAACAGCCGAGCACTGCGAAACGAACGGGCGAGCCCCAGCAAATGAATGGCTTCCAGCACGCTGGTTTTGCCACTGCCATTGGCGCCGTGGAGGATGTTGATGCGGGGGGAGGGGGAGAAGGTCACCGGGTGCAGATTGCGCACCGCGGTGACCGAGACGCGACTGAGGGACATCTAGCTTCTGCTGAGCATAATTACAGGCGCATCGGCATGACAACGTAAGCCGAGTCGTCGTTATCGGATTCTTGCACCAGGGCGCTGCTGTTGGAGTCCGACAGAATCAGGCGAACCTGTTCGGTAGTCATTACACCCAATACGTCCAGCAGGTAGCTCACGTTGAAGCCGATTTCCAGCGAGCCGCCGTTGTAGTCGACGCCCACTTCTTCTTCCGCTTCTTCCTGCTCCGGGTTGTTGGCCTGGATCTTCAGCTGACCGTTAGCCAGTTGCAGACGGATACCACGGTACTTTTCGTTGGACAGGATCGCAGTACGGCTGAAGGCTTCACGCAACGCCTGACGGTCGCCGAGTACCAGCTTGTCACCACCCTTAGGCAGTACGCGCTCGTAATCCGGGAATTTGCCGTCAACCAGCTTGGAAGTGAAGGTGAACTCGCCGGTGGTTGCACGGATGTGGTGCTGACCCAGGACAATGCTGACGTTGCCATCGGGCTCAGTCAGCAGGCGCGCCAGTTCAAGGATACCTTTACGCGGGACGATCACCTGGTGACGATCCGGCTGGCCGATGTCGGCCTTCATCGAGCACATTGCCAAGCGGTGCCCGTCCGTGGCGACAGCACGGATGATGCCTTCCGACACTTCCAACAACATGCCGTTGAGGTAGTAACGCACGTCCTGCTGCGCCATGGCGAAGCTGGTACGCTCGATCAACCGACGCAGCTTGCTCTGTTCCAGGCTGCACGTCAGCGAGCCGGGGCCCTCTTCTACAGTCGGGAAATCATTGGCCGGCAAGGTAGACAGGGTAAAGCGGCTGCGGCCGGCCTTGACGACCAACTTGCCCTCATCCACCTTGATGTCGATCAGGGCGTCGTTCGGCAGGCTCTTGCAGATGTCCATCAGCTTGCGCGCCGGCACCGTGATCTCGCCAGGTTCGGCGGGCTCTTCCAACTGCACACGACCGACCAGCTCGACTTCAAGGTCGGTACCGGTCAGGGACAATTGCTGGCCTTCGACTACCAGCAATACGTTGGAAAGCACCGGCAAGGTCTGTCGGCGCTCGACGACGCCCGCGACCAGTTGCAGGGGTTTCAACAGGGCTTCGCGTTGAATGGTGAAATGCATGGTCTAGTCCCTTGCCTTAATAAGCTGCGCTGGTGTCATCACGTTGTCAGTGTACGCAGCAGGTTCTTGTAGTCCTCGCGAATATCCGCGTCGGATTCCTTAAGTTCGTTGATTTTGCGGCACGCGTGCAAGACCGTGGTGTGGTCACGGCCGCCAAATACATCACCGATTTCCGGCAGGCTATGGTTGGTCAGCTCCTTGGAGAGGGCCATGGCAACCTGACGGGGACGAGCCACCGAGCGCGAGCGGCGCTTGGACAGCAGGTCGGAAATCTTGATTTTGTAGTACTCGGCAACAGTGCGCTGGATGTTATCCACACTCACCAGCTTGTCTTGCAGTGCCAGCAAGTCTTTGAGGGATTCGCGAATCAGCTCGATGGTGATATCGCGCCCCATGAAATGCGAGTGTGCGATAACCCGCTTGAGCGCACCTTCCAGCTCACGCACGTTGGAGCGGATGCGCTGGGCAATGAAGAACGCAGCATCGTGCGGCAGTTCGACCTTGGCCTGGTCGGCCTTTTTCATCAGGATCGCTACCCGGGTTTCCAGCTCCGGCGGCTCGACCGCAACGGTCAGGCCCCAGCCGAAGCGGGACTTCAGGCGTTCTTCGAGGCCCTCGATTTCCTTCGGATAACGGTCACTGGTCAAGATGACCTGCTGGCCGCCTTCGAGCAGGGCATTGAAGGTATGGAAAAACTCTTCCTGAGAACGTTCTTTGCGCGCGAAGAATTGAATGTCATCGATCAGCAAGGCATCCACCGAACGGTAGAAACGCTTGAACTCGTTGATTGCATTGAGCTGCAGGGCCTTGACCATGTCAGCCACGAAACGCTCCGAATGCAGGTACACGACCTTGGCGTTCGGGTTCTTCTTTAATAGGTGATTACCCACAGCGTGCATCAAGTGAGTCTTACCCAAGCCAACGCCACCATAAAGGAAGAGTGGGTTGTAACCATGCTTGGGGTTATCGGCGACCTGCCAGGCCGCTGCACGAGCCAGTTGGTTGGATTTACCTTCGACGAAATTCTCAAAGGTAAAGGTACGGTTCAGGTAACTGGTGTGCTTGAGCGCACCTTCGACCTGCACGGTGCGCTGTTCGGCGCGGACCGGGGCCTGCTGCGAACTCGCACCAGCCATTGGGTCGAAGCTGTCGCGAGACGGCTCTTCATTCTCCGAAACGTCTTTTTGCGCGGTCGATTTGGCCGGCGCCGGCGTCGGGCTTGGCGTAGCAACAACCGGTGCAACCTGGGCCTGCGACGCGGCAGCGGCCAACGGTGCGTTCGGCGCTGCGCGCGGTGCCGAGCTGCGTTTGCTGCCTATTAATAAGGAAAGCGCAGGTGCAAGGCCGTTGCCATGTTCGTCGAGCAATTCGAGAACGCGGCTCAGGTACTTCTCATTGACCCAGTCGAGAACAAAACGATTCGGCGCGTAGACACGCAACTCGTCGCCTTCGGCTTCGACCTGTAGCGGACGGATCCAGGTGTTGAATTGCTGGGCAGGCAGCTCATCGCGCAATAGCTCCACGCACTGCTGCCAAAGTTCCACTGACACGGATATCCCCTAAGTTGAAAGCCGGTGAGGCAAAAACAGCCGCCATTGTAGCGGTCGGCCGCTCACTTATCCACATGTAGGTTGCCCACAGGGCACCCAAAATCAATGCGTTAACCGCAAAAAAGGCGACCAATGGTCTGTGCATAAGCTCTGTGGATAAACCTGCCTGAGCTCGTTGCAAAAGTGGGGGTGAAAGTCTGTGGGTAACTGGCCTGTGGATAACTAGCTGTTCCACCCACAGCTTATCCGATAGCGCAGCACAGGCAGAGCACCGTTTCTCCCCCGTGTTGTCATTCTCTGTACAGCACGTGAAATATGGCCTCAAGGCAGTTATCCACAGACGAAACGCTGCCTAGCTTTTATAAGCTTTACAGAAAAGCTTTAAATAACTTCCTTCTCTATTTTTATATCTATGAGACTCGAGATGAAAGCGAGAAGGCAGAAAAGGGGGCGTTGCCTTTATAGAGATCTAATTAAAGGAAAAGCTGGTTGGAAATTGACCTAGAGGCTTGCTTTCTCTAGAATCGCCGGTCTCTTAAAACGGGGGCCATTCCGGCCCGTTGTGGACGAACCAGGTAACAACGCCATGAAACGTACTTTCCAACCCAGCACCATCAAACGCGCCCGTACCCACGGCTTCCGTGCCCGCATGGCCACCAAGAACGGTCGTGCCGTCCTGTCGCGTCGTCGCGCCAAAGGTCGCGCGCGTCTGGCAGTTTGATAATCCGGCACTGGTGGTGAGTCAGGACTTCAGTCGGGAAAAGCGTCTGCTAACTCCCCGGCATTTCAAGGCAGTCTTTGACTCCCCCACCGGCAAGGTTCCGGGGAAAAATCTCCTGCTCCTTGCGCGTAACAACGATCTGGATCACCCCCGTCTCGGGTTGGTGATCGGCAAGAAGAGCGTAAAGCTCTCCGTTGAGCGCAATCGCCTCAAGCGTCTGATGCGCGAATCGTTTCGCCTCCACCAGGACACTCTGGTTGGTTGGGATATTGTTATCGTCGCGCGTAAAGGCTTGGGGGACGTAGAAAACCCCGAATTGATTCAGCATTTCGGCAAGCTCTGGAAACGTTTGGCGCGTACCCACAAGCCAGCACCAGCAGTCAGCACCGAAACTGTAGGGGTAGACAGCCTTGATGCGTAAACTGGCCCTCGTTCCGATCCAGTTTTATCGCTATGCCATTAGTCCTCTGATGGCCAACCACTGTCGTTTCTACCCCAGTTGTTCCTGCTACGCGTTAGAGGCCATAGAAAATCATGGTCTTCTGCGCGGTGGCTGGCTGACCTTTCGTCGTTTAGGTCGCTGTCATCCGTGGAATCCCGGTGGTTATGACCCGGTTCCGCCTATCCCTACCTCCCGTTCTTCTTCGATGGCCGAGTAATCATGGATATTAAACGCACGATCCTGATCGTCGCCCTGGCAATCGTGTCCTACGTTATGGTTCTTAAGTGGAACCAGGACTATGGTCAAGCTGCCCTGCCGACTCAGAATGTTGCTACCAATCAGGCTGCGCCGGCTATTCCGGACACCCCGCTGGGTAACAATGCTTCCGCCAGTGCCGATGTACCCAGCGCGAATGCCGATACCAGCACCCCTGTAGAAACGCCGGTGGTCACCAATAAAGACCTCATCCACGTAAAAACGGATGTGCTCGACCTGGCTATCGATCCACAAGGCGGTGACATCGCGCAGTTGAAACTGCCGCTGTATCCACGTCGTCAAGACCACCCGGATGTTCCGTTCCAACTGTTCGATAACGGTGGCGAGCGTATTTATCTGGCACAAAGTGGCCTGACTGGCCCCAACGGCCCGGATGCACGTGCTACCGGTCGTCCGGTTTATTCGACCGAACAAAAGAATTATCAACTGGCTGATGGCCAGAACCAGTTGAACGTCGACCTGAAGTTCAGCCTCGACGGCGTCAATTACATCAAGCGTTTCAGCTTCACCCGCGGTTTGTACGACTTGAAGGTCACTTACCTGATCGACAACGAAAGCGACAAACCCTGGAACGGCAACCTGTTTGCCCAGCTCAAGCGTGACAACAGCGCCGATCCTTCTTCCAGCACCGCCACCGGCACCGCGACTTACCTGGGCGCCGCCCTGTGGACAAGTAGCGAGCCGTACAAAAAAGTGTCGATGAAAGATATCGACAAGGGCGCTCTGAAAGAAACCGTCCAAGGCGGTTGGGTTGCGTGGTTGCAACACTACTTCGTGACCGCATGGATCCCGAACAAGGGTGAAGCCAACCTGGTTCAAACCCGCAAAGACAGCCAAGGCAACTACATCATCGGTTTCACTGGCCCGTCGTTGACCGTCGCGCCAGGTGCCAAGGCTGAAACCAGCGCTACTCTGTATGCCGGCCCAAAAAGCCAGGCAGTGTTGAAAGAGTTGTCCCCAGGTCTGGAACTGACTGTGGATTACGGCTTCCTGTGGTTCATTGCCCAGCCGATCTTCTGGCTGCTGCAACATATCCACAGCATCGTCGGTAACTGGGGCTGGTCGATCATCTTCCTGACCATGCTGATCAAAGGGCTTTTCTTCCCTCTGTCGGCCGCCAGCTACAAGTCGATGGCGCGCATGCGTGCCGTGGCGCCGAAACTGGCCGCGTTGAAAGAACAGCATGGTGATGACCGGCAGAAAATGTCGCAGGCCATGATGGAGCTGTACAAGAAAGAGAAGATCAACCCGTTGGGTGGATGCTTGCCGATTCTGGTACAGATGCCGGTGTTCCTGTCGCTGTACTGGGTACTCCTGGAAAGCGTGGAAATGCGCCAGGCTCCGTTCATGCTGTGGATAACTGACCTGTCGATCAAAGACCCGTTCTTTATCCTGCCGATCATCATGGGCGCGACCATGTTCATCCAGCAGCGTCTGAACCCGGCTCCACCGGACCCGATGCAGGCCAAGGTAATGAAAATGATGCCAATCATCTTCACCTTCTTCTTCCTGTGGTTCCCAGCTGGCCTGGTCCTGTACTGGGTAGTCAACAACGTGTTGTCGATCTCCCAACAGTGGTACATCACTCGTAAGATCGAAGCGGCTACCAAAAAAGCCGCGGCGTAACTTACTCTGTGGATAACCACTCAAGACGCCCCCTAGTGGGGCGTTTTGCTTTCCGTCACTTTTGTTCTGGAACCTGATGATGAGCGCTCCTCGTGAAACCATCGCTGCTGTCGCTACCGCTCAAGGTCGCGGTGGTGTCGGCATCGTTCGAATTTCCGGGCCGCTTGCGGGTGTGGCGGCGCGGGCAATCAGTGGTCGAGAGCTGAAGCCGCGTTTTGCTCATTACGGTCCGTTTCTGGATGCCGATGAAGCCGTGCTGGACGAAGGTTTGGCCCTGTATTTTCCGGGCCCCAATTCCTTCACAGGTGAAGACGTGCTGGAACTGCAGGGGCACGGTGGCCCGGTGGTCCTTGATATGTTGCTGCAGCGCTGCCTGCAACTGGGCTGCCGGTTGGCACGCCCAGGCGAGTTCAGTGAGCGGGCATTCCTCAACGACAAGCTTGACCTGGCCCAGGCTGAAGCGATTGCCGACCTGATCGAGGCCAGTTCTGCACAGGCCGCGCGCAATGCTCTGCGCTCGTTGCAGGGCGCCTTTTCCCTGCGTGTGCATAACTTGACCGAGCAACTGATCAGCTTGCGCATTTATGTCGAGGCGGCGATTGATTTTCCGGAGGAAGAAATCGACTTCCTCGCCGATGGCCATGTCTTGGCGATGCTGGATAAGGTTCGTGATGAATTATCCACAGTGCTGCGTGAAGCCGGGCAGGGGGCCTTGCTGCGCGATGGCATGACCGTTGTGATCGCTGGCCGCCCCAATGCCGGCAAATCCAGCTTGCTCAACGCCTTGGCAGGTAGAGAGGCGGCTATCGTCACGGAGATCGCCGGCACCACGCGGGATATCTTGCGCGAACATATCCACATCGATGGCATGCCCCTGCATGTGGTCGACACGGCGGGGTTGCGTGATACCGACGATCAGGTCGAAAAAATCGGCGTGGAACGGGCGCTCAAGGCTATCGGTGAAGCGGACCGGGTACTGCTGGTCGTCGATGTCACGGCACCGGAGGCTGTAGATCCTTTTGCGCTCTGGCCGGAATTCCTTGAGCAACGGCCCGACCCGAGCAAAGTCACCTTGATCCGCAACAAGGCCGACTTGACCGGCGAAGCGATTACCATGGAAACCAGCGAGGATGGCCACGTCACGCTCAGCCTGAGCGCCAAGTCGGCAGGGGATGGCCTGGAACTGCTGCGCGAGCACCTCAAGGCCTGCATGGGCTACGAACAGACCTCGGAAAGCAGCTTCAGTGCGCGCCGCAGGCACTTGGAGGCACTGCGCCATGCCAGCTCAGCGTTGGAACACGGCCGAGCTCAGCTGACTTTGGCGGGTGCGGGCGAGCTGCTGGCCGAGGACTTGCGCCAGGCGCAGCAGCTGTTGGGCGAAATCACCGGCGCGTTCAGCTCCGATGATTTACTCGGGCGAATCTTCTCCAGCTTCTGTATCGGCAAATAACCGAGTTATCCACACCGTCACCAGTTGTAGGACACCGTACCCAGCAAGGTACGGCTGTCGCCCCAGTAGCAACGCCCTGCATCGTTGCAACCAGACACATATTCCTTGTTGAACAGGTTCTTGGCATTCAGATCCACCGACCAGTTCTTATCGATCTGATAGCCAACGGACGCATCTACCAACGTCACACTTCCCGCGTCCAGTTTCCCGTACAGCGTAGGTGCTGTGTAGGAAAAAGTGCTGTCGAAATAACGCACGCCGCCGCCCAGGGACAGGCCCTTGAGTTGGCCATCGAGGAAGCGATATTTTCCCCACACTGACGCCTGGTTACGTGGGACGCCGGTCATCTGATGACCTTCCACCAGCGATGTTGCCGAATCCTTGGTGATCCGTGCGTCGGTATAAGTGTAAGCCGCCGTCACATTCAGATTGGGCGTGATATTGCTGTTGACCTCTACCTCCACGCCCTTGGCCCGGCTTTCACCCACCTGGCGGTAGCTATTGGTGGTGGCATCCAGGTAAGTGTCGTCCTGTTTGCGCAGGTCATACACCGACAGGGTCATCGCGGTATCCCAGCCGATCGGCTCGTACTTCACACCCGCTTCATATTGGCTGCTGGTGATCGGTTTCAGCGGGGAGCCCGCGTTGGAGATCTGCTGCACCGGTACGAACGCGGTGGAATAGCTGACATACGGCGTAAGACCGTTGTCGAACTGATACATCACGCCACCCTGATAGGTGAACTTACGGTCTTCGGAGCTGGTATTACTGGCCTTGTTCACCTTGTCGCGGAAATCGCTGTCGACCCAGTCCTGTCTGCCACCGAGCAGTAACAGCCAATGGTCGTACTTGCTTTGGAGCTGTGCATAAACCCCTTTCATCCGCTGTTCGAGCAAAGTGTTCTGCACTGCGATCGGGGTGAGCGGATCGCGCAGGTACACCGGGTTGTACACATTGATGGTGCCGGCAAATCCCGCGTCCCAGTCCTGATTGAAGGAGGTGCGGTCGTAGCTGGCACCGAACAGCACGGTATTTTCCAGCCCGCCCACCTGGAATTTGCCTTCGAGCTGGTTATCCAGGGAATAGACCATCGACTTGTTGTAGCGATCGTAGGCGGTCATGTTCAATTGTGTGCCGAAACCACCGTTATTCAAGGCACCAGGCCAGGTCTCATGGCGATTGATGCGTGACTGCATGTAGCGCGAATTCTGACGGAACTGCCAATCGTCATTGAAGCTGTGGCTGAATTCGTAACCGGTACTCCAGGCTTCGCGTTCAAAGGTGTTCCAGTCCGGATCGCCGAGCATGGTGTGCTTGGAGAGCTTGCCGTTGGGATTTTTCAATAACGTGCCGGCGGCGGGCAGGCCGAGTTCCAGGTTGGTGTGGTCCTTCTGATAGTTAGCCAACAGCGTCAGGGTGTTGTAGTCATCGAAGTTCAGGGTCAGGGACGGCGCCAGGTAGAGGCGATCATCTGGCACGTGGTCGGTCTGGGTGTCGGATTTGCGGCCGAGCAACACAACGCGGCCGAGGATATTGTCGCTGCCATTGAGTGGCCCGGAGATATCCACACCCAATTGGCGCCGATTGTTGGAGCCATAGCCCAGTTGCACTTCGCCTTGCGGGGTGGCAGTCGGGTGTTTGCTGACCAGATTGACCAACCCACCGGGCGCGTTTTCGCCGTAGAGCAGTGAAGAAGGCCCGCGGAAAACTTCAACCCGCTCCAGGCCATACGGCTCGCTGGTGGTGTCATACCGATTGCCCTGTACACGCAGGCCGTCTCGCAGCAAGCCGTAGCCATAATCTGTGGCGTTGAAACCGCGAATGAAGAACAGGTCACCGGCCAAGCTATCGCCGGCCGCAAAGGGCGGCGCGAAGATCCCCGGGACGTAGCCCAGCACTTCAGTCAGCGTCTGTGACTTCTGGTCTTTGATGCGCTGGCCCGTGACCACCGAAACGGAACGTGGAGTTTCCGACAGGGGGGTACTGGTCTTGGTGCCGATACGGCTGTTTTGCGCCTTGTAACCCACGTCCCCGGCGATGTCCTGATTGAACCCATTCTGTTGATAAGTGCTCACCGTAGTCGGGGCGAGGGTGAGTTGGCCGGAGGGCGCCGCTTGCAGTACATAGCTTCCCGGCCCCTGGGCTGCCGCTTGCAACTGAGAGTTTTGCAGCAATAGCGCAAAACCCTGTTCCACCGAATAGTCGCCCTCAAGGCCCGACGTCGTAAGGCCCGCAGTTTGCTGAGGCGAAAAGGACAGAATCACATTCGCCCTCGCGGCAAACTGGCTCAGAGCAGTGTCCAGGGAGCCGGCAGCAATGGCGTAGTGTTGAACCGAACTGGCAGCCATGGCACCACCGGATAGCATGGTGGCTGCAGTGACGGTGGTGAGCAGCAGACCATAGGTCATGCCATGGCAGGAGAGTCGTTGGCGAAGCGTAGTAGGAAGGCGCATTAGCGGATAAGCCCTGAAGGTAGCGTCGTGATTATCCTTAGGGCCGTGCCAGGTCAAAAAAAGATAACCCTCTTGTGGATTATTTTTTTGATCAAGCGACGCGCTTTACCGAAACCCAATAGCGTGTGAAATATTTCACCTGAATCGGCAAGGTCGCTTGCAGGTTGGCCAGCACTGCGTCGGTGGAGTCCAGTCGAAAAGTCCCGGAAACCCGCAGTCGTGCCGAGGCCTGATCGCACTGCAGAACGCCGGGTCGATAGCGCGCCAAATCTTCGAGCAGATCGCCAAGCCGGGTATCCAGTACGATGACTTGCCCATCGACCCAGGCAGCCTGGGTTCCCTGATAGGGCTGGTTGGCCTCCACGGCCTGTCGATTGAAGTCCGCGCTTTCCCCGGCTACGAGCAAGCGAGCCTGATCCGGTTTATCCCCAGGCGACAAACTCACGCGGTCTTCCAGGACTCCGACCCGGGTGGAGTCCGGCAACTGGCGTACCGTAAACCGGGTACCTAATGCCTGTACGCGACCCTGGCGGGTTTCTACATAGAACGGCGTTTGCCCGCCTGACTTGCCAGTATGGATAAGTACTTCACCTTCGCGCAGGCGTATCAAACGCTGGCGCCCATCAAACACCACATCGATGGCTGTGCGGGTATTCAGGTCTATCCGAGTGCCATCGGCCAGTTCGACGCGGCGGTGTTCGCCCACCCGTGTGCGGTAATCGGCCCACACATTCCCCATCGACGTGTGTTGCTGGACGTTCCAACCCAGATAACCCGTGCCGCCCAGTGCCAGCATCCACTTGAGCACCTGCCGCCTTTGGTGCGTTGTGGATAACGCACGCCGAGTAAAATCCTGCGGCAGGGTGCCAAGGCTGCGTTGCAACTGCTCCATCTGACTCCAGGCGAGCTGGTGGGAGGGGTCGCGATTAAGCCATTGCTGCCAGGCCTGGCGCTCGGCGGCGGTGGGCGGTTGGGATTGAAATTGCACATACCAGGTAGCTGCGGCTTCGAAGGTCTTGCGATCGGGGGCGACCATTACAGGCCTGCCATGATCAGAGTGCATTCAGTCAGGGCGCGGACCATGTGTTTTTTAACGGTAGTCAGCGACACCTGCAATTGATCGGCAATCTGTTGATAAGTCAGGCCTTCGATCTGTGAAAGCATGAAAATCCGCCGAGCCCGTTCACCCAGCCCCGACAGGGCTTTATCCACAGCCACCAACGTTTCAATGATGATTGCCCGATCCTCCTCGCTGATGGCGGTGGCTTCCGGGCGCTCGGCCATGGTCTGTCGATAGGCCTGTTCCACGGCATGCCGGCGATATCGATCAATCACCAACCCCCTGGCAATGGTCGCCAGATAATCCCTGGGTTCCAGGATTTGCGCGGCGTTCCGGCCGCCCAGAATGCGCACGAACGTATCGTGTGCGACGTCGGCTGCATCGCAGGCGTTATGCAATCTGGCCTTTAGCCAACCCTGCAACCAGGAATGGTGCTGCTCATAGATGTGCTGGACTGAAACCGTGTGTGGAGGAAGGGACATTAGGCACGACAACACAGGTTAATGATAATCGCTATTATTAACTACGCCGCTGACTTCTCACAATAGCCCGCTATCTGAAGCGTTACTCCCTGCATCGAAGGATCCGGGGGAGCTCTGCCGTGCTCGAAACTTGAGCATATCGATACTTTTCTGTGAGTTAAGCCCTGTGAATAACCGCCCTTGTGCCCGGTTGATAACAAGACCTGAAACCTGAGTAAAAACCCCTCTGTGGATAACTGTGCATTTAATCCACAGGCTTAAAGCAGTTATCCAAGGGCCTCATTGGCACATGACCACAACCTTTTGAATCTCTGTACACCACATAAATAAAGGGATACAGAGGTTTATCCACAGAAAGGTACCTCAGTAGAAATAAACATAAAAACAAAGATCTTATAAATTTCTTTCTTTTTAATTTCTTTTGCTCGTGACTCATCCACAGCTGGTTAAATTTTGTGCAAAGGGTTCTTTAGGAAGGGCTAAGTCCCTATACTTGCCGCCAAAGCTCTAAAACCAGCTCAACCAATCAATTCCTAATTACCTACATAAGCAGGCACGAGGTGCGTGGTGGATTTCCCTTCCCGTTTTGAAGTGATCGTCATCGGCGGCGGTCATGCCGGTACCGAGGCAGCACTGGCGTCAGCACGCATGGGTGTAAAAACCCTGTTGTTGACGCATAACGTGGAAACCCTCGGTGCCATGAGTTGCAACCCCGCCATTGGTGGGATCGGTAAAAGTCATCTGGTCAAAGAAATCGACGCCCTTGGCGGCGTGATGGCGATGGCTACTGATAAAGGCGGCATTCAATTTCGCGTGCTCAACAGCCGCAAAGGCCCGGCCGTGCGTGCTACGCGGGCACAAGCTGACCGCATCCTGTACAAGGCGGCGGTGCGTGAAACCCTGGAAAACCAGCCGAACCTGTGGATATTTCAACAGGCAGCAGATGACCTGATCGTTGAACAGGACCAGGTACGCGGTGTTGTCACTCAAATGGGCCTGCGTTTCTTCGCAGAATCCGTGGTGTTGACCACCGGTACCTTCCTCGGCGGACTTATCCACATCGGAATGCAAAACTATTCCGGTGGTCGTGCGGGTGACCCACCCTCGATCGCCCTGGCAAAACGCCTGCGTGAATTGCCGCTGCGTGTCGGCCGCCTGAAAACCGGAACCCCGCCACGTATCGACGGGCGTTCTGTGGATTTTTCGGTGATGACCGAACAAGCCGGTGATACGCCAATCCCAGTGATGTCGTTCATGGGGTCCAAAGAGCTGCACCCGAAACAGGTCAGTTGCTGGATTACCCACACCAATGCGCGTACCCACGAAATCATTGCCGCAAACCTCGATCGTTCACCGATGTATTCCGGCGTGATCGAAGGCATCGGCCCGCGTTATTGCCCATCGATTGAAGACAAGATCCACCGCTTTGCCGACAAGGAAAGCCACCAGGTCTTTATCGAACCGGAAGGTTTGACCACTCACGAGCTGTACCCGAACGGGATTTCCACTTCGTTGCCGTTCGACGTGCAAATCCAGATCGTGCAGTCGATTCGCGGCATGGAAAACGCCCACATCGTGCGGCCGGGCTACGCCATCGAGTACGACTACTTCGACCCGCGTGATTTGAAGTACAGCCTGGAAACCAAAGTCATCGGCGGCTTGTTCTTCGCCGGGCAAATCAACGGCACCACCGGCTACGAAGAAGCCGGCGCCCAGGGTTTGCTGGCCGGGACCAACGCAGCACTGCGTGCACAAGGCAAAGACAGCTGGTGCCCGCGTCGCGATGAAGCGTACATCGGCGTATTGGTGGATGACCTGATTACCCTGGGTACTCAGGAGCCCTACCGGATGTTCACTTCCCGGGCGGAATATCGCCTGATCCTGCGCGAAGACAACGCCGACCTGCGCCTGACCGAAAAAGGTCGCGAACTGGGCTTGGTCGATGACGTGCGTTGGGCGGCATTCTGCAAAAAACGCGAGAGCATCGCGCTGGAAGAGCAGCGTTTGAAAAGCACCTGGGTCCGCCCAGGCACCGAGCAAGGCGATGCGATTGCAGAAAAATTCGGCACGCCGCTGACCCACGAGTACAACTTGCTGAACCTGCTGTCCCGGCCGGAAATCGACTACGCTGGCTTGGTCGAAGTGACCGGACAAGGTGCAGAAGATCCACAAGTGGCCGAGCAGGTCGAAATCAAGACCAAATACGCCGGGTATATTGACCGCCAGCAGGATGAGATCGCCCGCTTGCGCGCCAGTGAAGACACCAAGCTGCCTGTGGATATCGACTACACCGGGATTTCCGGTCTGTCGAAAGAAATTCAAAGCAAGCTGGGGATAACGCGTCCGGAGACCCTGGGCCAGGCTTCACGTATTCCCGGTGTCACTCCGGCAGCGATTTCGCTGTTGATGATTCATTTGAAAAAACGCGGCGCGGGCCGTCAGTTGGAGCAAAGCGCTTGAGTTCGTTGGTCACCGTACAACACGCCGAAGAGTTATCCACAGGTGCACGCCAGTTGGGCGTCGACCTGACCGCCGCCCAGCATGAGTTGCTGCTGGGCTACCTGGCCCTGTTGATCAAATGGAACAAGGCTTACAACCTGACCGCTGTGCGTGATCCCGATGAAATGGTCTCCCGCCACCTGCTCGACAGCTTGAGCGTGATGCCGTTTATCGAAAACGGTCGCTGGCTCGACGTCGGCAGCGGCGGTGGCATGCCCGGTATTCCGCTGGCCATCCTGTTTCCAGAGTCGCAAGTGACGTGCCTGGACAGCAATGGCAAGAAAACCCGCTTCCTGACCCAGGTCAAACTCGAACTCAAATTGGATAACCTGCAAGTTATCCACAGCCGTGTCGAAGCCTTCACACCTGAACAGCCATTCAACGGTATCGTCTCCCGGGCGTTCAGCAGCATGGAGAACTTCAGCAACTGGACCCGCCACCTGGGCGACCGCGATACGCGCTGGCTGGCAATGAAGGGCGTTCATCCAAGCGACGAGCTGTTAGCATTGCCGGCAGACTTCCACCTCGATAGCGAACACGCCTTGGCCGTACCTGGTTGCCAAGGCCAACGCCATCTGCTGATACTGCGCCGCACGGCATGATTGGGAACACAAGCAAGAATGGCTAAGGTATTCGCGATAGCGAACCAGAAAGGTGGCGTGGGCAAAACCACCACCTGCATCAACCTCGCAGCATCCCTGGTCGCTACCAAGCGTCGGGTGCTGTTGATCGATCTTGATCCACAGGGCAACGCCACCATGGGTAGTGGTGTGGATAAACATGGCCTGGAAAACTCGGTCTACGACTTGCTGATCGGCGAGTGCGACCTGACCCAGGCCATGCACTTTTCCGAGCACGGCGGTTATCAACTGTTGCCGGCCAACCGCGATTTGACCGCGGCGGAAGTGGTGCTGCTGGAAATGCAGATGAAAGAAAGCCGTCTGCGCAGCGCACTGGCGCCGATTCGCGAAAACTACGACTACATTTTGATCGACTGCCCGCCGTCGCTGTCGATGTTGACGTTGAACGCGCTGGTGGCCGCCGACGGGGTGATTATCCCCATGCAGTGCGAGTATTACGCACTGGAAGGGTTGAGCGACCTTGTGGATAACATCAAGCGTATCGCCGAGTTGTTGAACCCGAACCTGCAGATCGAAGGTCTGCTGCGGACGATGTTCGACCCACGCCTGAGCCTGATGAACGACGTGTCGGCGCAGCTCAAGGAACACTTCGGCGATCAGTTGTACGACACCGTGATCCCGCGCAACATCCGTCTGGCCGAAGCGCCAAGCTATGGCATGCCCGCGCTGGCGTATGACAAATCCTCACGTGGTGCCATTGCCTACCTGGCATTGGCCGGCGAGATGGTTCGCCGTCAGCGCCGCAACTCACGTACCGCTGCAGCTCAGCCAACTTAAGGAATCCCCATGGCCGTCAAGAAACGAGGTCTCGGACGTGGACTGGATGCACTGTTGAGTGGTCCGACCGTCACATCGCTTGAAGAACAAGCGGTGCAGGCCGATGAGCGCGAGTTGCAACACCTGCCGCTGGACCTGATCCAGCGCGGTAAGTACCAGCCACGTCGGGACATGGACCCCCAGGCGCTGGAGGAACTGGCCAACTCGATCAAGACACAGGGCGTGATGCAGCCCATTGTGGTACGCCCCATTGGTGGTGGCCGTTTTGAAATCATCGCGGGCGAACGTCGCTGGCGTGCCAGCCAGCAGGCCGGTAAGGACACCATCCCGGCGATGGTGCGCGATGTGCCGGATGAAACCGCCATCGCCATGGCGTTGATCGAAAATATCCAGCGTGAAGATCTCAACCCGATCGAAGAAGCGATTGCCTTGCAGCGTTTGCAGCAGGAATTCCAGCTGACCCAGCAACAAGTGGCTGAGGCGGTGGGTAAATCCCGCGTCACCGTTTCCAACTTGCTGCGCCTGATCGCCTTGCCGGAAGTTATCAAGACCATGTTGTCCCATGGCGACCTGGAAATGGGTCACGCTCGTGCTTTGCTCGGATTGCCGGAAAATCAACAGGTTGAAGGGGCGCGACACGTTGTCGCACGCGGCCTCACCGTTCGTCAGACCGAGGCGCTGGTTCGCCAGTGGCTCAGCGGCAAACCTGCACCGGTCGAAGCGGCCAAACCTGATCCGGATATCGCGCGCCTTGAGCAGCGCCTGGCCGAGCGGCTGGGCTCGGCGGTGCAAATTCGCCATGGCAAGAAGGGCAAAGGGCAACTGGTCATCGGATATAACTCCCTCGATGAGCTTCAGGGCGTCCTTGCCCACATCCGCTGAAACATTTGCTTATGTAGCGCGCGATCGGAAAACACTACCCGACAGTTGAATAGGGGCTGAACCGCCCCTATACTCTGCGCGCATTTTGTCGGCACAAATTATGCCAAGTTATTGATTTCCGGCAGCCGACCATTGAGGAGCAAGAGTGATGGAAACCCGCACGCCAAACACGTTGCCGTTCCATCGCTTGGCCGTTTTTCCGGTTTTATTGGCTCAATTTGTCGTTTTGCTGATCGCCGCATTGGCGCTTTGGTACTGGCATGGAGTCGTAGCCGGATATTCAGGACTCTGCGGAGGCCTGATAGCCTTGCTGCCCAATATGTATTTTGCTCACAGGGCCTTTCGGTTTTCCGGCGCCCGAGCAGCCCAGGCTATCGTCCGGTCTTTCTATGCCGGTGAAGCAGGGAAACTGATTTTGACGGCAGTGCTGTTCGCACTGACCTTTGCAGGTGTGAAGCCATTGGCGCCGCTGGCTGTATTCGGCGCCTTCGTGTTGACCCAATTGGTCAGCTGGTTCGCTCCCCTGCTAATGAAAACAAGACTTTCGAAACCTTAGGGCGTTTGAGGCACACATGGCAGAAACAACCGCTTCGGGCTATATCCAGCACCACTTGCAGAACCTGACTTTCGGTCAGCTTCCCAACGGCGGCTGGGGCTTCGCCCATACCGCAGCTGAAGCCAAGGAAATGGGCTTCTGGGCTTTCCACCTGGATACTCTGGGCTGGTCGGTCGCACTGGGTCTGATCTTTGTCCTGATTTTCCGCATGGCGGCGAAGAAGGCGACCTCCGGTCAGCCAGGTGCATTGCAGAACTTCGTTGAAGTACTGGTCGAATTCGTCGATGGCAGCGTGAAAGACAGCTTCCATGGCCGTAGCCCGGTGATCGCACCGCTGGCACTGACCATCTTCGTCTGGGTGTTCCTGATGAACGCCGTCGACCTGGTACCGGTCGACTGGATTCCTCAGCTGGCCATCCTGATCTCCGGCGACCACCACATTCCATTCCGTGCGGTTTCCACCACGGACCCTAACGCCACCCTGGGCATGGCCCTGTCGGTGTTTGCGTTGATCATCTTCTACAGCATCAAGGTCAAGGGCATCGGCGGCTTCATCGGCGAACTCACCCTGCACCCGTTCGGCAGCAAGAACATCTTCGTTCAAGCCCTGCTGATCCCGGTGAACTTCCTGCTGGAATTCGTGACCTTGGTCGCCAAGCCTATCTCCCTGGCCCTGCGACTGTTCGGCAACATGTATGCCGGCGAGCTGGTGTTCATCCTGATCGCTGTGATGTTCGGCAGCGGTCTGCTCTGGCTTAGCGGCCTGGGCGTGGTTCTGCAGTGGGCGTGGGCTGTGTTCCACATCCTGATCATCACCCTGCAGGCCTTCATCTTCATGATGCTGACCATCGTCTACCTGTCGATGGCGCACGAAGAGAACCATTAAGACCAGTCTCGACTAGTCTGATGTCCTTCCCGGTAATACGGGAAGGTGGCCCTAGCGGGCTATGAAACGATTTGTTTTACCGCTTTAAAATCTAAAAACCTAAACCATACGACGTAAAAGTCGGGAGGAAAGATGGAAACTGTAGTTGGTCTAACCGCTATCGCTGTTGCACTGTTGATCGGCCTGGGCGCTCTGGGTACTGCCATTGGTTTCGGCCTGCTGGGCGGCAAATTCCTGGAAGGCGCAGCGCGTCAGCCAGAAATGGTTCCAATGCTGCAAGTTAAAATGTTCATCGTCGCCGGCCTGCTCGACGCCGTGACCATGATCGGCGTTGGTATCGCTCTGTTCTTCACCTTCGCGAACCCCTTCGTTGGTCAACTCGCTGGCTAATCACTCGAATTTTCGAGTGATTAGGGTGATGGACAACGAATGAGCGAGGTGTTGGCGTGAACATTAATGCAACCCTGATTGGCCAATCCGTTGCGTTCTTCATTTTTGTAGTGTTTTGCATGAAGTTCGTGTGGCCTCCGGTCATCGCGGCTTTGCACGAACGTCAGAAGAAGATCGCGGATGGTTTGGACGCTGCCACCCGTGCAGCTCGCGACCTGGAGTTGGCCCAAGAGAAAGCGGGTCATCAACTGCGCGAAGCTAAAGCACAGGCAGCTGAAATCATTGAGCAAGCCAAGAAACGCGGTAACCAGATCGTCGAAGAGGCTGTTGAAAAAGCCCGCGTCGAAGCTGACCGTGTGAAGGCTTCGGCTCATGCCGAGATCGAACAGGAACTGAACGGCGTCAAAGACGCGCTGCGTGCCCAACTGGGTGCCCTGGCGGTCGGCGGCGCTGAGAAGATCCTCGGTGCCACAATCGATCAAAACGCGCACGCGGAGCTGGTTAATAAACTGGCTGCTGAAATTTAAGCGAGGGCGATCATGGCAGAACTGACCACGTTGGCCCGACCTTACGCCAAGGCAGCCTTCGAGCACGCCCAGGCCCACCAGCAGCTGGCCTCTTGGTCAGCCATGCTCGGCCTGGCTGCAGCAGTGTCGCAAGACGACACCATGCAGCGCGTGCTCAAGGCCCCGCGCCTGACGAGCGCAGACAAGGCCGCCACTTTTATTGAAGTGTGCGGCGACAAGTTTGATGTGAAAGTGCAGAACTTCATCCACGTCGTTGCCGAAAACGACCGTCTCCTGCTTTTGCCGGAGATTGCCGCTCTGTTCGACCTGTACAAGGCCGAAGAAGAGAAGTCGGTAGACGTTGAAGTGACCAGTGCTTTTGCATTGAACCAAGAACAGCAAGACAAACTCGCCAAGGTTCTCAGTGCACGACTCAATCGGGAAGTGCGCCTGCAAGCTTCGGAGGACGCATCACTGATTGGTGGTGTTGTTATCCGTGCCGGCGACCTGGTTATCGATGGCTCGATTCGCGGCAAAATCGCGAAACTTGCCGAAGCATTGAAATCTTGAGTTTGAAGGGGCAGCAGAGCAATGCAGCAACTCAATCCTTCCGAAATAAGTGAAATTATCAAGGGCCGCATCGACAAACTCGATGTGACCTCCCAAGCCCGTAACGAAGGCACTGTCGTCAGCGTATCTGACGGTATCGTGCGGATTCACGGTCTGGCCGACGTCATGTCCGGCGAGATGATCGAGTTTCCGGGCGGCGTCTACGGTATGGCCCTCAACCTGGAGCAGGACTCCGTAGGTGCCGTTATCCTGGGCGCATACCAGTCTCTGGCTGAAGGCATGAGCGCCAAGTGCACAGGCCGCATCCTGGAGGTTCCGGTTGGTAAGGAACTGCTGGGTCGCGTAGTCGACGCACTGGGTAACCCTGTTGACGGCAAAGGTCCACTGGGCAACACCGAGACCGACGCGGTCGAGAAAGTTGCTCCAGGCGTGATCTGGCGTAAGTCGGTAGACCAGCCTGTACAGACTGGCTACAAGGCTGTCGATGCCATGATCCCTGTCGGCCGTGGCCAGCGTGAGCTGATCATCGGCGACCGTCAGATCGGTAAAACCGCTCTGGCCATCGACGCGATCATCAACCAGAAAGACAGCGGCATTTTTTGCGTCTACGTAGCCATTGGTCAGAAGCAATCGACCATCGCCAACGTGGTTCGCAAGCTGGAAGAAAACGGTGCACTGAAAAACACGATCATCGTGGCTGCAAGTGCTTCGGAATCTCCTGCGCTGCAATACCTGGCACCGTACGCCGGTTGCACCATGGGTGAATTCTTCCGCGACCGCGGTGAAGACGCGCTGATCGTTTATGACGATCTGTCCAAGCAAGCAGTGGCTTACCGCCAGATTTCCCTGCTGCTGCGCCGTCCACCAGGCCGTGAAGCTTACCCAGGCGACGTGTTCTATCTCCACTCCCGTCTGCTGGAGCGCGCATCCCGCGTTTCGGAAGAGTACGTAGAGAAGTTCACCAACGGCGCAGTGACCGGCAAAACCGGTTCCCTGACCGCTCTGCCGATCATCGAAACCCAGGCTGGCGACGTTTCCGCGTTCGTTCCGACCAACGTGATTTCCATCACCGACGGTCAGATCTTCCTGGAATCGGCCATGTTCAACTCAGGCATCCGTCCTGCTGTGAACGCCGGTGTTTCGGTATCCCGTGTGGGTGGTGCCGCTCAGACCAAGATCATCAAGAAGCTCTCCGGTGGTATCCGTACCGCTCTGGCTCAGTACCGTGAACTGGCGGCATTCGCCCAGTTCGCTTCTGACCTGGACGAAGCGACCCGTAAGCAACTTGAGCATGGTCAGCGCGTTACCGAGCTGATGAAGCAGAAGCAATACGCCCCTATGTCGATCGCTGACATGGCGTTGTCGCTGTATGCCGCTGAGCGTGGGTTCCTGACTGACGTCGAAATCGCCAAGGTCGGCAGCTTTGAACAAGCGCTGATTGCTTACTTCAACCGCGATCACGCCGACTTGTTGGCCAAGATCAACGTGAAGGGTGACTTCAATGACGAAATCGACGCTGGCCTGAAAGCCGGTATCGAGAAGTTCAAGGCCACCCAAACCTGGTAAGCCGCAGCGGGAGCCGCAAGGCTCCCGCTTGCTAACCTGATAGGTGTTACATGGCAGGCGCAAAAGAGATTCGCAGTAAGATTGCGAGCATCAAAAGCACGCAAAAAATTACCAGCGCCATGGAAAAAGTGGCGGTCAGCAAAATGCGCAAGGCACAAATGCGCATGGCTGCTAGCCGTCCTTATGCGGAGCGTATCCGCCAGGTAATTGGGCATCTGGCCAACGCCAACCCGGAATACCGCCACCCGTTCATGATCGACCGCGAAGTCAAGCGCGTTGGTTATGTGGTTGTGAGCAGTGACCGTGGTTTATGCGGTGGTTTGAATACCAACCTGTTCAAGGCCCTGGTCAAGGACATGGCGGTAAACCGCGAAAAGGGCGTCGAGATCGATCTGTGTGTTGTTGGTAGCAAGGGTGCGGCCTTTTTCCGTAACTTCGGCGGTAACGTCGTTGCAGCTATCAGCCACCTGGGTGAAGAGCCGTCGATCAATGATTTGATCGGCAGTGTGAAGGTGATGCTGGATGCATACCTGGAAGGCCGGATTGACCGTCTCTCCGTGGTATCCAACAAGTTCATCAACACCATGACCCAGCAGCCAACCGTGGAGCAATTGATTCCACTGGTGGCGACTCCGGATCAGGAACTCAAGCACCACTGGGACTACCTCTACGAACCAGACGCCAAAGAGCTGCTTGACGGCTTGATGGTGCGCTACGTGGAGTCGCAGGTGTACCAGGCGGTGGTCGAGAACAACGCAGCTGAACAAGCGGCGCGGATGATCGCGATGAAAAACGCTACCGATAACGCCGGTGATCTGATCAGCGATTTGCAGCTGATCTACAACAAGGCGCGTCAGGCTGCGATCACCCAAGAGATCTCGGAAATCGTCGGCGGCGCTGCCGCGGTTTAACGGTTCAAATATTCAGAGGATCCAGCTATGAGTAGCGGACGTATCGTTCAAATCATCGGCGCCGTTATCGACGTGGAATTTCCACGCGACAACGTACCGAGCATCTACAACGCGCTGAAAGTACAAGGCGCGGACACTACTCTGGAAGTTCAGCAGCAGCTGGGCGACGGCGTAGTTCGTACCATTGCGATGGGTTCCACCGAAGGCTTGAAGCGCGGTCTGGACGTTGTCGACTCTGGCGCAGCCATCTCCGTACCGGTCGGTAAAGCGACCCTGGGCCGGATCATGGACGTACTGGGCAACCCGATTGACGAAGCTGGCCCGATCGACACCGAAGAGCGCTGGGGCATTCACCGTCCAGCACCTTCGTTCGCCGAGCAAGCTGGCGGCAACGATCTGCTGGAAACCGGCATCAAGGTTATCGACCTGGTTTGCCCGTTCGCCAAAGGCGGTAAAGTCGGTCTGTTCGGTGGTGCCGGTGTAGGCAAGACCGTAAACATGATGGAACTGATCCGTAACATCGCCATCGAGCACAGCGGTTATTCCGTGTTCGCGGGTGTGGGTGAGCGTACTCGTGAGGGTAACGACTTCTACCACGAGATGAAGGACTCCAACGTTCTGGACAAAGTGGCACTGGTTTACGGTCAGATGAACGAGCCGCCGGGAAACCGTCTGCGCGTAGCACTGACTGGCCTGACCATGGCCGAGAAGTTCCGTGACGAAGGTAACGACGTACTGTTGTTCGTCGACAACATCTACCGTTACACCCTGGCCGGTACTGAAGTATCCGCACTGCTGGGCCGTATGCCTTCGGCAGTAGGTTACCAGCCGACCCTGGCTGAAGAGATGGGCGTTCTGCAAGAACGTATCACTTCGACCAAGGAAGGTTCGATCACCTCGATCCAAGCGGTATACGTACCTGCGGATGACTTGACCGACCCGTCGCCTGCGACCACCTTCGCCCACTTGGACGCCACCGTCGTTCTGTCCCGTGACATCGCTTCCCTGGGTATCTACCCAGCGGTCGATCCACTCGACTCGACTTCGCGCCAGCTGGACCCGAACGTGATCGGCCAGGAGCACTACGACACCGCTCGCGGCGTTCAGTACGTGCTGCAGCGTTACAAAGAACTGAAGGACATCATTGCGATCCTGGGTATGGACGAGCTGTCGGAAGCCGACAAGCAGTTGGTAAACCGTGCTCGTAAGATCCAGCGTTTCTTGTCGCAGCCGTTCTTCGTGGCTGAAGTCTTCACCGGTGCTTCGGGTAAATACGTTTCCCTGAAAGACACCATTGCTGGCTTCAAAGGCATCCTCAACGGTGACTACGACCACCTGCCAGAACAAGCGTTCTACATGGTCGGCGGCATCGAAGAAGCGATCGAGAAAGCCAAGAAACTGTAATCCAGGCGCCCGGAAACGGGCGCTCATCAGGTTGAGGCAATCAGATGGCTATGACAGTCCATTGCGATATCGTCAGCGCGGAAGGGGAAATCTTCTCCGGTCTGGTAGAGATGGTGATTGCACACGGCGAACTCGGTGACCTTGGTATTGCCATGGGTCACGCGCCGTTGATCACCAGCTTGAAGCCAGGTCCGATCACTCTGACCAAGCAAGGCGGGGAAAAAGAGGTGTTTTACATCTCTGGTGGTTTCCTCGAGGTTCAGCCGAACATGGTCAAGGTACTTGCCGACACTGTGCAACGTGCTGGCGACCTGGATGAAGCCTCCGCTCAGGAAGCCGTCAAGGCTGCCGAGAAGGCCCTGAACGAAAAGGGTGCGGACTTCGACTACAGCGCTGCTGCTGTACGTCTGGCCGAGGCTGCAGCTCAGCTGCGCACGCTCCAGCAGATCCGCAAGAAGTAAACGGCCATGCCGTCATGCTTCATGCGCGATTGATTAAAAAGGGTAGCCTCGGCTACCCTTTTTCTTTTTTTGTAAAACACTTCTTTGGTCTGAACTCGGACCGCCCAGGATTGGTAGCCATTCATGTCTCTTGAAATCGTCATTCTCGCCGCAGGCCAGGGCACTCGCATGCGTTCGGCCCTGCCCAAGGTGCTGCACCCGGTCGCGGGGAACTCCATGCTCGGCCATGTTATCCACAGCGCTCGGCAGTTGGACCCGCAGCGGATTCACGTAGTGATCGGGCACGGTGCCGATGTGGTACGTGAACGTCTCGCCGCGGATGACTTGAATTTCGTATTGCAAGACAAGCAACTGGGTACTGGCCACGCCACGGCACAAGCCGTGCCGTTCATCAGTGCCGACACGGTGCTGATCCTCTATGGCGATGTGCCGCTGATCGAAGTGGAAACCCTGCAACGCCTGCTCAAACACGTAGTACCCGGCCAGATGGGCCTGCTCACCGTGGAGTTGGACGACCCTACCGGCTACGGGCGCATTGTGCGGGACGCCGACGGCAAGGTTGCGGCCATTGTCGAGCACAAAGACGCCACCGAAGCCCAGCGTGCTATCACCGAAGGCAACACCGGCATTCTGGCGGTCCCGGCCAGTAAGCTTGCTGACTGGATGAGCCGTCTGTCCAACAACAATGCTCAGGGCGAGTATTACCTCACCGACGTGATTGAAATGGCCGTCAGCGATGGCTTGCTGGTCGCTACCGAGCAACCTCACGACCCGATGGAAGTGCAGGGCGCCAACGACCGCAAGCAACTGGCCGAACTGGAACGTCACTACCAACTGCGCGAAGGTCGCCGCCTGATGGCCCAAGGCGTGACCTTGCGCGACCCGGCGCGATTCGACGTGCGCGGTGAAGTCACCGTGGGCCGAGACGTCCTCATCGACATCAACGTGATTCTGGAAGGTCGCGTCGTGATCGAGGACGACGTGGTGATTGGCCCGAACTGCGTGATCAAGGACAGTACCCTGCGCAAAGGTGTGGTGGTCAAGGCTAACAGCCACCTCGATGGCGCGGTGATGGGCGAGGGCAGTGATGCAGGCCCGTTTGCGCGCTTGCGTCCGGGTAGCGTGCTTGAAGCCAAAGCCCATGTGGGTAACTTTGTTGAACTGAAGAACGCCCACCTGGGCCAAGGCGCCAAGGCTGGTCACCTGACCTACTTGGGTGATGCGGTTATCGGTGCACGCACCAACATCGGCGCTGGCACCATCACCTGCAATTATGACGGCGCCAACAAGCACCAGACTGTATTGGGTGAAGATGTGTTTATCGGCTCTAACAATTCACTGGTCGCCCCGGTGAAAGTTGGTAATGGCGCGACCACAGCTGCAGGTTCCACCATCAACCAGGATGTGGATAACTTGCAGCTCGGCGTAGCCCGTGCTCGCCAGCGCAACATCGACGGCTGGAAACGCCCGGTCAAGATCAAAAAGAGCTGAGTTATCCACACTCTCCGCAGCAACAAGACTCCAGTGTGGGAGGGGGCTTGCTCCCGATGGCGGTTTTCAGTCGATGCCTGAGTTGACTGATCTATCGCTATCGGGAGCAAGCCCCCTCCCACATTTCAAGAAATGTTACTTGACGATCTTTCGGTAATAGGTTTTGATTGCGTTCGTTATCTTTCGAAACGAAACTTATCGTCACCATGTCGAAACGAAATACCCCCCAACGACGCCACAACATCCTGACCTTGCTCAATGAGCAGGGAGAAGTCAGCGTGGACGTATTGGCCAAGCATTTCGAAACGTCGGAAGTGACTATCCGCAAGGACCTGGCTGCCCTTGAGAGCAACGGCCTGCTGCTGCGCCGTTACGGTGGCGCTATCACCATGCCGCAGGAACTGGTCGGCGACGCCGCTCAGCCCATCTCGACCTACAAGCGCGCGATTGCCCGTGCGGCCGTGATGCGTTTGCGTGAACACGCACGCATCATCATCGACAGCGGCAGTACGACCGCCGCGATGATTCCCGAACTGGGTCATCAACCCGGCCTGGTAGTGATGACCAACTCCCTCCACGTGGCCCGTGCGTTGAGTGAGCTGGAACATGAGCCGGTGCTGTTGATGACCGGTGGCACCTGGGATCCGCATTCGGACTCGTTCCAAGGCCAGGTCGCCGAGCAAGTGCTGCGTTCCTACGACTTTGACCAGTTGTTCATCGGTGCCGACGGCATCGATCTGGAACGTGGCACCACCACTTTCAACGAATTGCTCGGCTTGAGCCGCGTAATGGCCGAAGTCGCTCGTGAAGTGGTGGTGATGGTCGAGTCCGACAAGATCGGCCGCAAGATTCCCAACCTGGAACTGCCCTGGAGCAGCGTCCATACCTTAATTACCGATGATCGCCTGCCGCCTGAGGCCCGCGACCAGATCCAAGCCCGCGGCATTACGCTGATATGCGCGGCAGTCATCTAGGAGAAACACCATGTGTGGAATTGTTGGCGCAGTCGCTGAACGTAGTATTACGGCCATCCTGATCGAAGGCCTCAAGCGTCTCGAATATCGCGGCTATGACAGTGCCGGCGTGGCGGTTTTCACCAACGCGGGCAAGCTTGAGCGCATGCGTCGCCCAGGTAAGGTCAGTGAGTTGGACCAGGCATTGGCCGGCGAGCCGCTGGTAGGTCGCCTGGGCATCGCCCACACCCGCTGGGCGACTCATGGCGCGCCGTGTGAGCGCAATGCTCACCCGCATTTCTCCGGTGACCTGGCTGTGGTGCACAACGGCATCATCGAAAACCACGAAGTGCTGCGCGAACAGCTCAAAGGCCTGGGGTATGTGTTCACTTCGGACACCGACACCGAAGTCATCGCGCACTTGCTGAACCACAAACTCAAGGACCACAGCGACCTGACCAATGCCCTCAAGGCCACGGTCAAGGAACTGCACGGTGCCTATGGCTTGGCCGTGATCAGCGCCAGCCAGCCCGACCGTGTGGTTGCCGCCCGTAGTGGCAGTCCGCTGGTGATCGGCCTGGGCCTGGGTGAGAACTTTCTGGCGTCTGACCAACTGGCACTGCGCCAGGTCACTGACCGCTTCATGTACCTGGAAGAAGGCGATATCGCTGATATTCGCCGTGAAAGCGTGCAGATCTGGGATATCAACGGCCAATCTGTCGAGCGCGAGGCCGTGCAATACCGTGATGGCGCCGAAGCGGCTGACAAGGGTGAATTCCGCCACTTCATGCTCAAGGAAATCCACGAGCAACCGTCCGTGGTGCAACGTACCCTGGAAGGTCGTCTGAGCCAGAACCAAGTGCTGGTCAATGCATTCGGCCCGCAGGCCGCCGAACTGTTCGCCAAAGTGCGCAATGTACAGATCGTCGCCTGCGGCACCAGCTACCACGCCGGTATGGTCGCCCGTTACTGGCTGGAAGAACTGGCCGGCATCCCGTGCCAGGTCGAAGTGGCCAGTGAGTTCCGCTACCGCAAGGTGGTGGTGCAGCCTGACACCCTGTTCGTGACCATCTCCCAGTCCGGCGAAACCGCCGACACGCTGGCTGCACTGCGTAACGCCAAGGAGCTGGGCTTCCTCGGCAGCCTGGCGATCTGCAACGTCAGCATCAGCTCCCTGGTGCGTGAATCCGACCTGACCCTGTTGACCCAGGCGGGTCGTGAAATCGGCGTAGCCTCCACCAAAGCCTTCACCACCCAGTTGGTTTCCCTGCTGCTGCTGACCCTGTCCCTGGGCCAGGTGCGCGGTACGCTCGCTGAAGGTCTTGAAGCGACCCTGGTTGAAGAACTGCGCCGCCTGCCAACCCGTCTGGGCGAAGCCCTGGCGATGGATGCCACCGTGGAAAAAGTCGCCGAACTGTTCGCCGACAAGAACCACACCCTGTTCCTCGGCCGTGGCGCGCAGTACCCGGTAGCGATGGAAGGTTCGCTGAAACTCAAGGAAATCTCCTATATTCACGCTGAAGCCTACCCGGCCGGTGAGTTGAAACACGGCCCGCTGGCCCTGGTCGATGACGACATGCCAGTCGTCACCGTGGCGCCGAACAACGAACTGCTGGAGAAGCTCAAATCCAACCTGCAGGAAGTACGCGCTCGCGGTGGCCAGCTGATCGTGTTCGCCGATGAGAAGGCCGGCATGGCCAACGGTGAAGGCACCCACGTCATCAATATGCCGCACATCCACGACACCCTGTCGCCGATCCTCTACACCATCCCGCTGCAGTTGCTGTCGTACTACGTGGCCGTGCTCAAAGGCACCGACGTGGACCAGCCGCGTAACCTGGCGAAGTCGGTGACTGTGGAGTAACCCGCTGCACCTTGGAGACCCGCCCTGGGTCTCCAGGCTTCCCGCGCAAGGATGCCACTTCGATGCAAACCCCTTCCCAGATTCACCAGCGCTTGAACAACCGCCGATTCACCGTCGCCAATAATGCCCACGGGCTATCCGGCGCGGATACGGTGTTTCATTACCAGGTCGAGGGCGAGGCCATTTCCGGCACCTACCAGGGCGGTCGGATTCGGCTGGGCACGCAAGTCGGGCGAGTGACCGGCCCGGACACTATCGAGTTGCTGTATCAGTGCCTGACCGTGGAAGGTGAGCTGCTGTGCGGTTGGTCGCGTGGCACCCTCGGTGTGGACGCCGCCGGATATACCACGCTGCATTTCAAATGGGGCTGGTTATCGGGGGCGACGGGGGGAGGGGAGTCGAGCTATGTGGAGCTTGTTGCATAGGTTTAAATAATCAGAAAATAAATCGGAAAACTCTCTACTAAATAGTTGTATAAAAATGTCGATTCATCCCGTTATTATTGGAGATTATGGGAAAATAGATCCGAAAAAAAATCGGAATAAGGTGAGAAAAATGGCGCAGCAATTCATATCCGGAAATCACTGGTTGGAGCCTATCTGGCCATCTCCTGGTTTCCCAGCGTCGATTTTACGTACGGCGGAGACGCTGTCGTTCCGTGCAGGAAAACTCACTGGCTTACTCCCCGAAAACACCGCCACGCGTATCGGCGGGCTGATGCGAATCACCAATAGCTATTACAGCAACCTGATCGAAGGCCAGTATACGGAGCCTGTAACCTTGTCTGCGCGAGTGCCGAGGCGTGACTCAAAAGAGTTGCGCGAATTGGCGGAAAGTCATATCGGCGTTCAGGAGTTGCTAGAGCGGGTGGTGCGACGACCAAAAGCAGTTGACGCGCCTTGGAGCGTTTTCTTTGCCCCTGAATTTATGTCTGTGATACATCGCCGGCTTTTTGTAGGTGCCGGCGATAAGCACTTGCAACTCAGTGACGGTCGATTACTCGCGCCCGGCCAATTGCGGGATACAGCAAAACGTAATGTTCTTGTAGGGGACCATGCTGCGCCTGCGTGGGAGTCAGTCACTCCAATGCTCAAGCGCCTACAGCATGTATACGGCGGGCAACCTGACCTGACTTCACGCATTCTCAGCTCTCTTTCTTATCACCATCGTCTCGCGTTTGTTCACCCATTTGAAGATGGGAATGGCCGAGTGGTGCGCATGATTACGCACTTGCAACTGATGCGTCTGGGGCTCGCATCACCCCTTTGGTCGCTTTCCCGAGGATTGGCGAGAAAACAGGAAGAATATTATGGGCGCTTGCGCGCTGCTGATCAGCCTCGTCGAGGGGACCTCGACGGTCGTGGTCAGTTGACTCAAGGAGGGTTGTTCGAGTTTGTAGAGTTCATGTTGCAAGTCTGTATTGATCAGATGGAGTACGTAGAGAAAGCGATGGACCTTGTAACATTACGCCAGAGACTTGAGAGGGTGATCGGGCTTGAAGGGGTATTCGTAGAGTCCGGGGTGAAACAAGAAATGGCCAAGGCCATCCATATCTTGCTGACTCAGGGCGAAATTGCTCGGGCGGACTTTAAGATTTTCTCTGGTTTGCATGACCGTGTAGCGAGTGATCAGCTTAAGAAGTTGATTGATATGGGGGTGGTTGAAGCGCCTTCGGCAAAGTCGCGTTCGATCTATCCTGGGCTTCCCGTCTGGTTTGCACAGATGATATTTCCGGATCTTCACCGGCGGTTTTACTGAGTCAGGTAACAGAGGTGCCGGTTCACGGCACAAACTCCACCCTCAACCCCCGGCTCGCACTGCGTCCCTGATCATCACTGACCCGCAACCGATACTCTCCCGACTTGCCCGGCCGCCAGTTCAGTGTGGTCTGCGGTGAGCCCTGGCCAATCAACGTCTGGTCGGCAAACCAATACAACGTCACCGCATCGCTGGCTGCGTTGGCGTTCAGTGGGATGCTTTCCTGTGGTTGGGACAGGCGCAGTTGATAACTGACCTGCGTCAGCGGCGAGCGGATCTGCGGCGCTTCGCTTGAATCACTGATGCGGTTGGGTTGGCAGTTTTTCATCACATTGGGCGGTGTGCGTCGGGGCAGGCCGGCGGCGCGGTACAGGCGCTGTACGTCGCTGGGCCAGAACTCGAAGACTTCTTCACGCGTGTATTGCGGATCGAACGGCGGGCACGCCGCCTTGCCGGTGCGGGTGTCGATCAGCACCGGACGGTGCAGGTTGGAGACGCGAATCGGTGACACGCCAGGGATGTACCAGGTCTTGCGGGTTTGTGGGCACCAGCGGTTGGGCAGTTCGCCGGAGGCTGCGCACACATCGATGCGCACCAGCCCGGCGGGCGGTTTGTCGGCTTTGATCACCACGTTGGGCAAGGCCAGTGGCAGGGCGTCGGCAATGCGGAAGAACAGCGGCGCAGCGGTCTTGGCACCAATAAACGCCGGGTTCGGCCGACCGTCGAAGTTACCGACCCACACCACCAGCACATAGGGGCCGACCAGGCCGGCACTCCAGGCATCGTGAAAACCCCAGGACGTGCCGGTTTTCCACGCGGTGCGCCAATGGCGGCCCGGCAAGCCGTCCGGGCGCGGGTTATGGCGCAGCATGTCGCGCACCATGAAGGCCGCCTGAGGCGTCAGCAATTGTGCGCCGGTGGTTTGCGGTTGTTCCTGCAGATAGCGCAACGGCCGCAGGTGCCCGTCACCCGCGAGCATCACATACAGGCGTGCCAGCTCTTCGGGCGTCATTTCGCCGCCGCCGAGGGCCAAGGCCAAGCCGTAGTGGCTCTCGTTGCGCAGGCCCTTGATCCCGGCTCGTTGCAGCAAACCGTACAGCGAAGGCGATTTGAGCTGGCTGGCCAGCCAAACAGCGGGAATATTACGACTACGGATCAACGCATCGCGTGCCGTCAGTGGGCCGACAAAACTGCCGTCGAAATTTTCTGGTTGGAAGTAGCCGAAGTTACTGGGCAGGTCCTTGAGGATGCTCATGGGATGAATCACCCCTTGATCCAGTGCCAGCCCATACAGAAACGGCTTGAGCGTCGACCCTGGCGAACGTCGTGACAACACGCCGTTGACCTGACCATGAATGCCTGTGGATAAGTAATCGGCCGAGCCCACCAGCGCCTTGACACTCTGGTCGCGGCTGTCGATCAGGATCGCCGTGGCATTTTCCACACCGGTGCTGCGCCGCTCGGCGATGAAGCCGCTGATCAGGCGTTCCAGGAGTTGTTGCAAGGGCAGGCTGAGGGTGGTGTTCAACTCATTGCCGGTTTGGGACGCCAGCAATTGTTCACTCAGGTGCGGCGCCAGAAACGGGATCTGCTGGCGGTTGCGTGCTTCCAGGGGCAACTCCAGCAGACTGTCGTTGCGCGGGTCTTGTGGATAAGTCTCGCGCCAGTCGGCCATCAACCGCAGTCGCGCGTTTTGCAATGACGGCCCAAAGCGCGCGCGCCGCCCCGGCTGTTGTGGAATCACCGCCAGCGCCAAGGCCTCGGACAACGACAACTGGGTCGCCGACTTGCCGAAGTAGATACGGCTGGCCGCTTCGGCGCCCTCGATATTGCCACCCATAGGGGCCAGGTTCAGGTAGGCCTCAAGAATGTCGTGCTTGCTGTAACGTGCTTCCAGCCAAACGGCCAGGGCCATCTGCTGCAATTTGCCGGGCACTTGGCGGGTGTTCAAATCCCACAAGCGTCGCGCCAGTTGCATGCTCAAGGTCGAACCGCCCTGGCGCTGGCCGCCGCTGTAGGTGGCCATGGCCGCGCGCAGCAACGCCGGGGGATTGATCCCCGGGTGCCAGTAGAAATTGCGGTCCTCCTTGAGCAACAAGGCTTCGACCAGTGACGGTGACATGCGCTCCAGTGGGAGCCACAGGCGATATTGCCCGTCATCCGCCAGGGTCATGCGCAGCAGCGAACCGTCGTCAGCCAATACCACCCGTGACGACGTAACCGCTTGCTCCAGCGAGGCGTGGGGCCACAACCGCAGCCCCGCCAGCCCTCCCACCAATAACGCCGCCGTTGCCAGCAGCGGCGTCACGCGTTTAAGGCTTGGTAATTTCAAGCTGGCCTACTTTGCCGCGCCCTTGCAGGGTGGTTTCGTACATGCCCTCGGCGTAAGCCGGTGGCGTATTGAAGGTACCCGCGTTGGTGGCGCGTACACGGTAGACGAAGGTCCCAGCGTCGCGCAGCGCGGTGCCGTACAACACCACTCGATCATCGCGCACGTCCACGTAGTCGGGCTGCCAGTTGCTCAGCTCGGTTTCGCCGATCGGCGCTTGCCAGGTATCCGCCGCTTCGTCGCCGTCTGCAGTTTCCACGTACTCGGCGTCGTCGCCTTCACTTTCTTCGGTGCTGGCGGGCTCCGGCTCCGGCGGCAGGTTATACACAGGCTCGACGCCACCTGGCAGCAGGTCGACCACGGCCACTTGTTGCACCTGATCACGGTCAGTGGCGCGCAGACGCAGGCGCACCAGGAACTCATCGCCCACGGCGACCTTGCTCACCGGCTCACCTTTGAGATCGAGGTATTCGTGGATGATTTCCAGGCCATTGTTGATCGGCTTGAGCTTGGCGCCCTTGTCGAAGCCGGCCTCGCTGAGCATGTAGAACGCGGCCGGGCCGTCGGTTTTCTCCATCACCAGCTTTTGCGTGGTGCGCGGCACGGCAGCGCGGGGCGGCTGGCCGGCCATCTCCAGCAATTGCTGCTGCTTGTCACTCAGCCAGGCGGTGGCCTTGAGGGTCATGTCGCTCTGCGCACGTTGGCCATAGTTATCCAGCCCACGCAACAGCAGTGCCGCCGACAGCGAGTTGTAGCGCTGCTCGTTGAGGCGTTTGCCGAGCTTATCCAGCAAGGCTGTCGGCACCTCGTCCAGCAACTCGGGGAAATGCCGCGCCAGCAGGTGCAGGTGTTCGGCATCGTGTACCAGCGGGTCGTAATACAGGCCGTCGCTGTCCCACTTATCCACAAGCGAGCGCCACGGGATTTTACGGAACAGCGTATCGGCCTGGCGATCCTGCTTGAGCAACTTGTAGCTGGCGGCCAGGTAGGCTGCGCCCAGGTCGTTCTGCCAGCTGTCCTTGAAGTAGCTCTCGTAGCGCTCGCGGATATCGCTCAGGGCGCCGCTTACCAGGATCCCCTGCCGACTGAGCAGGTAACTGGCGTAGGCCCGGTTGCGCAATTCCGACAGACCTTCGCTTGGACCATTGGCCAGGTCGGTCAGGTAAGCGTTGGAACGCACCAACAGATCTTCCGGTACGGGCAGCCCGCGCTCCCTGGCTTCGATCAGGAAATCGGTGGCGTACAGGCTGGCGTACGGCGCCACGTCCGGGTTGGCGGCCCACAGACCAAAGCCGCCGGCCGAATTCTGGCGCTGGCGCAGCATACGAACCGCGCCGCTGAAGGCTTGCTCGGCTTCGGGGGCGGTGCCACCCCAGATCAACGCCGGCATGGCCTTGGACACCAGTTGCTCGGTGCAGGCGTAGCCGTAGTCATCCAGGTAATGCTTGAGCCCGTTGGCCCACACCAGCGGCGATGCCGCCACGCCCAGTTGTACATCGCGCAACTGGCTGAACAGTTCGCGGGTCGGCTTGAGCTCTTTGCTGGCGCTGTCGAAACGGCCCAGGCTCAGGGCGACACGGTGCTCACTCAGTGGGCGGATCGACGTGGTTTCGGCGACCTGGATATGTTTGCCATTGGGCAACACCGCGACAAAACGCAGGTCCGCAGAGCCGAGGGTTTCGCCGACCTTGATCTTGAACTCGGCGGTGCCTTCCTTGCGTGGTTGCAGCGACAAGGTGCTGCCTTTGCCGCCCTGCACAGCCAGGCCGTCGCTGGTCTGCACTTCAAACTTCACATCCGCCGCTGCGTCGAGGTTGCTGAACACCCCGGCGCTGACGTTGAATACATCCCCCGGCGCCACGAAGGCGGGCACGTTCGGCGTGATCACAATCGGGCCACGCACTTCGGTGTTGGCCTCGCTGACACCGACACTGTCACTGTCCACCGCCACTGCGAACAGGTGCAGTTTGCCGTTGAAGCTGTCCGGCACCTGGTAATGCAGCACGGTTTCACCGGCCGGCAAGTCCACCAGGCCGGACCACCATGCCACGGGCGGTTGATGTTTGCGCTTGAACGGGTTCAGGTGGTTGGCCAGCGCGCCTTCGGTATCACCACCGGGCGCCGCCCCACTGAGCAGGCGGCTGAATTCAGGCAGGATCAGGTCAAGAATCTGGCTCGTACCGACCTCCAGCGCACGCTTCTGGAAGAAGAAGCCCAGTGGGTCCGGCGCCTGATAACGCGCTACTTGCAGGATGCCTTCGTCCACCGCGTACACCACCGCACGGCCTGGTCGGTCGGCGGTGACCTTGATGTCCAGGGTCTGCCCCGGCTCGATCTTCTCCTGGCCTTCTACCTTCAGCGCCATGCGTCGCGCATCCAGGTTGATGCTGAACGGCACCACGCCGTAGGACAGCGGGCTCATGTACACCTCAGCCGAACCCATATCGCGCACAAACTGCACGTTGACGTAGGCATTGCCCTCAAGCCCGGCCGGCACGCGGATATGTTGCACGCTGTTGGTGCTGTCGGCCTTGAACCACTGCTGGGTGTAGACCTTGTCACGCTCGATGGTAATCAAACCGGCACCGGTATACGGCGCACGCAGGCTGATGGCGATTTCATCACCCGTGGCATAGCTGCGCTTGTCCAGGCGCAGTTGCAGTTCGGCGTTGCGCTCCAGGGAACGTGAGGTGTTGCCACGCCCGGCCACGCTGTAGTCGATCTGGTTGAGCAGGTTGCCATTGGCGTCTTTCAACTGCAGGGTGAAATCCCCCGGCGTGCCGGTGTTCAGGGCCTGCTTGGCGCCTTCCTTCGTCATCGTCAGCGGGGAGGCCGGCTGGCTGATGTTCTTGATGCGCGACTCGTACTTGTAGGTGCCATTGGACTGTTTCACCAGTACCGATACATAGCGATGTTCGACCACTTCAGTGGTCAGGCCGTCTACCGCCAGCGGCGTCAGGTCTGGCGCCACGGCCAGCCAATGCACTTCACGCGGGGTGTCCTTGGCGACGTATGACAGCGAGTCCTGACTTTTCACACCGACCAGGTAAGGCGCAGGCGAAACCAGCAATGCGCTTTGCGCCGCGACGTTACGGCCTCCTTCGGCTTCGAATACCTGGGCCATCACTTGCAAGCGATAGGTGCTGTTGGCGAAACGTTGCAGGTTGAGGTCGAGCACGGCCTGGCCGTTGTCGTCGACGGTGGTTTCCGCCAGGTCTTCGGTGTTGGTTTCTTCCAGGCCGTTATTGAGGCGGAAGCGGTAGTCAGGGTACCGGTCAAATGCTGCGAGCGTCGGGCTCAGGGACATTTTCGCGGTGACCCGCCGGCCGACTGCCGGGGCGCCGAACAGGTGCATGGCGGTGACCTTGGCCACCACCTGGTCCGGTGGGATCCAGCCCTGTACCGGGGTGTCGTGCAAGCTCAGGTTGACCTTCATGCGGTCGGGCTCGAAATCGCGGACCTTGAAGCTCACGCTGCCCAAATCGGTGCGCGTCTGCTTCTGGCCAATCAACTGCAAGGTCGCGGTGTATTCGCCGGCGGGGGCGACTTCACTGCTGGGGAAATCGAAACTTTCAAAACCGCTGGCGGACAGCTTCAACGGCTGGCGAATCACTTCCAGACCACGGGGATCGGTGATTTGCAGCTCCACCGGCAGCCCCAGCAGAGCACCTTTCCAATTGCCGCTGCGCACGATCATGCCCAGGTGCGCGGTTTCGCCTGGGCGATAGAGCCCGCGATCAGTGAACAGGTAGGCGCTGAGGCGATCAATCGCACCGTCTTCTTGCAAGCCGCCGACATCGAAGCGCGATAAATCCAACTGCTGGGACTGACGGGCAATCGGCAGGAACGACTGATCGTTGCCGCGAGTGACCACATACATCAGCGGCGTTTTCTCACGACGCAATTCATCCAGCTTGGCGAAATGCGCATGGCCTTCACTGTCGGTATGACCGCTGGCGACCGGCAGGCCGTTGCGACCCATGATGTCGACTTGCACATCTGCCACCGGCGAACCATTGCTGATGGACTGCACATACACATCGTGGCTGCCGTCGCTGGAGCGTTTGGCGATGATGCCCAGATCCGTCACTACGATGAAACGCAGGTCGCTGGTACTGCTGCGGTCGTATTCGAACGTGCGCGTGGCCGGGTCATCCTGCGGGCTGAGCTTGAGCACGAAAATGCCGCGCCGGCCGCCATTGGCGGTGAGGTAGGGGCTGAGGTCGACATTGTCGTAGACGGTTTTCGCCGGGTCATTGGATGACAGGGGAATCTCCAATGCCTGGCGCTCGACCATGCGATCAAAATATTCGTTGCTGAAATTCGGCCGGGCGAAGCTGCCACTGCTCTGATCCACCAGGTGTTGTAACTGGTTGGGCAGCAGGCGGGCGATTTCCACATGGGCGCCGGGTACGCCACGGGCCATGAACCCCAGGCGTTTTTCACCGTTGAGACTGAGCAACGCGCCGTCAGACAGGAACTGCAACGTGCGAGGGTACGCCGGCATGCTGATCAGCGATGCCGTAGGGTTTTTCGCCAGATAGCCGCCGATGGCCTCCAGGTTGGCAGGAACGCGCACATACAGTGCGCGACCGGCCGGAGCCTTGAATTTGAACGCGTGAAGCGTGTTCAGGGGTTCGACGCTGGGCACGTGGGTCAGGTTGACCTTGGTGCTGCGGGCAAGCAGGGCGTCGTCGATGTCGTTGGCGGAATAGGGGCGCGTATCGTCCTGGGCTTTTTCCGGCAACAGCCAAGCCTGGACCTTACCGGCGATGGTTTCGTCGGCCACGGCGCTGGAGCTGCTGAACATTAATACCGGTTCGGGTTCGCCGCGTTGGTTGTCGACAAAACTCACTTCGGCGCCGGTGAAGGTCAGGCGGTAGCGACCGGGTACGGTGACTTCCGACACCAGCGGCGCCGTGCTGGCGTTGCCGCCGTCGCGGGCCTTGATGCCCTCGTCGAGCTTGGCGCTGACCGGCGTACTTTCCAGCGGGGTGGCCAAGGCAGCGGAGCGCACGTAGGCGTTGAGTTTCTTCTCGTCGAAGGTGATTTCCGGGCGGTTGGGCAACTGCGCGTCGCGGTAGGCCAAACCTTTGCCGAGGGTGATCGACACGCGCTTGCGCAGGTTTTCTTCATCTACCGGGTGGGAAAAATGGAAAGTCGCCACCAGCTGTTTCAGTGTCGGGTTGGACGGGTCCTGATACAGCTCGTTTTGCGCCAGGGTGGCGCGGAACGGTTGGGTGGAGAACTGAGTGCTGTATTGGTCCAGCAGCACGCCGTCGGCCAGCAGGTTTTTCTTGCCCATATCGAGGGTGTAGTGAGCATCGATGGGCCAGTCTTTTTCCGGCACGAACAGCAACGTACGGTCATCGGACCAGCGCCAGCTACCCGCTACGTTTGGTTTCAAGGTGATGCCATGGGTCACCGGCTTGCCAATTGCTGCCAGTGGGGCGACGGACTCGGCGAAGCGCACCTGCAAGTTATCCACAACCGGTTGTGGTTGGGTGTAATCGGTCAGGTTCGGTTTGTGCAGCGAGTAACCCACGGTATGGGGTTTGGGCAGATGTGAATACCACTGCCAGCCATAGAAACCGGCACCCGCCAACAACGCCAGACCCACAACTGCTGCACCGGATTGGCGTGGATAAGCGCGAGCCTTGCCGCCCAGGTTGGCCAGGCCTTGACCAATGGCGCGTAGCCAGCGCGGCGGATGCCATTGACCGAAAACGGCCCCCACCACGGTCAATAAGGCACCGGCAATACGGCGGCTGATCGCTTTCAACGAATCGAACATGGTGAGCATCCCTGGCAAAGTGCGGCTATCTTACACGCGTCTTTGAGATAAAAGATGACGTGAATACATCACAAAATTCTACTGTGGGAGCGGGCTTGCTCCCACATGCTTGATCTTCATTTTTGGGCTTCTGGAGCCTGGGGATCAGGTCCACCAATAGCGCACCAGATGAAAGAAAATCGGCGCTGCGAAGCACACTGAATCGAGTCGATCCAGCATCCCTCCGTGCCCTTCGATCATATGGCCCCAATCCTTCACCCCTCGATCGCGCTTGATCGCCGACATCACGATGCCGCCGGCAAATCCGAGCAGATTGATCAGCAGCGCAATCAAGAACGACTGCCAGGGGCTGAACGGGGTGGTCCACCACAATGCCGCGCCGATCAGGGACGAGAGCAGGATCCCGCCGACAAACCCCTCCACCGTTTTCGAGGGTGACAGGTTAGGCGCGATCTTGTGTTTGCCGAACAGCTTGCCGCACACGTACTGCAGCACATCCGACAACTGCACCACGATCACCAGATAGGCGATCAGCAACAGGTTGCGACCTTCGTAGCCGGGGATGTCGAGGGTCAGCAGCGCCGGTACGAAGGACACGCAGAACACGGCGATCATCAAACCCCATTGCACCTTGGAGGCGCGCTCCAGGAAGTGTGTGCTGTCGCCCCCCAGTGAAGCGAGGATCGGCAGCAGCAAGAACACGTACACCGGAATGAAGATCGAGAACAGCCCGTACCAATCCGAATAGATGAGCAGGTATTGCAGCGGCAACGCCAGGTAGAACGCGGCCACCAGGGCCGGGTAGTCGCTGCGGCGAGTCGGCGTGAGGGTCAGGAATTCGCGCAGGGCGTAGAACGACACGGCATAGAACAGCAGGATCACCGCGCCGGTGCCGAGCCAGAAGGCGATGCCGATCACGACCACCATCACCCACCACGCATTGATGCGCGCGTTGAGATTGTCGATCACCGCGTTTGGCGTACCGCGCGTGCGCAGCTTGAGGATCAGGCCGATCAGGGAGGCGAGCACCAGGATCGCGCCGATGCCGCCGAATAACATCAGGGTTTGGCTATCCATGTCAGACGTGCTCCGGGGCAAGGGCGAGCAGGGCGTCGCGGCTGCGGGCGAGGAAGGCGGCCTTGTCTTCGCCGTCCTCCAGTTGCAGCGGCGCGCCGAAGCTGGTGGTGCACAGCAATGGCAGCGGCAGTACGCGGCCTTTGGGCATGACCCGGTTGAGGTTGGCAATCCACACCGGGATCAGTTCGGCCTGTGGGTAACTTTTTGCCAAGTGATACAGACCGCTCTTGAACGGCAGCAGGCCGTCTTCCAGATTACGCGTGCCTTCCGGGAAGATGATCAATGAGTCGCCGCCTTCCAGGGCCGTGAGCATGGGTTGCAGTGGGTTATCCACAGGGTCTTTACGCTCGCGGTCGATCAGCACGCCGTTGAACACGCGGTTGATAATGTAGCGGCGCAAGGCACTGGCGTTCCAGTAGTCACTGCCGGCCACCGGGCGCGTGAATTTGCGCAGGTTCTGCGGCAACGAGGCCCATAGCAGTACGAAATCGCCGTGGCTGCTGTGGTTGGCGAAGTAGATGCGCTGCACCGGCACCGGGGCGCAGCCGAGCCACAGGCTGCGGGCACCGGTGACGGTGCGGGCCATCGAAGTAATCAGCGTGGCGACTACGGGTTCGAACATGGGCGTTCCTTATCCGGCGAAAGGCAGCCAAGGGCTGGCGAGAATCACGGCCAGTGTCAGCAGCGCTTGCGCGCCGAGCAACCAGGCTTGTTTGCGCAGCAATTTCAGCGCGCCACGCCGGCGTTCGGTCCAGGGCCGGCCGACGCGCTTGGCCGATTGCAGGCCCAGGGTCAACAGGGCCTGATCGAGGTCCGGGGTGCGTGCGATATCGCGGGCGAGCAGGGCGAACAGGTCGGCGTCAAACGCCACACGCAGTGCCCAGTACTTTTGCAGCAGCCCCAGGATAATCATCCACAAGGCCAGCAACAGGCAGACGGTCGAGATACTGGCCATCAGCAGCTGCGCCAGGCCGAACAAAAAGCCGAGCACCGTCAGGCCTGTGGATAACTGATCCAGGGAACGCCCACGACGTAGCAGGCTGGCAGTTACCTGGAGTTCCATATCAGCGGGCATCGGGTAGACCCTCCAAAGCTTCACGGTGAGCGGGATGCAGGACCACTTCGGCCCGCGCTGTACGAATGATAGCCAGCGCCTCATCTACCGTAGTAGCACGCCGGCTGTGCAGCAGCCAGGCGGCAACGGCGGTGGCGCTGCGCGAGTAACCGAGGGCACAACACACCAGTAATGGGCCGTTCAAGCGCAATTGCTCGATGGCTTGGGCGGCTTGCCGACATTCGGTCGGGGTGGGTGCGATCAGGTCCAGCACAGGGATGGATTGATAGGCGCGGCCCTGTGGATTAATCGGCAATTCGGCGCAGAGATCGACGATGGCCGTGAATGAATCTTGCTCCTGGATTGTGGGAATTCGCCCTAGCCAAACGTTATCCACAATCAGGTCAGGTTGTGGATGCTTGCGTGTCCACAGGCGTGAGTTTATCCATGCGCCCGCCAGGTAGGGCGCATAGAGCCAGCGTGCCGCCGGGGTCAGCCGGCCATCGGCACGTTTCTGAAAGCCCGGCGCGCCGAGGACGAAGTAATTCGCCTTGACCAGACCCAGGGCTACCGCCGGCCACAGCAGCCACAACCACGCCCCGCCCAATACAAACGCCAGGATCACCAGCACCACAGCGCCCAGGCCATACCGCACGCCCAGGCGCCAGCGCCGAGGGTCGTGGGTCAGTCGTGCATTCAGCAGCGGGCTGGGATGCTCTACCGGCCATAACCACACACATATCCATCCCGCCAGGGCGCCTGTGGGTAAGTCGATAAAGTGATGTTGATAAGTGGTCAGCACCGAAATGCCGATCAAGGCGAACCAGCCGTGCACCAGCCACCGCCACAGGCCACGGGTATGGCGTTGGTACATGACCCACAAGATCACCAACAAGGCGATATGCAGTGACGGTGCCTGGTTGAACGGCTTGTCGAAGCCGGCGAGCACGGCGAACAGCCAGCCGAATATGCCGTGCAGTTCCGGCCGCTCGAAGGTGAAGCGCAGCGGCCAGATGAGGAAGCAACTGACCGCAATAACCTGGGCGGACAGCAGCCGCAGCGCGTGCTGTTTCAACTCATGCCGACTGTTGGGAAGCAGCAGGGAAAAGCCGTAAAGCAGGTCGATCGACCAGTACGGCACGATGGTCCAGGCCCAGAATGGCATGTGGGTTTCCCAGCCGAACACCAGCGTGCCGACGTCGCTGCGTTGGCTGGTCACCCAAGTGGCGAAGCCGTAGGTGCTGAAAAACAGCGGTGCCAACAGCAGCAGCCACAGGACAGCAGGTTTCAATAAACCGGGCTCGCGCATGTTCAGATCTTCTGTGCCAGGGACACGCTGAAAATGCCCCATTCATCCACGCGTTGGGTGATCTTGCGAAAGCCCGCCGCTTCGACCAACTGATCCATTTCCGCCTGGCTGCGACGGCGCATCACCCAGGCCTGGCCCTGGCGGTGGCTGGTCAGTGCACGCGCGATCAATTCCAGTTGCGGGTGCCACGGTTGGCCGGTGTAGACCAGGTAACCGCCGGGCTCCACCGCTTCGGCAAGGCCGGCCAACGAACCGCCGACCATGGCGTTATCGGCGAACAACTCATACAGCCCCGACACTACCGCCAGGGTTGGCTTGGGGTCCAACGCCGCCAGATCCGCCCGGTCAAAGGCATCGCCTTTGACGAACTGCGCGATATCCCCCAGGCCTTTCTCGCGAATCAGTGCGCCACCATCGCGCACGTTGATGTCGCTGTAGTCACGTAGCAGGATCGATTCCGGCAGCGGCGACACGCCCTGCAAGGCTTCCAGAATATAGCGACCGTGGCCGGCGGCAATGTCCACAATGCGTACTTGGCGATCATCGGCACGCAACTTGGCCATGGCCAAACGCAGCAGTTCCTCGACGTTGAGCTTGCGTTGGCGAATGCCGCGCCAGCCGATGGAGTTGAGGTAGTTGCTGTCGATCATCCGGCCCAGCCCGCCCTTGCCGCTGGGCTTGTTGCGGTACACATAGTCCAGGGTGCTGCCGGAGTCGAAACCGGTGTCGAAGCCCAGTTTCACCCCCTCCGACAGGGTTTTGCCCAGGCCCATGCTGGCGCGGGTCATGCGCCAATACAGGTCGCGCAGGGAATTACGCGGCAGTGGCGCTGCGAGGGCTTCGGACTCGGCGCAGGTGGCGCCCAGCTTATCGGCATCCAGCAATGAGGCGCGGTCCAGCGGCTGGGTGAAGTTTTGCAGGATAAAGCGCTTGGCACTGCTCACGGCCGGGGCGCGGTCGCGTTCGCCAAGGGTGTCGTGGAAGAAGCCAGGGAGGATGTGCAGCTCTTTCTTCAGGCTGCCCAGGCGGTCGAAAAATTGCTGCTGGGGTTTGCGGTGCACCACAAAGTCGGAACCGGAGATCAGCAACTGCGTCGGCACCTGGATCGCCTGGGCATCGGCGACCACCCGATCAGCCGCTTCGTACAGGCCCAGCAGTACATTCACCGAGATGGCCTTGGTGATCAGCGGGTCGCTGTCGTAGGACGCCACGCGCTGCGGGTCGTGGCTGAGGAACTTGGCCTTGACGTAACTGTTGACGAAAAAATTGCCGCGAAACTTGCGCATCAGTGCCAGGCCCGGGCGTGCGAAGGGCACGTAGAGCTTGACCTTGAACGCCGGGGAGGCGAGCACCAGTGCACGGATTTTCGGCGCGTAATCATGGACCCAGGTCGCCGCGATCACCGCGCCGACGCTTTGCGCGATAACGGCGAAGTTTTCTTCTGCAATGCCGTAGGTGGCGCCAATGTGGTCGCAAAAGGTTTGCACGTCACGGGCGCTGGTGGCGAAGCTGGGGCTGTCGCCACGCTCGCCGGGGGACTGGCCATGGCCACGGGCGTCCCAGGCGAAGAAGTCAAAGTGCGGCAGGTCGAGTTCGTCAACCAGATGGGCAATGCGCCCCGAATGCTCATGCCCGCGATGGAACAACAGGATTGCCTTGCGCGGCTCATCACTCGAAGGTGCGCTGGCCGGCCAGTGGCGGTAGAAAAGCTCGACGCCATCATGGGTCGTGAAGGTGTGCTCTTGTTGTTCGCGCATCGCAAAAATCCTTATGCAATCGGGGAGGTTTGTTCTTCTTTGAGGCCCTGGCGCACACGGTTGACCAGGGTGTAGGCGAGCAGGGCGGCAACCAGCCACATCAGCGTGTCGACCCAACCGGCGCCGAGCCAGCCGAGCGCCACACCGGTGGCCAGCACGCCCAATACAAAGGCACGGTCGCTCTTGCCCATTGGCCCGTCATAGCGGCGTGACGCACCGACCATCGGCCCCAGGACCCCGGCGTATTCGCTGAATACCGCCAACAGCGCTACCAGCACCACCGGTACCAGACTGACGCCGGGAATCAGCGCGAACGGCAGGATTAGTGCGCTGTCGGCGATCACATCACACAATTCGTTGAGGTAGGCACCCAGGCGCGATTGCTGGCCGAACTCGCGGGCGAGCATGCCGTCGATGGCATTGAGGGCCATGCGCAGGATCATCCACACAGGGATCAGCGCAAACAGCCACAGATGTTGGGCAAAGCCTGCGACCAGCAGGCCGACGAGCAAGGAAACGACCCCGGCCAGTACGGTGATCTGGTTGGCGGTGGTGCCATTGTCGTAGAGACGCTGCACGAGGGGGCGCAGCAGGTTTTGAAAGCGTGGCTTGAGTTGGTAGATGGAAATCATGGGGGGTGACGCTTCCTTGTCCGTTAACCCGTGAAAAACTGTGCTGAAGTGTGCCGATTTCTTGCCGCGGACTCTAGTGATGGCTCACCTTGGCCGCGTGTTTCTTGAGTTTTTGCGAAGTAGGACAAATCCTTTCGGACTGGTTGTCCCAAAAGTCGGGCCAGCAAAAAACCAGTGCCCGAGCGTTCCAAACGAGCGGGCACCGTTGAGAGGGCGGAACCTCAGGTTCGGAGCCCTTTACGCATAAATAATTTCGGAGTCGCGCCCGCTATATTCAATGACCATTCGTTTATTGGGCTTTCCGTATTCCGAATTGGTGATTTCTATGACCCGCAGCGAGTGCTCGTAGGTCTCATCTTCGCGTCGCCATGAAGGTTCCTGGCTGAAGACGCTATCGTTGTTTTTTAATTGGGTCCCCATCCTGTTTATTTTTTCAATAGCTTCTTTTTGGGCGGTACTGTCGATGTTGGAAATAGCCGTGTTCCGATGGTTTTCATCAATGATCGAGTTTGCTTGCGCCTTAGCATCTTCATGTGTTTCAACCAGGATCTCGCGCATGGACTTCAGCCCGTAAAAGCTAAGGAGCATGTCAACCGGAACCTTGTCATCTTTGATCGGCCGAAGTTTAATTCCGGTCTGGAAAGGTGCAACGACTTTGGCAACATCATTCAGCGGCTCAAGAGCTCCGGAATAGGCCGGGAATTGTTTGTCGAACTCATCGGCCGTATAACTTTTTGATTCGTTGCCCACCGTGGCATGGAATGTTCTAGTCTCAGGGTCAAAACTGAATTCACGGGCATTATTTTTTTTAGCCCACTCTGTAAGCGCTTTGTTTTCAAAGGCCTGATTGATTACACCGATCCAACGGTAAAACGAGGTGCCTTTTTCAACTGTTATCTCTGGAAGCGGTTTCGTAAATGCTTCTTCTGTCATCGTGGACATTATGTCGCCGATGGATTGGGAGAGCTCATAATCGGCAGGATTTTTGTGTTTAAGGGGCCATGCATTTAGATCCCGGTGGAGTTGGTCGGCAGACGATTCATATTCCACGACATATTTGGGCTGTGTCACAAAGCCTTCGTTGATATTTTGCAACCTGCGTTGCTGGCGTGAGAGTGCCCAGTCATTCTCCGGAAGGTTCAAGGTGTGTTCCGGGAATGCCTTGATTTTCTGCAGTTCTTTGCCCCATGCCGTGGAAGCCTCCTTGGTTTCTGGCGGCTTGATCCCATAGAAATTCTGAATCACATCAAGCGGTGCCTTGCCCTGTGGCCAGGCCGTGAATTTCACATCACTTCCCTCTGGCGCCAGCTTCTTGCAGGCATCGATCACTGGCTCAAGCCCCTGGCGAGCAGTCGGGTATCGCTCATAAAATTGCTCAAGCGACATGCTCAAGGTCCTTCCATCATTTCTGACAAATTGAACATTTTGGTATTTTGAGTCGTAGCTCAAACTGCCGGGAGTAATTTCATTGGTCTCATACCACTTTTTCAGGATATTACTGGAGAATGCATTTCTTAATTGATCAAGCCAACCACGAATTGTCGTGTCTTGATTGACGTCAATCATGGGCTGACTGTCAGTGGCCGGGTCGTGCTTTAGCATATGCTTGGATACGGTCTGGCTCAGCTTGTGATCGCCCTCTTCATATTTATGTTCTTGTTCATATTCATCCAAGGTCAACGTAAGGCCGTCGGCGGAGTCGTCTTGATCCGCGACTTTTTGACGAACGGGTGGATTCTCCGGAGGAAGATATCCCCAGAGATTTCCGTAGGTCTGATAGTACTGATCCCATGTCCCTCCTCCATGAAAATGAATGACCGGTTGAGAATTCTCCGGAGGGGTGTTGACGGAGCGTGTCTTGCGTTGGGAAATTTGGTTGAAGTTGTCTTGGGCGTTTCTAGCGTCTATTGCCGATTTATCTTTTGAACGGACTTCAGTCTCATGCTGTGGCACTTCTTGCTTAGAAGGTGTAACTGGATTTGTTGGATAGGAAAAATTTACGTTATGAGATGGATTGAAACTGATGGCCAATTCTCTGCTTCCTGTAGGACTGATAGTTGCGCCTATGTAATAAAATAGACGTGTCTTTGTGTGAAGCAAAGCAAGTGAAGCGTTCCAGCCAACTATTTATCTAAGTGTTTCTTTTACTTGTTTATGCAGTGATCCTGGATTCACAGGGCGGGCTGTGTTGAGAGCCCGTGTTCGATGCCTCATGGCCAAACAGAAATTTCACGTTTTTTGTTATAGGATAACGATCGGTTTTAGGTGGGTGTTGTGAATGCAAGTGGATCTAGAAGCTGACGGCGCTTCGGTTGAGGGCCTGCCGCGTTTTCAACAAGGGTTGTTCCATGCCCGTCGGTTGCGCCAGGCCGGCATCAGCCTGACGACCCTGGCGGTCGCGGGTTGGGTGCTCGCCCTGTTCGTCGCATTGTTCGCCCCGCTATCGATCTGGCCCGTGGTGCTGATCAACTGCTCCTCGGCGTTGCTGGTGCTGGTGGCCGGGTTGCAATCGGCGTGGTGGGTGGCCGATTGGCGCGCCCAGTCGCTGGAAGAGCCGAGCGCCGATGTGCCCGTGGCGGACACGGAAGGTTACACGCGGCTGATCGGGCGTCTGGGTAGTGGCCTGTTGGCGCAGATCGGCACCCCGGTATTGTGGTTATGCGGTTGGTCTCTACTGGTGCTGGTCAGCATCTTCGAGTTCTGGAACCTGGCGTTGCCCGCCGCCGCCGTAGGCCAGTCTGCCAGCATCGGCGCTGCCTTGGCGTTGGCGCTGGCCTTCGGTTTGCTGGTGTTCGAGCGCCGCCTGGCCCAGGAAACGCTGACGCAATGGCCGGAAGCTGAGCAATTGGCGCAATTGAGCCGGGTGGCAATCATCTGCCTGGTGATCAGTGCAATTTGCCTGTTGTTTGCCGGTGCCGAATCGGTCTGGCCGTTGCGGCTGGCGACGCTGATGGGGCTCTTGCCGGCGTTGGTGGCTTTGGAGTTCCTGCTCAGGGGCGTGCTGTCGTTGTTCAGCCCGCGCCAACCGCGCCTCGAACCGCGCTTGATGGCCCAGAGTTTTATTGCCGGGCTGCTGCGCTGGCCGCCGCAACCCCTGCTTGCCTTGCAGCATGAATTGCACAACCGCTTCGGCATCGACCTGCGCCAGATCTGGGCGTTTACCTACATGCGCCGGGCGTTTCTACCAGTGTTGCTGGTGGTTCTCGCCGTGGGCTGGTCGCTGACCGGCGTGCATGAAGTGCCCCTGCAAGGCCGCGGGATTTATGAACGCTTCGGTAAACCTGTTGAAGTCTTCGGCCCTGGCCTGCATGCCGGTTTGCCTTGGCCGCTGGGGCGCGTATTGAATGTGGAGAACGGCGTGGTGCATGAGCTGGCAACCAGCGTCAGCGAAGCCGCCACGCCCGAACTGGCTTCTGCCGAAGGCCCGGCGCCGACGATTGCCAACCGGTTGTGGGACGCCAGCCATGTGAATGACAAGTCTCAGGTGATCGCCAGCAGCAGCGGCGACAAGCAGAGCTTTCAGATCGTCAATATGGATGTGCGTTTTGTCTACCGTATCGGCCTGACCGATCAGGCCGCGCTCGCCGCCACTTACAACAGCGCGGATGTGCCGACGCTGATCCGCAGCACCGCCAGCCGTATTCTCGTGCACGACTTTGCTTCACGCACCCTCGACGAACTGCTGGGTGAGCAACGTACCAGCCTCGCCGATGAAGTGGGCCGGGCGGTGCAGGCAGACCTGAACAAGCTCGACAGCGGTGTGGAAATCCTCGCTACGGTGGTGGAGGCCATTCACCCACCGGCCGGTGCGGCCAACGCCTATCACGGCGTGCAGGCGGCGCAGATCGGCGCCCAGGCACTGATCTCCCGTGAGCGCGGAGCCGCCAGCGAGCAAACCAATCAGGCGCTGCTGCAAGCCAGCACGGTACGCGACCAGGCCCAGGCCAGCGCCCGCGAAGTGAACGCCGGCGCCCAAGCCGCCGACCTGCGTTTTGCCGCTGAACAGAAGGCTTACGCCACCGCAGGCAAAGCGTTCGTGTTGGAACAGTACCTTGGCCAACTCAGCCAGGGCCTGGCCAGTGCCAAACTGCTTATTCTGGATCACCGCCTGGGCGCCGATGGCGCGCCGACGATCGATCTGCGTTCTTTTACGTTGCCGGCTGACCCAATGGCGCCGCGCAAAGCCGTTCAATAAGGAGTTTGTCTGTTGAGCGCTCATTCTCACGATCATGACCACGGTCACCACCACCACCATCATCATGGCCACCACCATCACGGTGATGAACACGCCGCTGGCCCCTTCCCCTGGCGGCGAATGGCCTGGGCCGTGTTGCTGGTGCTGTTTGCGGTGGCGGCGGCGAGCCTGGTGCAGGTGGGTTCCGGCGAAGCCACGGTGATAACGCGCTTTGGCAACCCGTCGCGGGTACTGCTGGAGCCGGGCCTGGGCTGGCGCTGGCCGGCGCCGTTCGAAGCGGCGATCCCCGTGGACCTGCGCCTGCGCACGACCTCCAGCGGCTTGCAGGACGTAGGCACCCGCGATGGCTTGCGCATCATCGTGCAGGCTTACGTGGCGTGGCAGGTGCAGGGCGATGCCGACAATGTGCAGCGTTTTATGCGCGCCGTGCAGAACCAGCCGGATGAAGCGGCGCGGCAGATTCGCACGTTCGTGGGCTCAGCGTTGGAAACCACGGCGGCGAGTTTCGATCTGTCGAGCCTGATCAACACTGACGCCAGCCAGGTGCGCATCGCCGATTTCGAAGCGCAGTTGCGTCAGCAGATTGATCAACAATTGCTCACTACCTATGGCGTGCGCGTAGCGCAAGTGGGCGTGGAGCGTCTGACCTTACCGTCAGTGACCCTCACCGCTACCGTCGACCGCATGCGTGCCGAACGTGAAACCATCGCCACCGAGCGCACTGCCGTGGGCAAGCGTGAAGCCGCGCAGATTCGTTCCGCTGCCGAGCGCGATGCGCGGATCGTGCAGGCTGACGCCACGGTGAAAGCCGCCGATATCGAAGCGCAATCGCGGGTCGAAGCCGCGCAAATTTATGGCCGCGCTTACGCAGGTAATCCGCAGCTGTATAACCTGCTGCGTTCGCTGGATACCTTGGGCACCGTGGTCACGCCAGGCACCAAGATCATCTTGCGCACCGACGCCGCGCCGTTCCGCGCACTGGTCGATGGGCCCAAGGACATCCAGCCATGATCGAGCGTGACAACCCGGACAGCCCATGGATCCAGGCCGGGCGCCTGACCTTCGTGGCGCTGTACGCGGTGACCGTTTTGGCGGCGTTGGCCTGGGCGTTTTCCAACGTACGCCAGATCGACCCGCAGAATCGTGCGGTGGTGTTGCACTTCGGCGCACTGGATCGGATTCAGAATGCCGGGCTGCTGCTGGCCTGGCCGCAGCCGTTCGAGCAAGTGGTGCTGTTGCCGGCGGCGGACCGCGTAATCGAGCGTCGGGTGGAGAACCTGCTGCGCTCCGATGCGGCGACGCAGGCTGATCGCGTGGCCAGTTTCGCCACGCCGTTAAGCGATTCCCTGGCCGGCTCCGGTTACCTGTTGACCGGTGATGCCGGCGTGGTACAGCTGGATGTACGGGTGTTCTACAAAGTCACCGAGCCCTACGCGTTTGTGCTGCAGGGCGAGCATGTGCTGCCGGCCCTGGATCGCCTGGTCACCCGCAGCGCCGTGGCCCTGACCGCCGCGCGCGATCTGGACACGATCCTGGTGGCGCGCCCTGAATTGATAGGCACCGACAACGGCGCCGCCGAGCGCCGCGAGCGACTGCGCGGGGACTTGGTGCAGGGCATCAATAAACGGTTGGCCGAGTTGGCCACTACGGGCTTGGGGTTGGGCATCGAAGTCACTCGCGTCGATGTGCAGTCGAGTCTGCCGGGCCCGGCGGTGAATGCGTTCAACGCGGTACTGACCGCCAGCCAGCAAGCTGATAAAGCGGTGGCCAATGCGCGCACCGACGCGGAAAAACTCACCCAAACCGCCAACCAGACGGCTGACCGCCTGGTGCAGGTCGCCCATGCCCAGGCCAGCGAACGCCTGGCCAATGCCCAGGCGCAAACCGCCACCGTCGCCAGCCTGGCCCAGGTGAAAGACCCCGGCTTGCTGCTGCGTCTGTACCGCGAGCGGTTACCGAAAATTCTCGGCCAGGCCGGCTCCGTGACCACTGTCGATCCTAAAGACGACTCCCGCTTGATTATCCAGGGAGCCGAACAATGAGCGCACCCATGCTGACTTCAGCCGAGCAGCGCAGTGCTGCCCGGCAATTGACCTTGGCCATGCTGGCCCTGGGGTTGTTGATATTGGGCTTGGTGTGGCGCTGGCTGGCGCCGGACCAGACAGGCGTGAGTCAGTTGTTGCTGGGCGTGGCATCGTTGCTGGTGGCCGTACCCGTGATGCGCTCGGCCTGGTACAGCCTGCGTTTTCCCAGCCTGCACGGGATCACCGATCAACTGATCGCCCTGGCCATGCTCGGTGCCTGGGCGACGGGCGATCTGCTGACGGCTGCGTTGCTGCCGATCATCATGATCTTCGGTCATGTGTTGGAGGAGCGCAGCGTGATCGGCTCCCAGGAGGCGATCCATGCCCTGGGCAAACTGACCCGCAGCCATGCGCGGTTGGTGCAGGCCGACGGCAACATTGTCGAAGTGGATAACGGAACGCTGAACACTGGCGATATCGTCGAAGTGCGCGCCGGTGATCGAGTGCCGGCTGATGGCGTGGTGCTGTCGGGGCAGGCGAGCCTGGATACGGCGCCGATCACTGGTGAGTCGGTGCCGCTGGAAGCCAGCGTGGGTGTGCAGGTGTTTGGTGGGGCGATCAACCTCGATGGCTTGCTGCGCCTGGAAGTGACCCGCACCGGTAATGAGTCGACCTTGGGCAAGGTGATCGCGCTGATGCAGAACGCCGAACGCTCCAAGCCGCCGATCACGCGGCTGCTGGAGCGTTATGCCGGCAGTTATATGGTGCTGGTGCTGTTGCTGGCGGCGGTGACCTGGTTTGTGACCAATGACGCCCAGGCAATGCTGGCGGTGCTGGTGGCGGCGTGCCCGTGTGCCTTGGTGCTATCAGCACCGGCCACGGCGATTGCCGGGATCGCCGTGGCGGCTCGGCATGGGATTTTGATCCGCAGCTCGGCATTTTTGGAGGAATTGGCGGACCTGACCTCGTTGGTGGTCGACAAGACCGGTACGTTGACCTTTGGCACCTTGCGCCTGCAATCGATCGAAACCACCGCACCGGATCGGCAGGTGTTGTTGAATCTGGCGGCCAGCCTGGGTTCGGCCAGCAGTCATCCGGTCAGCCGTGCCTTGGCGGGCCTGGCGGCCCAGGAGCAAATGCTCGCACTGACCGACATCCGCGAACGCCAGGGCCTGGGCGTGGTGGCACAGACCGAACAGGGCGAAGCCGCGCTGGGCCGGCCGGAGTTGTTCGAGCAATTGGGTATCGCGACAACGTCCGTTCCGAACCACGACGGCCCGATTGCCGGGTTGGCGTTGAATGGGCGGTTCCTGGCCTGGCTGCTGCTGGCCGATAGCGTCAAGCCGGAAGCACGCCAAGCGCTGCAAGAGCTGCGCGAGCTGGGCCTGGGACGCCAACTGCTGCTGACCGGCGACCGTCAAAGCGTCGCCGACAGCCTGGCGTTGGACGTGGGCATCAGCGATGTCGAGGCGCAAGCCTTGCCGGAGGACAAGCTCAACCGCGTGCTGGGCGAGATCGGCAGTGGTTTCCGCCCGATGGTGGTGGGCGACGGTATCAACGACTCCCTGGCACTGAAGGCCGGTGTGGTCGGCGTGGCGATGGGCGCCGGTGGCGCGGACATCGCCCTGGCGTCGGCGGATGTGGTGCTGATCGGCAGCGACTTGCGGCGTCTGGGCACCTGTGTGCGCTTGAGCCGCCAGTGTCGACACACTTTGCAGGTCAACGTCGTCATCGGCCTGGGGTGGACCCTGGCGATCGTGGTGTTCGCCGCCTTTGGCTGGCTGGGGGCCGCAGGCGCAATGATTGCAGCGGTATTGCATAACCTCAGTACGTTGTTGGTGCTGGGCAATGCTGGGCGTTTATTGCGTTTCCAGGAGCCGCTTTTGAAGCTCGAGGAATAATTTCCGGAAGTTTTTTCAAAAGGCTGTAACGCCGCCAAGGGACCTCACTCTAGTGGTGTGTCGAGACTGAACAAACCGTTCAGACCGACACCCACTATTGATCTCTGAGGAACCAAAAATGAACATTAAAAATGCCGTTTCCGGTGCTGCCCTGGCCATCGCTGCCGCCACTATGTTTGCTGGTGTTGCTACCCAGGTACAGGCCGCCGACGCTACTGTTCATTGCTACGGTGTGACTTCTTGCAAAGGCATGAATGACTGCAAAACCGCTGAAAACGCTTGCAAAGGTCAGGCGGTCTGCAAAGGCCACGGCTTCAAGGCCATGAGCAAGGCAGCGTGTGACGCGGCTGGCGGCAAAGTCGGCGAGTAACCGGCAACCGAGTGCAACCGCAGCGGATGCCTTTTCCGCTGCGGACACTTTGCCCAGGAGTGCATCATGTCCGCTTCCTTTCCGAGTCTGGGTTACGGCCTGGGCCTGCGCAGTGAGTACTACCAGCAGATCCTTGAACAATCACCGGCGGTGGATTGGTTCGAGGTCATCTCTGAGAATTATCTGGTCCAGGGCGGTAAAGCCTTGTATTACCTGGAGGCGATAGCCGAGCGCTATCCCCTGGTCATGCATGGCGTGTCCTTGTCCATCGGTGGGCCCCATGCCCTCGATACCGATTACCTGAAGCAAATCAAACAGCTCGCCGTACGTCTGCAACCGGCGTGGGTTTCCGATCATCTGTGCTGGAGCCGCGGCAGCGCGCATCAGTTGCATGATTTGCTGCCGTTGCCCTATACCGAGGAGAGCCTTTACCACGTGGCGGCGCGTGTTCTGCAAGTGCAGGACGTACTGCAGCGTCCACTGGTGCTGGAAAACGTCTCCAGCTATGTGCGTTCCAAGGCAGATGAATTTACCGAATGGGAATTCCTCAATGCCTTGACCCACCTGACGGGCTGCCAGTTGTTGCTGGACGTCAACAACGTCTACGTCAGCTCGCGTAATCACGGCTTCGATGCCTGGACTTTCATCCGCAACCTGCCGCCACACAGCATTCGCCAACTGCATCTGGCCGGGCATATGGACTACGGCGACTATGTCGTCGATACCCATGACCATCCCGTGTGCGATCCGGTGTGGGCGCTGTATCAACAAACCCTGGAACACCTGGGGCCGATCTCGACGCTATTGGAGCGCGACGATCATTTTCCTCCGTTTGAAGAGTTGCTCACCGAGCTGGGCAAGGCTCGTGAACTGGGCGCTGCTGCGCTGGCCAGGAGGTCGCTATGCGCCTGACCGACTGGCAATTGGCCTTTGAGCAGCATCTGTTATCCGCAACCCCGGCGGCCAACAGCGGTTTTGCCGACACGTTGCTGGGGGGGCCGACGCTGGATGTCGACACGGGCCTGGCGATCTATCACAACGCCTACCTGGCGCGGCTGCAGGAAGTGCTGCGGCATGACTTCGGCGCCATCTGGTATTGGCTGGGGGATGAAGAGTTTGCGTCTCTGACCGAAGCCTACGTGCGTCGTTATCCGTCTGCCCATTACAGCTTGCGCTGGCTGGGCGAGCGGTTCCCTGCGTTTATCGTCGAGCATTTGGTGGCTGAACAGAGCGCGCCGCTGGCCGAACTGGCGCGGCTCGAATGGGCGTTTACCCTGGCATTCGATGCGCCACAGGGTGAGCCGCTTGGCTTGGATGACATGGCGCAGCTGCCGCCTGCAGACTGGCCGGGTTTACAGGTCGCCCTGGTACCTTCGGTGCAGCAGATGCCGTGCCATTTCAACAGCGTGGCGATATGGCGCGCGAGCAAGGATCAGTCGGACTTCCCCGGCAGTCACGCACTGACGCCGACACACATCTGCCTGGTATGGCGGCACCAGAACGTGTGCCACTACCGCAGCCTTGAACCTGATGAAGCGTTTGCCCTGGCCGGAATGGTGACCACCGGCTGGAATTTTTCAGAACTGTGCGCGCAATTGGTAGTCACCTATGCAGAGGGTGCGCCACTGCAGGCGGTTACGTGGCTTAAGCAGTGGGTCCAGGATGGTTTGCTCGAACGTAGAGCCCCATAGAAGAGCACTATCAATTCGATAGCCTCCTACTTTGTCTTCTGATGGTCTACCCTCACTCCAGACGTCTGAAACAAGGGGGACTACTCATGCTCGCGCAACTTCCACCGGCCTTACAGAATCTTCAGCTACCGCTGCGTCTTCGACTCTGGGACGGCCATGAATTCAACCTGGGCCCTGCGCCCAGTGTGACCATCGTGGTGAAGGACCCCACGGTCGTGTCCCAACTGACCCATCCAACGCTCGATTCACTGGGCGAAGCCTTCGTTGAGGGCAAATTGGAGCTGGAAGGCTCCATTTCCGAGGTCATCCGGGTGTGTGACGAGCTCAGTCATGCCCTGATCGACGACGACGAGGGGAGTCGTCCGGTGCGCTCGATCCACGACAAGGCCACCGACGCTGCGGCAATTTCCTACCATTACGACCTGTCCAACGAGTTCTACCAGCTGTGGCTGGATCAGGACATGGCGTACTCCTGCGGTTATTTCGAAACCGGCAGCGAAACCCTCGACCAGGCCCAACAAGACAAATTTCGCCACCTGTGCCGCAAACTGCGGTTGCAGCCGGGTGAGTATTTGCTCGACGTAGGCTGTGGCTGGGGTGGGCTGGCGCGCTTTGCGGCGCGGGAGTTCGGGGTCAAAGTATTTGGCATCACCTTGAGCAAGGAGCAGTTGGCGCTGGCCCGGGAACGGGTGAAAGCCGAGGGCCTGGAAGACCAGGTGGACCTGCAATTGCTCGACTACCGTGACCTGCCTCAGGATGGCCGGTTCGACAAGGTGGTGAGCGTGGGCATGTTCGAACACGTCGGGCACGCCAACCTGGCGCAGTACTGCCAAACCCTGTTTGGCGCGGTGCGCGAGGGCGGTTTGGTGATGAACCACGGTATTACCGCCAAGCACACTGACGGTCGTCCTGTCGGCCGCGGCGCCGGGGACTTCATCGAGCGTTATGTCTTCCCCAACGGCGAGTTGCCGCACCTGGCGATGATGACCGCCGAGATCAGTGAAGTCGGGCTGGAAGTGGTCGACGTCGAAAGCCTGCGCCTGCATTACGCACGCACCCTGGACCACTGGAGCGAGCGCCTTGAGGACAACCTTGAAGCGGCGGCGCAGATGGTGCCGGAGCAGGCCTTGCGGATTTGGCGGTTGTACCTGGCAGGCTGCGCTTATGCGTTTGCGCGGGGCTGGATCAACCTGCACCAGATCCTGGCGGTTAAACCCCATGCCGATGGCAGCCATGAACTGCCGTGGACACGGGAAGATCTCTACCGCTGACGTTCAAGACACCTGAGTTCAAGTGTGGTGAGGGGTTGCCCCCTCCCACATTTAGAGAATCGGGGAGATCAGTCGTGCGACCCGCATGCCCAGTTGTTGCAGGCGGCGGGTCTCGCGGCTTTCTTCCTGGCTGACTTCATGGGCCAGGGCGAAGTCGTCCATCAGCATTTGCTCAACTTCGCCGGCAAACGCCTCATCCACCGTCAGTAACATCACTTCAAAATTCAGTCGGAACGAACGGTTATCCATGTTCGCACTGCCGATCGCGCTGATTTCGCTGTCCACCAACACCACTTTCTGATGCAGAAAGCCCGGCGTGTAGCGGAACACGCGCACCCCGGCGCGTACGGCTTCGATCGCATAAAGGCTGGACGCAGCGTAGACGATGCGGTGGTCGGGACGTGAAGGCAGCAGCAGGCGTACGTCGACGCCGCGCAGCACGGCCAGGCGCAGCGCGGAGAACACGGCCTCATCGGGGATGAAATACGGGCTGGTGATCCACACCCGCTCGGTTGCCGCGTGGATGGCTTCGACGAAAAACAGTGAGCAGGTTTCATACGAGTCGGCCGGCCCACTGGCGAGCAGTTGGCAGAGTACGCCGTCTTCGGGGTAGGCGTCCGGCAGGATCAGCGGCGGCAACTTGCGCGCGGCCCAGAACCAGTCTTCGGCAAACGACTCTTGCAGGCACGCCACCACCGGGCCGGTCACCTGTACGTGAGTATCGCGCCACGGGGCCAGGGGCGGCTTTTTGCCCAGGTATTCGTCACCGACGTTATGCCCACCGACAAACCCGGTGATGCCGTCCACCACCACGATCTTGCGGTGGTTGCGGAAGTTGACCTGGAAACGGTTGAGCCAGCCGCTGCGCGTTGCGAACGCCTTGACCTGTACGCCTGCGTCGCGCAGCGATTGCACGTAGTGATGGGGCAGGGCATGGCTGCCGATGCGGTCATACAGCATATATACGGCTACGCCCTGAGCAGCCTTTTCCTTCAGCAGGGCATGCAACTGCCTGCCCAGTTCGTCGTCATGAATGATGAAGAACTGGAACAGCACGGCGCTCCTGGCACTGCGGATCGCGTCGAAGATTGCACTGAAGGTGGCATCACCATTGATCAACAAGCGCACTTGGTTGTTGGCCAGGCACGGCATGCGTCCCAGCTTGGGCATTGCGCGCAGCGACGCGTAGGCGCTGGAGTTGCGTGCGGCGAGGGCTTCTTCGACCCAAGGGCGCCAGTTCAGCTCGGCAATGGCGGTGTGCATTTCCTGGTTGGCCTGGCGGCGTGCCTGGATATAAGCGTCGAAGGTGCTGCGGCCGAAGATCAGGTAAGGGATCAACGTGAGGTAGGGCATGAACATCAACGACAACGCCCAGGCGATCGAGCCTTGGGCGGTCCTGACGGTCAGCACAGCGTGGATCGCGGCGAGAGTCCCGAGAAAATGCAGCGTGGCAATGAAGTAGGCGAGCAGGTGCGGGCCAAAAAAATCCATGGACGACATATCTCCAGACAATCGACTGCCTAACAGACCATGAACGGCTGCGAATGTCGCTATTTTATTTGCCGTGCAACACTGGCGCCTTTGCGGCGTCTAACGCCCACAATTACCCAGGAGTTACTCGATGAATGCTCGTCTGCTTGGTTTGGCCATGGTTGTTGGATTGTCGCTGCCCGTGGCGGCTCAGGCGCAGATGCTGGCGCCGGGGTTGTGGGAATTGACTACCAGCAATATGAAAGTTGATAACCAGGACTTGCCGGACCTTTCGCTGATCCTCGGTCAGCTCAAGCAACAGATGACTCCCGAACAACGTGCAATGCTGGAAAAACAGGGCATCACCATGGCCGGCAAAGGCGTGCAGGTGTGCCTCACCCCTGCTCAGGTCGCCTCCGATTCGATCCCGCTGACCGACCCGCAATCGGGCTGCAGGCAGGAAGTGACCGACAAGAGCGGCAACCAGTGGAAATTCCGTTTCAGTTGCCCGAAAGCCCAAGGCAGTGGCGTCGCCACCTTCCAGAGCCAGAAGGAATTCACCACCACCGTCAACGGCACCTTCAATGCCACCGGCATCCAGCAGAAGGGCAGCCTCGACACCCATGCCCAGTGGCTGGGCAACGACTGCGGTACGGTCAAACCCCGCGCTTAACGCAAAAAATGCAGGGGCAAGCCCTGGCAACTGTCGACGACCTGGCCGTTGTGCCACGCCAGGTGGCCGGACACCAATGTGGTGCTGACGCTGTGGCGAAAGCTGCGTTCGGCAAACGGTGTCCAGCCGCAGCGTGCCAGGATCGGTTGGTTGCTGACGGGTTTGCCTTCGGGCTCGGGTCGGATCAGCACCAGGTCGGCCCAATAGCCTTCGCGTAAGTAGCCGCGTTCGGGAATGGCAAACAGGTCAGCCACTCGGTGGCTGGTCTTCGCCACCAGCGTGGTGAGCGGCAGGTGCCCGTCAGCCACCAACTCCAGCAATGCCGGCAACGCATGCTGCACCAGCGGCAGCCCGGACGGCGCTTCTCGATAGCCCAGCTGTTTCTGCGCCCAGGTATGCGGAGCATGGTCGGTGCCGATGACATCCAGGCGATCACTCAACAAGGCACGGCGCAGAGCGTCGCGGTCGGCGCGGGTCTTGATGGCCGGGTTGCATTTGATCTGGTGGCCGAGACGGTGATAGTCGCGGTCATCGAACAACAGGTGGTGCACGCAGACCTCGGCGGTGATGCGTTTTTCAGACAAGGGTTTGTCTTCGAACAGAGCCAGTTCGAGCGCGCTGGTCAGGTGCAATACATGCAACCGCGTGCCGTGACGTTGGGCCAACTCCACGGCAAACGAAGACGAGCGGTAACAGGCCTCGGCATCGCGGATCAGTGGGTGGGCAACGGCGGGAATCCGTTCGCCGAAGCGCTCGCGCAGACGCTGTTCATTGGCCAGGATGCTGGGCGTGTGTTCACAGTGGGCCAGCAGGAGGGTCGGCACTTCGGCAAACAGTCGCTCCAGAATACGCGGGTCGTCCACCAGCATATTACCGGTGGAGGCCCCCATGAACACTTTGACCCCGGCGACTTCCCGTGGGTCGAGGGCGGCCACGGTATCGAGATTGTCGTTGCTCACACCAAAGTGAAAGCCGTAATTGGCCACCGAATTCAAGGCGGCGCGGCGCTTTTTATCGGCCAGCGCCTCCAGGGTCAGGGTGGCAGGGTGGGTGTTGGGCATGTCCATGAAACTGGTGATGCCGCCGGCCACCGCTGCGCGGGACTCGCTGTAGAAGCTGCCTTTGTCCGGCGCGCCAGGTTCGCGAAAGTGCACCTGGTCGTCGATCATGCCTGGCAGCAGCCATTGACCCTGGGCGTCGATCTCCACCGGCTCGTTGCCGCCTTCGATGCTGCCGGCGATTTTCTCGATACGGCCATTGGCGACCAGCACATCGGCGTCGAACTCCAGGCCTTCATTGACCAGGCGGGCATTGCGGATCAGCAGGCGGCTCATGGCTCAGAACTCGTTTTGCAGGGCTTTGTAACCCCGCACCAGGTCGACGTTGGTGCGGGCCACGTCTTCGGAAAACTCCGAGGCGCTGACACTGACCGGCGGGAACTGCGACAGGTCGGTGTGAGGCCCGATGCGAGTGGTGGACGGCACGTAGAAGGCGGCGGGCAAGTCGCGGCCGTCGACCACCGAGTTGTGGCGCACCACACAACCGTCGCCCACGACGCAGTTGAACAGCACGCTGTTGAAGCCGATGAACACCCGGTCGCCGACGGTGCAGGGGCCATGGACGATGGAGCGATGCGCGATGGAACTGAACTCACCAATCGTCACCGCCGCGCCGGATTTGGAGTGGATGACCACGCCGTCCTGGATATTGGAGTTGGCGCCGATGGTGATGGGGTCCATGTCGCCGGACGCGTCGACTTCGTCGGCGCGGATCACGGCATAGGGGCCGACGAACACATTCTCGCCGATGATGACTTTGCCGCAGATGATTGCGGTCTTGTCGACGTAGGCCGATTCGGCGATCACTGGGAGATCGCCGGAAGGGTTCTTGCGGATCATGCGTCAGGCTCCGTAATGATAGGGACGTAATTGCCAGGGGCCGTCTTTTCCCGGTCGAGCATGCACAAGGTCATGGTTTGCTCAGGGCGGCGCACAGGGTGTTGAGGTTGTATTCGAACAGCCCGGTGAAGGTGCTGGCCGGGCCCTCTGCGGCGAGGGCGTCGGAGTACAGCGTGCCGCCGATCTGCGCGCCGCTTTCGTCTGCAATCTGCTTGAGCAGGCGCGAATCCTTGATGTTTTCCATGAACACGGCCTTGACCTTGTCTTTGCGGATCTGGGTGATCAGCGCGGCCACTTCGGCGGCCGAAGGCTCACGTTCCGTCGACAGGCCCTGAGGTGCCAGGAACTGGATGCCGTAGGCCTGGCCCAGGTAGCCGAACGCGTCATGGGAAGTGACGATGCGACGGTTGCCCGCCGGCAGTGCGCCGAATTTGGTTTTGGCTTCGGCCAGCAGGCGGTAGATCTCTTTCAGGTACGCCTGGCTGTTGCGCAGGTAATCGGCCTTGTTGGCCGGGTCGGCGGCCACCAGCGCCTTGGTGATGTTGTTCACGTAGATTTCGGCGTTGGCCAGGTTGTGCCAGGCATGTGGGTCGGGGATGGTTTCACCGTCTTCTTCCATGGTGTGGGAAATCACGCCTTTGCTGGCGGTGACCACGGTCGCCTTGGTTTCGGTGCTGGTCACCAGGCGGTCAAGCCACGGCTCGAAACCCAGGCCGTTCTTGATAATCACCTTGGCCTTGAGCAGCGCCTTGGCGTCATCCGGGGTGGGCTCGTAGGTATGGGCGTCGGCGTCGGGGCCGACCATGTTGCTGATCTGGATATGATCGCCACCGATCTGGTGGGTGATGTCATCGAGAATACTGAAGCTGGTAACCACCTGGAGTTTGTCGGCGGCCTGGACCATCGACAGCGGTAGCAGCAGGCTGAACAGCACGAGTAGAGCGCGCATCGGGAAACACCTCATTGGGATGTAAGCAAAGGCGGGCGGCGCAGCAAGCCGTGCACCGGACCGAAGACCACGGACAGCAGGTACCCGCCGCCAGCCACCAGCACGATGGCCGGGCCGCTGGGTAGCGAGTAGTAGAACGACAACAACAGGCCCAACCACACCGACAGGCATCCCAGCACCGCCGAGACGGCGATCAACACCGGCAGGCGCCGGCTCCAGAAGCGTGAAGCAATGGCCGGCAGCATCATCAATCCCACCACCATCAACGCGCCGATGGCCTGGAAGCCAATCACCAGGTTCAGCACCACCAGGGTCAGGAACAACCCGTGTGCGAGAGGGCCGAGGCGACTGACGGTTTGCAGGAACAGCGGGTCGAGGGTGTCCAGCAGCAGCGGCTTATAGATCAGTGCCATGGCGACCAGGCTGAAACCGGACACCCAGAGCATGCCTGTCAAAGTGGTTTCATCCACGGCCAGGGCGGAGCCGAACAGCAGGTGCAAGAGGTCCAGGCGCTTGCCGGCGAGGCCGAGGATCAGTACGCCGGCGGCGAGTGAGATGGGGTAGATGGCGGCGAGGCTGGCATCTTCACGCAGGCCGGTGCGGCGGGTGATCCATGCGGATAAACCCGCCATGCCCAGACCTGCGCCGAGGCCGCCGATGGTCAAGGCAGGCAGGCTGAGGCCGGCGAACCAGAAGCCCAGCGCGGCGCCGGGCAGGATGCCGTGGGCGACGGCGTCGCCGATCAGGCTCATGCGCCGCAGGATCAGGAATACCCCGAGCGGCGCTGTGCTGCAGGCGAGCACCAGGCCGCCGATCAGCGCGCGGCGCATGAAGACGAAGTCATGGAAGGGCATCCACAGGTGGGCGGTGAAATGCATCAAGCCACCTGCATGTGCGGTTGTGGGCGGATCAGTTCCTGGCTCGACCCGAACACGCAGCCAGTGCTTTTGATGTGTACCACTTGCTGGGTGTGATGGCGCACGGAGGCGAGGTCGTGACAAACGATAACCACGGTGCGGCCTTCCTCATGCCAGGCATGTACATGTTTCCAGCACAGCGCCTGGCCTTCTTCATCGAGCGCCGCGTGAGGCTCATCCAGCAGCAAGACTGGCGCCTCAGCCAGGCTCATGCGAGCGAGCAGTGCACGCTGCAATTCGCCACCCGACAACGCCATCAATGGGCGGTGCTCAAGGCCGCTGAGGCACCAGCCTTTCAGTACTGTTTGCAGACGCTGGCTGCGTTGCTCCGGGCTGAGCTGGGTGCCCCAGAAGCCGGCGGCGACCAACTCTTGCAGGCTGATGGGGAACTGGCGATCGAGGTGTTGTTGCTGGGGCAGGAACGACAAGCCGCCGCGGCGTGGCACCTCCACGCTGACTTTGCCGGCCAGCGGCTTTTGCAGGCCGGCGATGACTTTGAGCAGGCTGCTTTTGCCGGTGCCGTTGGCACCAATGATCCCGGTGAGGCTGCCTTTTGCCAGCGTGAGATCCAGGGCGGGCGTCAGTGGCTGGCCGGGAGCGCCCCAGCGTAAGGCGGTGCAGGTGATCATGCAGAGGGTCTCGTCCAGCGGCTTTCAGCCACGGCATCATGCGCGTGCAGGCTTTCGGCGTGGATCACTTTCAGGTGGAAGGCTTTGACGGCATCCGAGCGTTTCAAGGCGAGGTTCAGGCGGCGGGCGGCGTCTTCGCAGAACATCAGGTTCTGCCCGTTGGCCAGGGCGAAGGCTTGTTCGTCCGCTCGTTTCACTGCGGTCTGTACGGCGGTGCCCAGGGCGGCTTCTGCGTCATTGATCAGGTCAGTGAAGGGCAGGTGCTCGCCTTGCAGTTGAACGTGCAATTGGGCGCTGCTGCGTTGGCTATGAGGAGTGGCAACGATGCCGCTGGCGCTGCCGAGCCAGGTCAACACGTCCGCATGCTGCAACTGGGTATTGGCAAAATCCTGGAGAAATTGCTGCTGAATCAACTGCCTGGCGAGGGCTGCCGAGCATGGGCAGGTTGAGGAGTAGGTAACGTCAATTTTTAGTTCCACGTGGAACATCTGGTTTTCCAGACGCGCTTCGATGCTCACCGGATAGCTTTTCCAGCCGGCCAATGGACTGACGAGAGCCGGGCGTTTCAACAGCAGATCCGTGTGAATACGCAAGTAAGCGTTCTTAGATAATCCTTCATGACTGTCGAGAAAACGTTGAAGTACATTACGCAGAAGTGCAGGCGTCAGAAGCTGCTGATCCAGCATTTCCAAGGCCAGGTACAAGCGTGACATGTGAATGCCACGGGCCGCGCCATCGTCCAGGCTGACGCCGGCGTCGGCAATGGCGGTCAGACGTTGGCCATCGATAAGGATGGGCAGGGCGATGCCGCACATGCCCACCCAATCGAGTGGCAAGGCTTGGCGTGAAGCCTGCGCGGCAATATCCGGCAGAGTCAGCGCATTCATGGGCAGGTCCATCGTTGGAAATAAAAAGACATGTTATATTATAACTATTGAGTCGACGATGATTTTTCTGCTTCAGCCTTTCTTCAGTCAAGTCGAGCAGGGACGCTCCTTTATTTGCGGTATTTGCCATGCACAGACGTCAGCTCCTTAACCTGCTGTTGGTCAGTCCCCTGTTCACCTTGCCTTTGGGGGCTTACGCCACGCAGATTCGCAATGCGCGCCTGTGGCGCTCGGATGACAAACTGCGGTTGGTGCTGGATCTCAGCGGTCCGGTGCAATACAAGACATTTTCCCTGACCGCGCCGGAACGGGTGATCATCGACCTGAGCGGTGCCGGGCTCGCGGGGGATTTTTCTCAGCTGGCATTGAAAAACAGTGGGATCACCTCGATCCGCTCCGGGCATTTCGGCAAAAACGACACCCGTATCGTGCTGGACCTGGCCGTGCCGATGCAGCTCAACAGTTTTCTCTTACCGCCGCAGGATGGCCAAGGTCACCGCCTGGTGCTGGACCTGACTAATGCCACCCACGCGCCTCGCCTGATTGCCTCAGAAACGGCGCCCCCAGCAGTTGCATCAGCGGCGACGGTAGATAAAGCGCACCCCAAGCGTGACATCATCGTGGTGGTCGACCCCGGCCACGGCGGCAAGGACCCAGGTGCCGTTGGCTCCAAAGGCCAGCGCGAAAAAGACGTGGTGCTGTCCATCGCGCAGTTGCTGGCTAAACGCTTGAAGCGCGAGAAGGGCTTCGCCGTGAAACTGGTGCGCAATGACGACTTCTTCGTGCCGCTGCGCAAGCGCGTGGACATCGCCCGTCAGCACAAGGCCGATATGTTCATCTCGGTGCATGCCGATGCCGCGCCACGGCTGACGGCCTCCGGGGCGTCGGTGTATGCACTCTCCGAAGGGGGGGCTACCTCTGCCACGGCGCGCTTCATGGCCCAGCGCGAAAACGGCGCGGACCTGCTCGGCGCCACCACGTTGCTCAATCTCAAGGACAAGGACCCGATGCTCGCGGGGGTGATTCTTGATATGTCGATGAACGCCACCATCGCGTCCAGTCTGCAATTGGGCAGCTCGGTACTGGGCAGCCTGCAAAACATCACCACGCTGCACCAGAAACGCGTCGAGCAGGCAGGCTTTGCAGTGCTCAAGTCACCGGATGTACCGTCGATCCTGGTGGAAACCGGGTTTATCTCCAACACTCAGGACGCTCAGCGGCTGGTGACGGCGCGTCATCAACAAGCGGTAGCAGATGGCCTGTTCGAAGGCTTGAAAAAATACTTCCAGAAGAACCCGCCGATGAATAGCTACATGGCCTGGGTTCAGGAGCAAAAGAACGGCCAGGTCTAACAACCGGTGATACGGCTGCACGTGAACTTGGCGCTGGCGCCACCTGAACTGGAGAACCGGTTGAGGGTGGTCCAGCCCACGCGCCGGGTGTAGCCGACCCACGCCTCACCATCGGACGCCAACCCGGTAAAGAACGTCAGTTGCCCGTAACGGCTGTTGGTCTGCGCCCAGTAGCGCTTGCCGATCACCTCGAACCCGCGCAAATACGTGGTGCTGCCGACAGTCGCCACGCTATAGGCGTTCCCCAATGGGTCCACACAGGCCAGCAAGTTGGCGCTGCGCGTGCAGTTGGCCAGCAGGCTCGGCGCTTGAGCGTGGGCTTGGCCTGCCGCAGCCAACAAGAGCGCGCACAACAGGTATTTCATCGGGGTTCTCGCAACAAGAGAGTGTTTCAGCATTGCGCCCTTCGTCGTAACGAGCAAGGGGGATTGGCTTATTTGTGTTGTTATACTATAACATTAAAAACCGCCTGACCCATGAACCGTTTCCCATGACTGAGCAAGACCTCCTGGCCCAACCGCCCGCCGATTACATGAATGAGGCCCAGCAAGGCTTCTTCCGCGAGCTGTTGCTGGCCCAGCGCAACGAGCTGCAAGCGCGTATCGACGCCGAGTTCCTGGCGTTACGCGAGCAGGAAACCAACAGCGACCCGGCGGATGTCGGCAGCGCCGAAGAACAGCGCCAATGGCAACTGCGCCTGCTGGAGCGCGAAAAGAAGCTGTTGGACAAGATCGACGACGCCTTGGAGCGGCTGGCCCGCGGTGAATACGGCTGGTGCCGTGAGACCGGCGAGCCCATCGGCCTGCAACGTCTGCTGCTGCGTCCCACGGCCACCCTGTGTATCGAAGCCAAAGAACGTGAAGAGCTGCGCGAACGCCATAAACGGGCGATTTGACCGGCCCCCCTGATGAGGACTACCTGATGACCCACCGTCTCCCCGTTACTGTGTTGTCCGGCTTTCTCGGCGCCGGTAAAAGCACGCTGCTCAACTACGTCCTGCGCAACCGCGAAAACCTGCGGGTAGCCGTGATCGTCAACGACATGAGCGAAATCAACATTGATGGCAGCGAAGTTCAGCGTGACGTCACGCTCAATCGTGCCGAAGAAAAACTGGTGGAAATGAGCAACGGCTGCATCTGCTGCACCTTGCGTGAAGACTTGCTGGAAGAAGTCGGAAAACTCGCCAAGGAGGGTCGTTTCGATTACCTGCTGATCGAATCCACCGGCATTTCCGAACCGTTGCCCGTGGCTGAAACCTTCACCTTTCGCGATGAAAACGAGCAGAGCCTGGCCGATATTGCCCGCCTGGACACCATGGTCACGGTGGTCGACGGCATGAACTTCCTGCTCGACTACCAGGCTGCCGAAAGCCTGGCCTCGCGGGGCGAAACCCTGGGTGAAGACGATGAGCGCTCCATCACCGACCTGTTGATCGAGCAGATCGAGTTCGCTGACGTGATCCTGATCAGCAAGATCGACTTGATCAGCAGTCGCGAGCGCGAAGAGCTGATGGCCATTCTTGAGCGCCTGAACGCCCACGCGGAAATCATCCCTATGGTCATGGGCGAAGTGCCGCTAGCCAAGATCCTCAACACCGGCCGCTTCGACTTCGAGCGCGCCTCCCAGGCGCCGGGCTGGTTGCAGGAAATGCGCGGTGAGCATGTGCCGGAAACGCAGGAGTACGGCATTGCGTCCACGGCATACCGCGCGCGTCGTCCGTTTCATCCGCAGCGTTTTTTCGACTTTATCGACCGTCCGTGGGTCAACGGCAAGCTGTTGCGTTCCAAGGGTTTTTTCTGGCTGGCCAGCAAACATCAGGATGCAGGCAGTTGGTCTCAGGCGGGAGGGTTGATGCGCCATGGTTTCGCCGGTCGCTGGTGGCGTTTTGTGCCGAAAAGCCAATGGCCTCAAGATGAAGAAAGCATCGCGGCGATCATGGGCAACTGGCAATTGAGCACCGGCGACTGTCGCCAGGAGCTGGTCTTCATCGGCCAGAACATCGACTTCGCCCGGATGCGCGCCGAACTGGACGCGTGCCTGCTCACCGATGAAGAAATGGCCCTGGGCGTCGAAGGGTGGCGTCAGTTGGTCGATCCCTTCGGCCCTTGGTATGAAGAGGTTGCAGCTTGATGCTCGCCCCGGTTATCACGCCGTTGCCGGTGATCCGCCAGACATGCGGCGAAACCCCACTGACGCTGGCCGACATTCTTGAAGACGGCGTCAACCTGGCACTCTGGCAGCGCCCATTACCGCTGCATATCGCTGAGTTTGGTGCCTTGCTGGTGGCGCTCAACGAGCCGTTGGCCGAGTCCCTGGTGATCGAGCTTAACCATGAGAATGCCGTACCGGACTTGCAGGGCTTGGCGTCCGGTTGCCGAGATCTGGAAGGCTACGAAGGTTTTATCGCCGATGTGTCGTGGCTGGTCAGCGCCTTCGCGTGTCTGCTGGGCGCCAAGCGGGTGGGGGTGCGCCTGCGGCTGTTGGACAAGGCCATGTGCCCACGTTTTCACGTCGACCATGTGCCGGTGCGATTGATCACCACCTATGCCGGGGTCGGTAGTCAATGGTTGCGCGAAGGCGAGATGGACCGCTGTAAACTGGGTCAGCCGCAGGCCGAACCCGTCGAGCGCATCGAACAGATTCGCTGTGGCGAAGTCGCCCTGCTCAAGGGCACTAAATGGCATGGCAATGAAAGGCATGGTTTGATTCACCGCTCACCAGCGCTCAACGCAGATGAGCGACGGTTGATCCTGACGCTGGATTGGCTTGCATAACCGCGTAGGATCAAGCTTTCTACACGCCCTGAATGATTCCCCTCATGCTGCAGAACATTCCCACCCATGTGATTGCCGGGCCATTAGGGGCCGGCAAGACCAGCTTGATCAAGCATCTGCTTGCCCAGCGCCCGGCCAACGAACGTTGGGCCGTATTGATCAATGAGTTTGGACAGATCGGCCTGGACGCCGCTTTGCTCACCCAGGAGGACGATGGCATTGCCCTGGGCGAAGTGGCCGGAGGCTGCCTGTGTTGTGTGAACGGTGCACCCTTCCAAGTGGGCCTGGGCCGTTTGCTGCGTAAGGCCAAGCCGGATCGCTTGTTTATAGAGCCCTCGGGCCTGGGCCATCCGGCGCAATTACTCAAGCAACTGCGGGACGCGCCCTGGCAGCAGGTGTTGGCGGTGCAACCCTGTGTGCTGGTGCTGGACGCCCAGGCGTTGGCGGCGGGCAAAGCCTTGCCCGAAGCGCAACGAGAAACACTGGCCCATGCCGGCCTGCTGGTCCTGAACAAGGATGAGTCGCTGGATGCCGCTCAGCGCACGGCTATTGAACGACAACTGCCCGGCTGCCCGCTTTACTGGACCCAGCAGGCGCAACTGCCGTTGGCGCAATTGCCAGGCTTGAATTCAAATGCGACGACGGCTGTGGATAACATCCCAATGCCCAACCGTCTTGCGCAGATGCCGACCGTCTGGAACGACCCCGCGCAGCCTATCTGCCTGAGCCAATCTCAAGAGGGCGGCTGGAGCATCGGATGGCGCTGGCACCCTGGCCAGCAATTCGATACGCGGCGCCTGCATCAATGGCTGGCAAGCCTGGAATGGCGTCGTGCCAAGCTGGTTATCCACAGCGGCGAAGGCTGGGTTTCGGCTAACGCTGTGGATAACAGCCCGCTCATCTTGCAACCCAGCGAATGGCGGCGCGATTCACGCCTGGAATTGATTTTCAGCGAACCACAGGACGTGGCCGCGTTGCAGCATGCGCTGGCCGCCTGCCGTCAGTGACGGTGTTTGGTGGCATGGTCCTGACGCCACTGGCTCAGCTCAATCACCTCGGCGCTGGGCAGGGGAGTCTTGATCTCGAACGGGTAGGGCGCCAGTTCGATCTGGGCGCTGTGGGCGCCAAACTGGGTGATGGTCCCGGGATGACGGGTTTCACCGGTCACGGTGAACTCGAAGTTATAGATGCGTGCCAGACGCCGCCGTCCGTTGGCATCCTTCACAAAACCGATGCGTTTCAACGCCACCGCGCCATCGAGCAGTTCGATGTCGAGCTTGGCGCAATGCTGTTTGACCCGTTCCAGCGCCCGCTCGCGCAGGCCGTGGTTGTGCCATACCCAGGCGGCACCGGTCGCCAGCAGCATCAACACAAAGATGTTTCCCAGGGTCAGCATGCGATGAACTCCAACAAAGTGAGAGCAGCTTAACTGTGTCGCTGGTCTGTCGTACAGGCTGCGTTTAGTCGCATACTGCCCGGCCAGAATTTCAATGGCTTTACGGAAATCTCCCGCATGAAACGCACACCTCATCTGCTTGCGATCCAGTCTCATGTGGTCTTTGGCCACGCCGGAAACAGCGCCGCCGTGTTCCCCATGCAGCGGGTCGGGGTGAATGTCTGGCCGCTCAACACGGTGCAGTTCTCCAACCACACTCAGTATGGCCAGTGGGCAGGAGAAGTGTTGGCGCCACAGCAAATTCCGGCGCTGGTGGAAGGTATTGCCGCGATTGGTGAGCTGGGTAACTGCGACGCGGTGCTGTCGGGTTACCTGGGCAGCGCCGCTCAGGGGCGTGCGATTCTCACCGGGGTGGCGCGCATCAAGGCCATCAACCCCAGGGCCCTGTACCTGTGCGACCCGGTGATGGGGCATCCGGAAAAAGGCTGCATCGTGCCTCAGGAAGTCAGCGATTTCCTGCTCGATGAAGCCGCTGCCATGGCAGATTTCCTGTGCCCCAACCAACTGGAGCTGGACAGCTTTGCCGGGCGCAAGCCGCAATCGTTGTTCGACTGCCTGGGCATGGCCAAAGCGTTGCTGGCGCGGGGGCCGAAAGCGGTGCTGGTCAAGCACCTGGATTATCCGGGCAAACTCCCGGATGGTTTCGAGATGCTGCTGGTGACGGCGGAAGGTAGCTGGCACCTGCGCCGGCCGTTATTGGCTTTCCCGCGCCAGCCGGTGGGGGTGGGCGATCTGACATCCGGGCTATTCCTGGCGCGGGTGCTGTTGGGCGACAGCCTGTTGGCGGCCTTCGAGTTCACGGCGGCAGCGGTGCATGAAGTCCTGCTGGAAACCCAGGCCTGCGCCAGTTACGAGTTGGAACTGGTGCGAGCCCAGGATCGTATCGCTCATCCACGGGTGCGCTTCGAGGCTACACCGATCGGGCTGTGATCAAGCGTCAGCCTTGATTTCCTGGTAGCGCTTTTCCAGCTCCTGGCGGATCTGCCGGCGCTGCTGGGCCTGCACGAACCGGCGTTTGTCTTCGCTGTTCTGTGGCTGCAGCGGCGGTACGGCGGCAGGTTTGCGCTGGTCGTCCACGGCCACCATGGTGAAGAAGCAGCTGTTGGTGTGACGCACCGAGCGCTCACGGATGTTCTCGGTCACCACTTTGATGCCCACCTCCATTGAGGTGTTGCCGGTGTAGTTGACCGAGGCGAGGAAGGTCACCAGCTCGCCGACATGGATCGGTTCGCGAAAAATCACCTGGTCGACCGACAGCGTGACGACATAGCGCCCGGCATAACGGCTCGCGCAGGCGTAAGCCACTTCGTCGAGGTATTTGAGCAGGGTGCCGCCGTGGACATTGCCTGAGAAGTTGGCCATGTCAGGGGTCATCAATACCGTCATCGACAGCTGGGCGTTTCCGGGTTCCATAGCACACTCACGGGTTGTAGGCATCGGTTGGGGGGCACCTCTGCGGGTGCTGAAATCTTTGCAGCGTTCTCCCTAACGGGACGCCGGTGAGCGGCTTGCCGTCACGCCGGGACCGATCTGTTTCCATATATTGCACCGGCTTTCTGTCGGAAGTCGCGGTGTTAACCTTCAAAAGCCCATCTCAGGGCATTTCTTACGATCAAGGCAGACTTTTCCCTCCGCACTTTGCGACAGTTCAAAGGCGCGGGTGGAAGTGGGAAAAGCGCCGGTACCCTCAAGGAGCCCCTCGCCATGCACGCCATCAGCTTTATCCAGGATCTGGCCGTGATCATGCTGGTGGCAGGGGTTGTTACCATCCTGTTTCATCGCCTCAAGCAGCCGGTGGTGCTGGGTTACATCGTCGCCGGCTTCATCATCGGCCCGCATACCCCGCCGTTCGGCCTGATCCACGACGAAGACACCATCAAGACCCTCGCCGAGCTGGGGGTGATCTTCCTGATGTTCTGCCTGGGCCTGGAGTTCAGCCTGCGCAAGCTGTTCAAGGTGGGTGCCACGGCGTTTATCGCAGCCTTCCTGGAGATCATCCTGATGGTCTGGATCGGCTACGAAATCGGCCGCTGGTTTGACTGGAACACCATGGACTCGCTGTTCCTCGGCGCGATCCTGGCGATCTCCTCGACCACCATCATCGTCAAGGCGCTCAATGACCTGAAGATGAAAAACCAGCGTTTCGCCCAGTTGATCTTCGGTGTGCTGATCGTCGAAGACATTCTTGGCATCGGCATTATCGCCTTGCTGTCGAGCATTGCCGTCAGTGGCACGGTCAGTTCCGGTGAGGTGTTCTCCACCGTGGGCAAGCTTTCACTGTTCATGATTGTGGCGCTGGTCATCGGCATTTTGCTGGTGCCACGCCTGCTGGCCTACGTGGCCCAGTTCGACAGCAATGAAATGCTGCTGATCACCGTGCTGGGCCTGTGTTTCGGCTTTTGCCTGCTGGTGGTCAAGCTCGAATACAGCATGGTGCTGGGGGCGTTCCTGATCGGTGCGATCATGGCCGAATCCAGGCAGTTGCTTAAGATCGAACGCCTGATCGAGCCTGTTCGCGACATGTTCAGCGCGATTTTCTTTGTAGCCATCGGCCTGATGATCGACCCCCAGATCCTGCTGCAGTACGCCTGGCCGATTGCGGTGATCACCGTAGCCGTGGTGCTGGGCAAGATGCTTTCCTGCGGCCTGGGCGCCTTTATCGCCGGCAATGATGGGCGCACTTCCTTGCGGGTGGGCATGGGGCTGTCACAAATTGGCGAGTTTTCCTTCATCATCGCGGCGCTGGGGATGACGCTTCAGGTGACCAGCGATTTCCTGTATCCGGTCGCAGTGGCGGTGTCGGCGATCACCACGCTGCTTACGCCGTACTTGATTCGCGGGGCCGACCCACTGTCGTTGAAGCTTGCTGCGGTCATGCCCAAGCGCCTGGGCCGGGTGTTCGGGATGTACGGCGAATGGTTGCGCAGCATTCAGCCTCAAGGGGAAGGTGCGATGCTGGCGTCGATGATCCGCAAGATCATCCTGCAGGTGGGAGTGAACCTGGCGCTGGTGGTGGCGATCTTCTTCGCCGGCAGCTTTTTTGCGGTACGTATCGGTGGGTATCTGCAGGGTTGGATCAGTGATCCGAGCTGGCAGAAGGCGTTGATCTGGGGGGGAGCATTGCTGCTGTCGTTGCCGTTTTTGATTGCGGCGTATCGCAAGCTCAAGGCGCTGTCGATGTTACTGGCGGAGATGAGCGTGAAACCGGAGATGGCCGGGCGGCATACCCAGCGTGTACGACGGGTGATCGCCGAACTGATCCCGATCCTGTCGTTGCTGGTGATCTTCCTGCTGTTGGCAGCCTTGTCGGCCAGTATCCTGCCGACCAACAAGCTACTGGTATTGATCGCCGTGGTGACTGCGGCGGTGGCGGCGGTGCTCTGGCGATGGTTCATCCGCGTGCATACGCGGATGCAGGTCGCCTTGCTGGAGACGCTGGATAACCACAAGGATACGCCGGAGCACTAGAGGTCAGGAAACGGGGCTCAGCTTTCCAGCCACACGTCCCGTGCCCAGTGCCACACCGACTCCCAGGTTTCTTCGGTGACGAGTTCTTCTTCGCCGGACCACAGCACCACGGTGCCGTCTTCTTCGACGCAGTAGTAGTCGTCGCCGTCCTGGCAGATCGGAATCAGGCTGCGGTCAACCCCGGCATCCCATGCATTTGCGGCCACGTCGGGCAGGTAGGTATGGGATTGCGGGTCAGTCACGGTCACGGGCTCGAGGCTGCCGTACACCACGTCGCTGACGGTCAGCAGGAATTCGCGGAAGACAAACGGGATATCGATGAACAGCTGTTCCTCGATTTCCACCAACAGGTCTTCGTCAGGCAGTTCCAGAGGAACCGGGACCGGTTCATTGGCTTCACGCAATTGTTCGATGATTTCTTCCACGGCCGGGATCCTCTTGCTAGTTGGCGCGGTTTATAGAGGCGTTTTATACAGTAGCTCGCTATAAGTGCAACCGTGAAATAGAAAACCCCGGAACAGGTCCGGGGTTTTATTACCAAGTGCTCAAGCGCGCAGTTATCAGCCGTTCTGGCGGATACCTGCGACCAGCCAAGGCTGGTTGTCGCCTTGGGCGCGCTCCATGTTCCAGCTTTCGCTGAACACTTCGCCCTGGTCGAAACGCGAGGTCTTCGACACGCCACTGAAGGTCAGGGTGGCGATGGTCTTGTCGGCGCGATCATCCACACCGTCCAGCTGGACGCGCAGGTCGTCGATGTAGGTCGACTGGAAGCCGTCGCCCAGATCGGCGCGTTCGCGCTTGAGGAACTCCAGCAACTGCGGGGTCACGAACTCGGCGATCTTGTCCATTTCGTTGGCGTCCCAGTGTTGCTGCAGGGACTGGAAGTGGTTGCGGGCAGCTTCGACGAAGCGTTCTTCGTTGAACCAGGCGGGTGCATTGATGACCGGGCGTGCGGACGCAGGAGCAGCCGAACCACCGAAGATCGAACCCATGGCAGGTTTTTGTTCGAACACTTCACGCTGCATCGGCGCGCCGGCTGGAGCCAGGTGCTCCTGTTGCTTGCGTCGACGAGCGGCGATAAAGCGGAAGATCACAAAGGCGATGACCGCCAGGATCAGGATGTCGAAAATCTGCATGCCCTGGAAGCCGCCACCCATGAACATGGAGGCGAGCAGGCCGCCGGCGGCGATACCGGCCAGAGGGCCCAACCAGCGCGAAGCACCGCCGGCCTTGGCAGCAGCGCCCGCGGCACCGGCTGCACCAGCGGTTGCGGCAGCGCCGCCCATGCCGCCGGCGGACGGAGCCATCTGGCTGGTCTGGTGAGTCGGTGCCGAGCCCATGCTTTTGCCGCCACCGAAGCGTTTGGCGTTGGCGTCGAGGCTCATCGTCAGGCCGATGCACAACGCCATGGCGATGCTAAGAAAACGTTTCATAAAGGGAATTCCCATTTGTGGATTGCACGCGCGCCATGTTGCACAGGTGTCGTGACAGTGGCTAGCGACATAATGTTTCGGGCTTTTGCGTAAGACCGATTCCGAAGGGTCTGTAGGACTAGTTACAGATATTGGCCCGCAACGCCGAAAAACAAGAGAAGGCCAGGACTCTTCACACCGATCGTTCCCACGCTCCGCGTGGGAATGCCTCATGTGACGCTCCGCGTCATGACCTGAACGGTGGACGCAGAGCGTCCAGGGCTGCATTCCCACACAGAGCGTGGGAACGATCAGACGGCTTCGAGCTTCGCGTAACCCATCATCAGCCACTTGCTGCCTTCGGCGAAATTCACCTGTACCCGTGCCTGGGCGCCGGCGCCTTCGAAGTTGAGGATCACGCCTTCACCAAAGATCGCGTGCCTGACCTGCTGGCCAAGGCTGAATGGTGTTTCCGGAATGTCCGAACCGGCAAACATGCTGCTGGAGTTCTGCTGCTGGCCGCCGCCGAACGGACGGCTGACGCTGTTGGACAGGCGCACTTCCTGAACCAGGCCTTTGGGCACTTCACGTACGAAGCGCGACACCTTGTTGTAGGTCTCGCTACCGTAGAGGCGTCGAGTCTCGGCGTAGGTCATCACCAGGTTCTGCATCGCGCGAGTGATGCCCACGTAGGCCAGCCGGCGTTCTTCCTCAAGGCGACCGGGCTCTTCCAGGCTCATTTTGTGCGGGAACAGGCCTTCTTCCATGCCCACCAGGAACACATAGGGAAACTCCAGGCCCTTGGCGCTGTGCAAGGTCATCAACTGGATACTGTCTTCATGCTCATCGGCCTGGGTATCGCCGGCCTCCAGCGAAGCATGCCCAAGGAAAGCGGCGAGCGGAGTCAGCTCTTCGTCTTCCTCGGTGTTTTCGAAGGCGCGGGCGGCGCTGACCAGTTCCTCAAGGTTTTCTACCCGAGCCTGGCCTTTCTCGCCTTTCTCCGCTTCGTGATAGGCGATCAGCCCGGATTGTTCGATCACGGTCTGGGTCATCAAGTGCAGCGGCATGTCGGCACACTTGGCGGCCAGGTTCTCGATCAGCTCGACAAACACGCCCAACGCGCTGGCGGCGCGGCCGGTGAGGCCTTTATTGGCGATCAGCAGGCGCATGGATTCCCACATCGATACATCGGCATGGCGCGCATGGTCGCGAATTGCTTCGACGGTTTTTTCGCCGATGCCACGGGCCGGGATATTGATCACCCGCTCCAGCGCCGCATCGTTGCCACGACCTTCCAGCAGGCGCAGGTAGGCCATGGCATTCTTGATTTCCGCGCGCTCGAAGAAGCGCTGGCCACCATAGATGCGGTACGGGATACGCTCGCGCAGCAAGGCTTCTTCGAGTACCCGCGATTGGGCGTTGGAGCGATACAGAATCGCGATATCACTGCGTGCCAGGCCGGTTTTCAGCGCGCTTTCGATGGTTTCCACCACGTAGCGGGCCTCATCGTGCTCGTTGAACGCGGCGTACAGGTTGATCGCCTCGCCTTCGCCGCCATCGGTCCACAGCTCTTTGCCCAGGCGCCCGGTGTTGTTGGCGATCAAGGCGTTGGCGGCCTTGAGGATACCGGCGGTGGAGCGGTAGTTCTGCTCCAGGCGGATGGTGACCGCGTCCGGGAAGTCTTCGGAATACTGGTAGATATTCTCGATTTTCGCGCCACGCCAGCCGTAGATCGACTGGTCGTCGTCACCGACCACCATCAGGCTGTCGCCACCTTTGGCCAGCAGGCGCAACCAGGCGTACTGCACGGCGTTGGTGTCCTGGAACTCGTCCACCAGGATGTGGCGGAAGCGTTTCTGGTAATGGGCCAGCAAGCCTGGGTTGTCACGCCACAGGTCAAGGGCGCGCAGCAGCAGTTCGGAGAAGTCGATGACACCGGCGCGCACGCAGGCCGCCTCGTAGGCTTCATAGATACTGCGCATGGTGGCCAGGAACAAATCGCCGCTGGCCTGGATATGTTGCGGGCGCAAGCCCTCGTCTTTCTGCCCGTTGATGAACCATTGCGCCTGTCGTGCCGGCCAACGCTGTTCATCGAGGCCCAGTTCACGGATCACCCGCTTGACCAGGCGTTGCTGGTCGTCACTGTCGAGGATCTGGAAGGTCTGGCTCAGGCCCGCTTCCTGCCAATGTGCCCGCAACAGGCGGTGCGCCAGGCCGTGGAACGTGCCCACCCACATGCCGGCCGGGCTGATGCCCATCAACTGCTCGATGCGATGACGCATTTCGGCAGCGGCCTTGTTGGTGAACGTCACCGACAGGATGGAATGCGGGGACGCGTTCTCGACCTGGATCAACCAGGCGATACGGTGCACCAGCACTCGGGTTTTACCGGAGCCAGCACCGGCCAGGACCAACTGACGGCCAACGGGGGCCGCTACGGCCTGGCGTTGGGCATCGTTGAGGGAGTTCAGCAAAAGAGAGAGATCATCGCGCATCGGCGCATTCTAGGGTGCCGGGGGGAGACGGGCAAATCCCAATGCCGGGTGGTCGACACAAAGCGTCAGGCGCGGCGACGACCGGCTGTCATTGCGCCGCTGGTGATGACCGGTTGGTCATGGGCCGCAACCCGCGCAGCGTCTCGCTCAAGCTGTGCGGCCGCGATCTTTGCACACAAACATCGAGCGGCTTTTATGACATGGAGCAGTTTGGCCCACGCGTTTGCTTGTGTATGCTCCGTCGACGTTTCGGGCTCACCATTACAAGAACACTGCCTATGACCCTCAGCACCGACCTGCCTGGCACCTCGGCGGCGCCCGCACAGGTCATCCGTAAAGACTATGCAACCGAGATGGCGGTAGAGCGCACGCGTCTGCTGTATCAGGGCTCGCTGCTGCCCACCTTATTAATGCTGGTCAACGGCCTGGTCTGCGCCTGGCTGTTGTGGAGCCCCAAGCTGTACGTGCTGGACAGCATCTGGCTGGTCTGGTTGCTGGCCCTGGTGGCGATGCGCGTCATTCAGGTGGCGGCCTTCGAGTCAGCCATGCCCAGCCGCCAGGCCCAGCCGATCTGGCAGCGCATGTTCATGCTCGGCTCGACAGTCAGCGGCTTGACCCTGGCCATCGCCGCCATTGCGCTGGTGCCGGCCGACAGCTTTATACAACAGGCCTGGGTGTTCGGGCTGCTGGGGGCCGCAGCGTTGTCGGCCAGCGTGGCCTATGCCGTGAGCCTGCCGGCGTTTCTGTCGTTTGCCATGCCGTGCCTGGTGCCGACCATCCTTTATCTGTTCTGGAGCGGTGGCCCGCAGCAGCAAGGCTGGGGTGTGCTGGGCCTGATCCTGCTGGCGTCCTTGAGCCTGGTCGCCTGGCAGGTCAACCGCCTGATCCAGCGCGGGTTGCTGCGACGCTTCCAGAACCAGGCCCTGATCGAGCATCTGCAGCAGGCACAGCAACGCAGTGAACAGTTGAATCAGGAACTGGTACGCGAAGTCGAACAGCGCCGTCAGGCTGAACAGGAACTGCGCGACGCCCAGACCGGCCTGCAAGATCGTGTGGCCCAACGCAGCCAGGAGCTGGACGCCGCCAGCCTTGCCCTGGACAAGAGCGAAGCGCGCCTGGCCATGGCCTTGCAGGCCAGCGAGCTGGGCCTCTGGGACTGGAACCTGCAAACCGACGAAGTCCATCACACCCAGCTCAAAGAGCTGTTCGGGCTGGAGCCGGAGTACGTCACGGCGATGCTCAGCCACCTGAAGCCGCGCCTGCACCCCGAGGATCTGCCGCTGCTCAAGCGTGCCTTGGTCGAACACCTGAAAGGCCGCAGCGAGGACTATCAGGTGGAATATCGCGTGCGTCACGGCGACGGCCATTGGGTGTGGATCGAAGACCGGGGGCGCGCGGTGGAGTGGGCGCCCAGCGGACGGGTAACGCGCATGCTCGGCACTCGTCGTGATATCAGTGCCGGCAAGGCGCTTGAAGAGCAGCAGCGCCTGGCTTCAACGGTATTCGAGGCCGCCAGCGAAGGCATTGTGATTCTCGACCCGGATTATGTATTGATCGCCGTGAACCAGGCGTTCAGCCGTGTCACCGGCTTCGAAATCGACGACATGATCGGCCGTAACGTTGTGGAATTACCCAGCAGCCGCGATGCGCGCCGTCACTTCCCGGTGATCCGCCAGGCCCTGCTCAGCCACGGCACCTGGCAAGGTGAACTGGTGGAAACCCGCAAGAACGGCGAGCTGTATCCGCAGTGGCTACAGCTGAATGTCGTACGTGATGTACGTGGAAAAGTCAGTCATATCGTGGGCTTTTTCGCCGATCTGTCGGCGCGGCGCGAATCCGAGGAGCGCATGCGCTACCTCACCCATTACGATGAATTGACCGGGCTGGCCAATCGCTCGCTGTTCCGCGAACGCCTGCGTGAGGCCCATGCGCGGGTGCGCCAGGGCGGGCGCAGCCTGGCGCTGCTGCATATCAATCTGGATCGCTTCAAGCTGCTTAACGATAGCCTGGGCCATGAAGTCGCCGACCAACTGCTGCAAAAAATGGCACGCCGCTTGATCAACGCGTTGCCCGAGGCCGATACCATTGCGCGGCTGTCCGGCGACGAGTTTGCAGTGCTGTTCGATGCCTACGGCAACCTGTCGAGCCTGGCGCGGGTGGCCACGCGTCTGCTGGCCAAGCTGCGGGTGCCGGTGACGGTGGAGGGGCACGAGCTGGTGGTCAGTGCCTCGATGGGCGTCAGCCTGTTGCCGGATAACGCGCGGGAAATTTCCGCATTGGTCAGTCAATCGAACATGGCCATGCAGCATGCCAAACACTTGGGCGGCAATAACTTCCAGTTCTATACCGACAGCCTGCAAGCCAGCACCCTGGAGCGATTGCAGCTGGAAAACCAGCTGCGCAAAGCCATCGACGAGCGTCAGCTCACGGTGTTCTACCAGCCGAAACTGTGCCTGGCCACTGGCACCCTGAACGCCGCCGAAGCACTGGTGCGCTGGGAGCATCCGCAGTGGGGCATGGTACCGCCGGGGGACTTTATCGGTTTGGCTGAAGAGACGGGTTTGATCGCACCACTGGGCGAATTCGTGCTGCGCCAGGCGTGCTGGCAAGCGTGTGAGTGGCAGCGCCAGGGCCTGGCGCCGATCCGGGTGTCGGTGAACCTGTCGGTGCACCAGTTGCGCCATGGCAAGCTGGTCAGCCTGGTGCGCCAAGTGCTGGAAGAAACCGGCCTGGACCCGCAATACCTCGAACTGGAACTGACCGAAAGCCAGCTGCTCGACAGCGTCGAGCACATCATCGCGACCTTCCAGCAACTGCGTGACTTGGGGGTGAAACTGGCGATCGATGACTTCGGCACCGGTTATTCGTCCCTTAGCTACCTCAAGCGCATCCCGGTGGACTACGTGAAGATCGACCAGGCATTCATCCGTGGCCTTGGCCAAGGTCGTGAAGATGCCGCGATTACCCGTGCAATCATCGCCATGGCGCACGGGCTGTCGCTCAAAGTGGTGGCCGAGGGTGTGGAAGACCAGCAGCAGCTTGATTTCCTGCGCAGGGAGCGTTGCGATGAAGTGCAGGGCTACCTGATCAGTCGGCCGATGCAGGCGCAGGGGCTGGCTCAATTGTTACGGAAAAATGCAGATTTTCCTTAGCGACCGCGAGAGCGCCTTTGTGGCTACCAAAGTACCTGCCCTTTGATTCAAAGGGCAGCAGGGCGATTTAGTGATGCATCGGACGGGCAAAACGACAATTCTTGTAGTATAACTACAAGCTTGCTACATCCCTGGCGTCTGCCAATAACAAGAGTCCTGCCCTTTGAACCTGTTGCAACATATCGCCCAGTCGCGCCACCTGTTACGCAAATCGGAACTCAAGGTTGCCGATCATGTGCTGCTTGATCCTGCGGCCGTGATGCACAGTTCCATGGCCGACCTGGCCCACAGCGTGGGCATCAGTGAGCCGACCATCGTGCGCTTCTGCCGCGCTATCGGTTGCTCGGGGTTCCAGGACTTGAAACTCAAGTTGGCCCAGAGCCTGGCGGCCGGTGCGAGCTTCGGGCAGTTTGCGATCCATGAAGATGACTCCGTCGCCGACTACAGCCTGAAAATTTTCGACACCACCTTGCACACGTTGATGGAAGTGCGCGAGAAGCTCGACCCGGTAGAGCTGCAAAAGGCGGTGACCGCCATGTCCCAGGCCCAGCGTGTCGAGTTCTATGGTTTTGGTGCATCCGGCGCCGTAGCGGCTGACGCCCAGCACAAATTCTTCCGTCTGCTGCTGACTGCCGCGGCCTACAGCGACCCGCACATGCAGGCAATGTCGGCCGTGACCTTGAAGCCTACCGACGTGGCGATCTGCATCTCCCAGTCGGGCCGTTCCAAAGACCTGCTGATTACCGCCAACCTGGTGCGCGAAAGCGGCGCCTCGCTGATCACCCTGTGCCCTAGCCAGACACCATTGGCGGAGTTGTCCACGGTCAACCTGGCGATCGATGTGCACGAAGACACCGAGATCTACACTCCGCTGACCTCGCGTATTGCTCACCTGGTGGTGATTGACGTGCTGGCGATGGGCGTGGCGATGGCGCGTGGTCCGAGCCTGGTCAACCATCTCAAGAGCGTGAAGCGCAGTTTGCGCAGCCTGCGTCTGTCGCCCAAATCCGTCAAAGCCTTGGACGACTGAAAGCTGTACACGGATTCAAATGTGGGAAAGGGCAAGCCCTCCCACATGTTGACCGGAATATTCATCGTCCTGTCATCCTCACTTCGCTAAACCGTCATCCTCTGTGCCCATCCTGAACTCCCCGTACTCGCATTGGGAGACTCCAAATGACCCGGCACTACGAAGACAGCAACAGCACCGTCAAGACCCGTCGCCAACAGGAAGACCAACGCCGCATGGCGTTCCGTCGCGCAATCGAAGACCGCTGCGAAGAGCGTCAACTGCTCCAGAGCTTCAGTGACTACCCGGAACTCCACTGGCAGGCACCCGTGGCTGCCCAGCGAAGCGCTCAGCCAGCACGCTGATCTGCACCCGTTCGCTGCGGATAAAGCCCAGGAACGCATGCGCCACCGGCGACAGGCGTTTAGCCTTGGCCTGCACCAGGCACCAACTGCGGTACAGCGGCAGCTCCTCCACCGGCAACTCCTTGAGCCCGCCGGTGGCCAGCTCCATATTGACGGCGTGGCGCGTGAGCAAGGCCACGCCCAACCCTGCGCTCACGCATTCGCGCTGGGCTTCGGCCGACGCGACTTCCACCGTTTGGGTGAAGTGCACGCGTTTCTCCTTGAAGTATTCCTCGCAGGCCAGTCGCGTGCCGGAACCGGGCTCGCGCAGTAGCAGCGTGTAGGGTTCCAGGTCTTGCAGGCGCAGCGGGCCTTGCAGGCTCAAGGGGTGGTCGAGCGGTGCCACGGCGACGATCGGGTTGTTGAGAAACGGCAGGAATTCCAGGCCCATGTCCTGGGGCACCATAGACATGATGACCAGGTCATCGCGGTTGTCCGACAGCCTGCGAATCACCTGGGCGCGGTTGACCACCGTCAGCTGCAATTGCACTTCGGGGTGTTGGCGCTTGAAGGCCGCGAACAGGTGCGGCACGAAATACTTGGCGCTGGACTCCACCGCCAGCTTCAACTGGCCCTGCAGCGAGCCCTGCATGTCCGACAGTTGCATGTCGAGGTTTTCCAGGCGCCCGAAAATATCGCGACTGGCCCGTTGCAGGGCTTCGGCGGCTTCGGTCATGTAGAGTTTTTTGCCGACGTAATCGAACAGCGGCTGGCCGATCAGCTCTTCCAGCTGGCGGATTTGCAGGCTGACCGCCGGTTGCGTGAGAGACATTTCCTCGGCGGCGCGGCTGTAAGAGCGCAAATCACACACTTCATTGAAAATCTGCAGTTGACGCAATGTCATACGCATCAATGACTTACGCATTTTTAATTCCTGTTGGTGCGGCCTGTCCGGCCAACTATAAGTCTTTACTTATGCCTAACCCAATAATTATTGATTTTTGTTAATTCCTTGAGCGGCTTAGTGTGTGTCACGCGACTGGCTTGAAACATTTGGTCACGCGTCGACCCGGGTCTAGCGGGTCGAAGAACGCAGCAATCGGCTCAAGGGAATTTCCAAGTGATAAAAAAGATCCTGATCGCCAACCGTGGTGAAATCGCCGTACGCATCGTGCGAGCCTGCGCCGAGATGGGGATTCGCTCGGTTGCGGTCTTTTCCGATGCCGACCGTCATGCGCTGCACGTCAAGCGTGCCGACGAAGCCCACAGCATTGGCGCCGAGCCTCTGGCCGGTTACCTGAACCCGCGCAAGCTGGTGAACCTGGCGGTGGAAACCGGCTGTGATGCGTTGCACCCGGGCTATGGTTTCCTTTCGGAAAACGCCGAGCTGGCAGACATCTGCGCCGAACGTGGGATCAAGTTCATTGGCCCATCGGCCGAGGTCATCCGCCGCATGGGCGACAAGACCGAAGCGCGCCGCAGCATGATCAAGGCCGGTGTGCCGGTCACTCCCGGCACCGAAGGCAACGTCGCCGATATCCATGAAGCCCTTACCGAAGGCGATCGCATTGGTTACCCGGTGATGCTCAAGGCCACTTCCGGTGGTGGCGGTCGCGGTATCCGTCGCTGCAACAGCCGCGAAGAACTCGAACAAGCCTTCCCGCGCGTCATCTCCGAAGCCACCAAGGCATTCGGTTCGGCGGAAGTGTTCCTGGAAAAATGCATCGTCAACCCCAAGCACATCGAGGCGCAGATCCTCGGTGACAGCTTCGGCAACGTGGTGCATCTGTTCGAGCGCGATTGCTCGATCCAGCGCCGTAACCAGAAGCTCATCGAAATCGCCCCCAGCCCGCAGCTGACACCCGAACAGCGCGCCTACATCGGCGACCTGTCGGTGCGTGCGGCCAAGGCGGTGGGCTACGAGAACGCCGGTACCGTGGAGTTCCTGCTCGCCGAGGGCGAGGTGTACTTCATGGAGATGAATACCCGGGTGCAGGTGGAACACACCATCACCGAAGAAATCACCGGGATCGATATTGTCCGTGAGCAGATCCGCATCGCCTCGGGCCTGCCGCTGTCGGTGAAACAGGAAGACATCCATCACCGCGGTTTCGCGTTGCAGTTCCGTATCAACGCCGAAGACCCGAAGAACAACTTCCTGCCCAGCTTCGGCAAGATCACCCGTTACTACGCGCCCGGCGGTCCCGGCGTGCGCACCGACACGGCGATCTACACCGGCTACACCATTCCGCCGTTCTACGACTCCATGTGCCTGAAACTGGTGGTGTGGGCATTGACCTGGGAAGAAGCCATGGACCGTGGCCTGCGTGCCCTGGACGACATGCGCCTGCAAGGTGTGAAGACCACCGCCGCCTACTACCAGGAAATCCTGCGCAACCCGGAATTCCGTAGCGGCCAGTTCAATACAAGCTTTGTGGAAAGCCACCCTGAGCTGACCAACTACTCGATCAAGCGCAAACCCGAAGAGCTGGCCCTGGCCATCGCCGCCGCCATCGCCGCCCACGCAGGCCTGTGAGGAATACAACAATGACCAAGAAGATTTTCGTAACCGACACCATCCTGCGCGACGCTCACCAATCGCTGCTCGCGACCCGCATGCGTACCGATGACATGCTGCCGATCTGCGACAAGCTCGACAAAGTCGGCTACTGGTCCCTGGAAGTCTGGGGCGGCGCGACCTTTGACGCTTGCGTGCGTTTCCTGAAAGAAGACCCGTGGGAGCGCCTGCGCAAACTGCGCGCCGCGTTGCCTAACACCCGCCTGCAAATGCTGCTGCGTGGCCAGAACCTGCTGGGCTACCGCCACTACAGCGACGACGTGGTCAAAGCGTTTGTCGCCAAGGCCGCCGTGAATGGCATCGACGTGTTCCGCATCTTCGACGCGATGAACGATGTGCGTAACCTGCGCGTGGCCATCGAAGCGGTGAAAGCCGCCGGCAAACATGCCCAGGGCACGATCGCCTACACCACCAGCCCCGTGCACACCATCGACGCGTTTGTGGCCCAGGCCAAGCAGATGGAATCCATGGGCTGCGACTCGGTCGCGATCAAAGACATGGCTGGCCTGCTGACCCCGTATGCCACCGGCGAACTGGTCAAGGCCTTGAAAGCCGAGCAGAGCCTGCCGGTGTTCATTCACTCTCACGACACCGCCGGCCTGGCCGCGATGTGCCAACTCAAGGCCATTGAAAACGGCGCCGATCATATCGATACCGCGATTTCCAGCTTCGCCTGGGGCACCAGCCATCCGGGCACCGAATCGATGGTCGCGGCCCTCAAAGGCAGCGAGTTCGACACCGGCCTCGACCTGGAGCTGCTGCAGGAAATCGGTCTGTACTTCTACGCCGTGCGCAAGAAGTACCACCAGTTCGAAAGCGAATTCACCGCGGTCGACACCCGCGTGCAAGTCAACCAGGTACCGGGCGGGATGATTTCCAACCTGGCCAACCAGTTGAAGGAGCAGGGCGCCCTCAACCGCATGGGCGAAGTACTGGCTGAAATCCCGCGTGTGCGCGAAGACCTCGGTTTCCCGCCGCTGGTCACGCCGACCTCGCAGATCGTCGGCACCCAAGCGTTCTTCAACGTGTTGGCCGGTGAACGCTACAAGACCATCACCAACGAAGTGAAGCTGTACCTGCAGGGTGGCTACGGCAAGGCCCCAGGCACGGTGAACGAGAAATTGCGTCGCCAGGCCATCGGCAGTGAAGACGTGATAGACGTGCGCCCGGCCGACCTGCTCAAGCCGGAAATGACCAAGCTGCGTGGCGAGATCGGCGCATTGGCCAAGTCCGAAGAAGACGTGCTGACCTACGCCATGTTCCCGGACATCGGCCGCAAGTTCCTCGAAGAGCGTGAGGCCGGCACCCTGGCGCCGGAAGTCCTGTTGCCGATCCCAGAAGCCGGCGGCGTGGCCCGCGCCGGGGGCGAAGGTGTACCGACCGAGTTCGTCATCGACGTGCACGGCGAAAGCTACCGCGTGGATATCACCGGTGTCGGTGTGAAGGCTGAAGGCAAACGGCATTTCTACCTGTCCATTGATGGCATGCCGGAAGAGGTGGTGTTCGAACCGCTCAACGAGTTTGTCAGCAGCGGCGGCAGCAAGCGCAAGCACGCCAGCGCGCCGGGTCATGTGAGCACGGCAATGCCGGGCAATATCGTCGATGTGCTGGTCAAGGAAGGCGACGTGGTCAAGGCCGGCCAGGCCGTGCTGATCACCGAAGCCATGAAGATGGAAACCGAAGTACAGGCCGCCATTGCCGGTAAGGTCACTGCGGTGCATGTGGCCAAGGGCGACCGGGTCAACCCGGGTGAAATCCTGATCGAAATCGAAGGCTGATCCACAGCCTTCGACACTACCGCTTAAACCTCGGGGGGCATGTGCCCCCTTTTTTTTGCCTGGCGCTCGGGCGGTCCGGCCTTAGAACGTCATCGCCCACTGCCCCATCAACGCGTGGTTGCGACTGTGGCTGCCGACCTCGGCGGTATAGGCCAGGCCTACGCTATGTTCGGCCGACAGGGCCATGTCCACGCCGGTGCGCAATGCCAGGCTGTCACGGTCCAGGGAAGCGCCGGCAATGGTGAACTCACTGTTGAAGTCCTCGCGTTTTTCCTGGGCGAAGGACTGGCGCACGCGGCTGTCGACGCTGCCATACAGATGTTTCCAGTGGGTGCTCAGGTGCGGTTTGAGGGCGATGCGGTTACCCAGTGCAAAGTCATGGCTCAAGCGCAGGCCAACGGTGCTGCTGAGGTTTTGCTGGGTCTGTGTACCGACGTTCAGCGCGCTATAGCCGCCTTTTTCCTGGAAACGCTCACGTTGGTAGCGCTGCAAGCCGATGCCGGCGAAGGGCTCGGCACGTAGGCCGACAGTGTCCAGTTGATAGCCAAGCTCTGCGAAAGCGTTTTGGCTCTGAGCGGTGTACTTGCCGGTGAGGGACTCGCGGTAGCCGACGAAGTCAAAATCGACCGTGCGTTTGTTTTGCCCGGTATGCCGGCTGTAGAGCGCGCCCAGGCGCAATGCGAACGGGCCGTCTCGGCGCACGGCGTATCCACCCAGGTGCCAACTGTCCAACTCACCCTGGAACCCCTTGGTGCTCAGGTCGCTGTCCGATTTGCCACCCACTACACCGATCCGCCATGCGTGGTCGAGTGACCAGTCGGCACCCAGCAGCACGCCTTGGGTGCTTTGACTCAAGCCGGCGCTACCGTGTTGGGCATTGAGCCGGCCGCCGCTTCCCAGGCCCTGGAGCCAAAAGCGCCCCGTCTCGCGGGTGTCTTTATCCAACTGACGTATTGCCGACAACAGGTTGGCGGTCAGGGGCTGCAGGCTGTATTGAGTCGCGGTGCCCAGATTGGCGTTCTGGCTGCCGGCCAATTGTTCAAGCGTGGCGGCTAACCGGCCCGGCGCCAGGCTGCCCAGGTAATGGCCGTACTCCTCGAGTTGGTGCTTTTCCCATTCGCTCAATGCGTCCGACGCCAGCAGTGCATCGACTGCGGAGTCCAGCACGCGGGCGACGCTCAGGCCGTTACGGCTGCCGGCATGGTCGGCAAAATAAAACTCTTCAGGCGCAGGCTCCACCGGGCCGATATGCGCTTTTTCGCTGCTCTGCGCGGCTGGCGCAAACCACTCGCTGTCTGGCTCCATATCGCCACGTGCCTGAGCGCAGTGAGCGCTGGCGGCTCCCAGCAGCAGGGTGATAGCGAGTGCGAATTGCTTGTGTATAAACGTCATCTAAACCCACCTCTTCATGTATGAGGCGGTGGAATTTAGCGGGGGGCAGAAGGGATAACTGTCAGGCCGGCTACCCCTCGTTTGCGGGAGATGTCTCTAGTCTGCTGCGATTAAAATTGCGCCCAGGCGGCAGGCCGCTGTGTCCCTTTGGCCTTCATCGCTTGGCATAACCCTTACCGTAGTGCCGCTCCATACGGGCCTGGATCAGTTCCAGCCCCAGCGACATCACCCAGTAGATGATCGCCGCCGTGGTGAGCATCTCGATGTAGCGATAGCTTGAACGACCGTAGGACTGCGCCAGGAACATCACTTCCCACACGCCCATCACCGAGATCAGGGACGAGTCCTTGAGCATGGAGATGAACTGGTTGGTGGCGGGCGGAACAATGGTGCGCATGGCCTGGGGCAGGGTGACGTGCCAGAAGATCGCACTGTCGCGCATACCCAGGGCCAGGGCGGCTTCGCGTTGGCCATGAGGCACGCCCAGGATCCCGGCGCGGAAAATCTCGCTCAGGTAGGCGCCATAGTTCAGCGACAGCGCGATGATGCCGGCTACGATAGCGCCCGGCACCAGGCCCAGTTGTGGCAGGCCCAGGTAGATCAGCAGGATCTGGATAAGCAGTGGCGTGCCGCGAAAGAACGAGGCGTAAAAACTGGCAATGCCAAACGCCACGGCACTTTTCGACAGGCGCCCCAGGGCGGTGATAAAGCCCAACACCGATGACGCCAGCATTGAGCACAGGCACAGGAAGAGCGTCAGCGCGGCGCCTTGCAGGAAGCCGTTGGGCGCCAAGTGCAGGCCGACCAGGTTGGGTAACTTGTCGAGGATGATCGAGAACTTCAGGTCAAAGCTCAGGAAGAAGCTGGCAAACAGGGCGAACAGCGCCGCCCAGGTGAGGTACAGCCGTGTGCGAAAGCCCAGCAGGCGCTGCAGCAAGGGTGGTCTGGACGGTGTCATCGGCTGATATCGGCGCCAATCCATTTTTGCGACAGCGCGCTCAAGGTGCCGTCCTGTTTGAGCTGGGCAAAGACCTCACGCACCTTGCTGTCCCACGCCGCGTCGCCTTTCTCGATGGCGACCGAGTTGGGCTCCGAGTACAGCGGCTCGCCGGCCAGCTTGAAGCGCTTGTCTTCGGTCAGGCGCGGCTGGGCGGTAACCAGGTTGGTGAGGATGGCATCCAGGCGCACGCCGGCACCCAGGCCGAGGTCCTGGAAGGCGACGTTGTCGGTGTCGTACGGGGCGATCTGCACATTCTCGAACGGGTACTGCAACGGCGTGTCTTCGGCACCTTCGATCACCAGGTTCTTGTTCAGGTAGCTTTCGTAACTGGAGGCGCTGGTGAGGCCGACTTTCTTGCCGCTCAGGTCCTTGGCCGTGTGGATGCGCTCGTCCTTGGCATTGACCACGATCACCGCCGGCGAGGCGTAGTACTCCACCGGGAAATCAAACACTTCGGCGCGGGCTTTGCTCGGGGTCATCGAGCAGATGCAAATGTCGTAGCGCCCGCTCCAGCGGCCGGCGGCGATCACGTCCCATGAGGGCGTCTCCAGGCGCAGCTTCACGCCCAGTTTCTGTGCCACAGCCTTTGCCACGTCAACGTCGAAGCCACTCAGCTGGTTCTGGTCGTTGAGGAACGAAAATGGCGGGTAGCTTTCCATCAGCACGCCCACCAGCTCTTTTTTCTGCTCGATGCGATCCAGCGTGGCGCCACCGAAGGCTTGGGTGCAAGTCGCCAGTGTCAGCAGGCCCAAGGCCAACAGGGGTTTAAGTTTCACGAATGACACCTTTAGAAAAAAGAGTTGTGATGCAGCGAATTCAGCGTATTAAATAGTTATAAAAACGACTCTCATAGTGAGTTATTTTCATAAGCTTATGAGTAAAAAGCATATGGGCGCAGAAACAGTGATTCTCGATGGTGGCATGGGCCGTGAACTGCAACGCCGTGGCGCGCCGTTCCGTCAGCCGGAGTGGTCGGCTTTGGCGTTGAGCGAGGCGCCGCAGGCGGTGGAGGCGGTGCATGCGGCTTATATCGACAGTGGCGCGAACGTGATCACCAGCAATAGCTATGCGGTGGTGCCGTTTCATATTGGTGAGCTTCGATTTGCGACTGAAGGCCAAGCCTTGGCGGCTTTGGCGGGTGAGTTGGCGCGGCGGGCGGTGACGGCCTCGGGTAAAAATGTACGGGTGGCCGGTTCGTTGCCGCCGTTGTTTGGCTCATATCGCCCGGATTTATTTGAAGCGCAGCGTGTATCCGAGTTACTCACACCGCTGGTGCAAGGCCTGGCGCCTCACGTTGACCTGTGGCTGGCGGAAACCCAAAGCTCGATTGTCGAAGCGCGGGCGATCAAGGCCGGTCTGCCTCAGGATGGCAAGCCGTTCTGGCTGTCGTTTACCTTGAAGGACGAAGACACCGACGAAGTACCACGGCTGCGCTCCGGCGAGCCGGTGGCGGACGCGGCCGAGGCGGCTGCGCAGTTGGGCGTGCAGGTGCTGCTGTTCAACTGCAGCCAGCCGGAAGTGATCGGCGCGGCGATTGATGCTGCGCGCCAGACCTTTGAGCGACTGGGCGTAGCGATCCAGATCGGTGCCTACGCCAATGCCTTCCCTCCGCAGCCCAAGGGAGCCACGGCCAACGATGGCCTCGACCCGTTGCGCGACGACCTCGACCCACCCGGCTACCTGCACTGGGCCGCTGATTGGCAGGCGCGCGGTGCCAGCCATCTGGGCGGTTGCTGCGGGATCGGGCCTGAGCATATTGCGGTGCTGGCCCAGAAGCTGGGGTAGTTGGCCAACGCAACTGCAAATGTGGCAGGGAACCCGTTCCCTGCCACAGGCATCATGCGTCGTCTGGGAGGGTCAGGCCCGGCACTGCGCCAGGGTTTTCAACTGGCCCGATCCCGTCTGATTGGCTTCTGATAACCATGCCTCGAAGCCTGCGCCAATCGCCGCCCATTCCGCGTCGATGATGGAATACCACGCGGTGTCCCGGTTCTGCCCCTTGACCACCATGTGTTGGCGAAACACACCTTCAAAGCTGAACCCCAGGCGCTCGGCCGCGTATTTGGAGCGGGCGTTGGCGTTGTTGCACTTCCATTCCAGGCGGCGATAGCCCTGTTCGAAGGCATACCTGGCCAGCAGGTACACCGCCTCGGTGCTTTTCGGTGAGCGCTGCATCGGCGCCCCGAAGGTGACGTGGCCGATCTCGATACGGCCTTGGGCCGGGACAATGGACATCAGGCTGAGGATGCCTTGGACCTGACCGCTGGCGCGGTCGATCACGCTGAAAAAATACGGGTCGCTGTGAGCTGCGTGATTATTCAACCAGTCATTGAAGGCGCTGCGCTCAGGGAAAGGCCCGTAAGGCAGGTAGTCCCACAGTTTCGGGTCGGCACCGGGGCCTTGAAGCGCTTGGAACAGATCGTCGGCATGGCGCGCCGGGTCGAGTTTTTCCAGGCGTATAAAGCGTCCTTCAAGCCGTTGCACGGTAGGCGCCGGGACGCCTTTCCAGTCGGCGGGGGAAATGGACATGCTGCGCTCCTTAAAGGCCTTTGCGAAATTGAATGAAACCCGGGCGTTCGGCGATGCGTTCATACAGCTGGATCGCCGTGGCGTTGGTTTCGTGGGTCAGCCAATGGACCTTGCAGCAACCATCGGCCTTGGCGGTGGTGTAGACGAATTCGATCAACTGACGACCGACGCCGGTGCCGCGTTGAGCGGGGTCCACCAGCAAGTCCTGCAGGTAGCAGGAGTTTTCAATGCTCCAGTTGGAGCGGTGGTAGATGAAGTTGACCATACCCACCGCCTTGCCGTCCTGCCAGGCCAGCGCCGAATGGGTCGGCTCATTGGCGTCGAGCAAACGCTGCCAGGTGCTTTGGCTCACCGCGTCCGGCAGTTCAGTGTTGTAGAACTTCAAATACGCTTGCCACAACGGCAGCCAGGCGGCGTGGTCGGCAGCAGTCACCTGGCGGATGTCGGTCGGGTTCATTCTGAAACTCCTTGGGGAATAAAGCGCGCGAGGGTCTGGTCACGCACGTCCGGGCTTGCGGCCAGGCCTTCGCGAACGCCGGCAACGTCGGCCGCGCTGCGGTTCTGGCTGAGTTTGCGCTTGCCGATCAGGCGGTCGATCGGCAGGGCAAAGCCGACGATGGCCCTGAGCATGCCGTCGATGTAGTCGGCCGGGGCGTCGCTGACTTTCCACGGTTGGCTGCGATTGCCTTCATGACGGTCGGTGAGGGCACTGACCAGCTTGAGCAAGCGTGCGGCATCGGTGAACACCTCGGCCTTGCCGTAAGCGTGCACGGCGATGTAGTTCCAGGTGGGCACCACTTTGCCGTGCTCGGCCTTGGCCGGATAAAAGGCCGGGCTGATGTAGGCTTCGGCGCCGGCAAAGATCACCAGGGCGTCGCTGCCTTTTTGCAGCGCTTGCCACTGTGGGTTGGCCTTGGCCAGGTGCCCATAGAGCGTGCCGTTGGGGCCTTCATCGGGGTTGAGCAACAGCGGCAGGTGGCTGGCTTGCAGGCCCTGTTCGCCAAAGGTTACCAACTGCGCCAAGCGGGTGTGCTGGATCAGTTGCTGGATTTCGGGCAGGTCATCGAGGGCAAAGGCACGCGGTGTGTACATGGAGATTTTCCTTGGCGAATGCTTGCATCCTAGGCAGGCTATTGGTTCGTTGTAAGAGCCATCTAGGGTCAATTTCATAGGTCCAATATGCCGCCTGTTTTGCCGCCGATGTCATTCAACCCCGCCGGAATCGAGCTGGATCGCTGCCAAGGTCTGACTCGCCAGCTGTATGACGCCTTGCGCCAGCGGGTGCTGGACGGGCGGCTGGTCAGCGGCACGCGCTTGCCGGCTAGCCGTGATTTGGCGGCGGCGTTGTCGATTTCGCGCAACAGCGTGGTGCGCGCTTACGACCAGCTCTACGCCGAGGGCTTTATCGAGAGCCGGGTCGGTGATGGCACCTATGTAGCCCAACTGCCCACCGCAAAAAAACTATCCACAAAACTGTCCACAGGGTTTTCAACAGGCTTATCCCCAGCCTTATCCACAAACGCGGCGAATTTGCCGGAAAATCTGGATGACGAAGTTATCCACAGTGCCGGTGTCGAGCGGATAAAAACCAACCACCTGTCTCAGCCTCCATCGGGTCCGCCACGGGCATTTCGCGTGGGCGTACCGGCGTTCGATCTGTTCCCGTTCGAGGTGTGGGCCAAGCTGAATGGGGCGTTCTGGCGCAAGCCGGATCTGGAGCAACTCTGTTACGGGGACCCGGCTGGCGATGCTCGCTTGCGCGGGTTGATTGCCGCTTACCTGCGCAGCTCACGTGGCTTGCAATGCACGGCTGAACAAATAGTGATCACCAGCGGCGCGCAGCAGGCAATCAGCCTTTGTGCACAGTTGCTGGTAGAGCCTGGCGATGCAGTGGCAGTGGAAAACCCCGGTTATCGTGCTGCCGGCCATGCGTTCGCCCTGGCCGGTGGGCGACTGCACGGAGTACCGGTGGACAACGAGGGTATCGACTGCCAGGTACTCAATACCCTTGCCGATTGCCGCGTGGCTTATGTCACGCCTTCCCATCAATACCCGCTGGGTGTGGTGATGAGCCTGGCCCGACGCCTGGAACTGCTGGCCTGGGCCGAGCGTACGGGCGGCTGGATCGTCGAGGACGACTACGATGGCGAGTACCGCTACAGCGGCGCGCCCCTGTCGCCCTTGGCGGCCCTGGCTCGCAGTGGGCGGGTGCTGTATGTCGGCACGTTCGGCAAAGTAGCGTTCCCGGCCTTGCGCCTGGGTTATCTGGTATTACCGCCGGGGCTGGTGGACGCCTTCTCCCGGCGCCGTGCCGTCGACATGCGCCACTCGGAAGTCAGCACCCAGGCGGTGATGGCCGAATTCATGGCGGCCGGGCACTTCCAGCGGCATATCCGCCGTATGCGCCGGGCTGCCTTGAGCCGGCGCAACGCGTTGCTCGCGGGTTGGCCGGACGGGTTGGGGGGTATCGGCGAACTGCCCAGCGTGGCCGCTGGGCTGCACCTGACCGTGCGGGTGGAGACATTGGCGGGCGAACAGCAACTGCTCGCCCAGGCCCGTGAGGTGGGGGTGGAAGTCAACGGCCTGAGCAGTTACTGGCTGCCCCAATCAAGCACGCCGGTTGACCAGCGCGCTGGCCTGGTGATGGGGTTTGCCGCCGTGCCGGAGGTGGAAATTGCACTCGCGCTCAAGCGTCTGCGCGCCGCATGGCAGGCCGGGTAATTAACTACCGTCTGGCCGGGTGAAGAGGCCAATACCGTGAGGGCTTCCTGTGTCTTTGCTCTAGGTAGACGATCATGCCCGACCCACTTTCCCCACCCCCCGTTGTCGATGCGCTGCAGTTGCGCACCAGCCAGTTGTTCGCTTTACGCCCCACCCTTGGCACGTTAGGCATTACTCAGGCCCAGCTCGATGCCGACCCGGAGGCGGTGCTTGAGTATTACGCCGAGCAGTTGATCGAGTTCTTCTGCGCGCCCGGCGCGGCGTCGGAAACTCGCTGGCGCGAGTTATCGCAGATGCTTGCACAGCGGCTGCGTAAGGTTCTGCGCAAGCAGGCAGATCCCGTCATCCGCAGGCTGCTCCAGGCTGTGCTCGCGTTTCCCGACAGCGGCGAGCGAACCTCCACGATTGAGGTCTATGGCGTTCAACGGCACAACGACCTCGCATTGGCGATCGTGGGGGCCGGTACAACGCTGATCTACTCCGTGAGACATGGCCTTGAGGTTTTTACGTCTGCTCAGCAGGCCGAGGTGTTGGTAGACGCTGAGCGGCTTGAGCATGACGTCTTCGAGGGCTGGGCGCTGTGTGGGCTGGAAGCGGCGTTGCAACGTATCGATGCGATTGACCTCAGTGAAAGCCCGCGCCTTGAGCCTCTGGATCGACAACTGGCCTGGGCGACCCGGTTCCGTGATTTCTTCGAGCAGGACCCCGAGCCGCAGGGGCTGCGTGAATCGTTACCGTCCTGGCTGAAAGAAGCCTCGCGCGTGGGGCGATTGGCTTACAGCAGGCTGTTGGTGAGAACCGCCTGGGCCTATCAGAAATATTGCGCCCGCGCCCAGCTCGACGACCTGCCGGAGGACGACGCCGCGCACCAAGCCTGCTTCGCTCGGGAAATGGCCATGGACCTGTGCAAGGTGGCGTTGGAATACAGTCTTCAAGGTCTGGCGGGGGTTACGCTCGAGGGTTATTACCGGCTTCGCGCAGCCGTGAGAACTTACGCGACCCATCGTCACGTGCAGGGCGAGCCGATGGTGTTCAGGCGGTTGGCGGATGAGTCAGGCTACCTGATCGGTGCTGGGAGCGATGAGGTCGGCCCCTGGTTGGTGTTTCGGCCGTGGTCGGCACAGGTCTTCCAACAAGTGATGACTGCCCCTGCATCTGGCGCGGTGTTGTCCCAGCCTTTCGCTGAAATGTTCTTGACCCGCAAGATGCTGCTCGCAAGCCCCTTCAAGGCGCAGGTTACGCAAAATGCTCAAGTACCCTGGCGCGACGGCGTTCGCTGGATGCGGCAGGTGGCCCTGCTGCTGGTTTATCCCGCCAGGCCACAAGGCCAGGAGCCTGCGTCGCCACACCCGCGCGTCAAGCGGCTGGATGCCGCGTGGGCGGGGGCACGGCAGGTGCTTTCGGCAGTTCAGCAGCATCAATTGGCGGCGATAGCACACCCGTCAAAGGTAGGCGAGATGATTCATGAGGGGCTCCATAAAGGTCTCCACCTTTTCGATAACGGGCTCGTCTACAACAAGGACGAGAACCACTTCTACGTGCTGTCGCACATTCGCATCAGCCCTGTCTTTAATATCAACAGCCCGGTCTACCAGGTGGTCGATCGGCTGCAAAAGCCAGTAACCCTGGGGCCCGACATCATCAGTAATGACCAAGGTCAGTGGGACATCCGCCGGGTGCCGCGGCTCAAGCGTGATGTGCGAGGGCTGAGTGTGCGTGGGCGTAGAGCATTCGATGCAGGCCAGGCCTCACTGGCCCGGGCCAACCAGGCGGAGGCCGAAACCTTGCGCCCCGGCACGCCGCCGGTTGCAGCAGAGGAGCAGTTCGAGCAACTGGCGCGGGGGTTGGACGACGCTGCCCGCGTGCTTGCGCAATTCACCCAAAGCCGCAGCAATGAGGACTGCGTTGCCTTGATTAGCCAATTGCGGGCCACTGCCCTTCAGTTGCGCAACAAAGGTCATCGCCTGCGTATCGATATGATCCGCACCAGCCAGACCCCAACCGTTGGCGATGTGGAATACCTGCTGGGGCAACGTGCGATTTGTATCCGCCGGATCAATGGCCGGGTGCCGGAAACCATCGACGGCACGGTGGACTATCTGCAGGAATACGAAGTACTGGACGTGATGGGCGGCTATCGGCCCCTGTGGTACGCGCACTTTCATTACCCCTTGCTGCACACACCGCCAGACCAGCCCTCCAAGGCGCACCTGAAATTAGCCGCGCAGCGCAAAATGGGCCGCGTCTTTGAACAGGCCGAACGCAGCGCCGGGCGCCACTCGCAGGTCTACCGTGGGCCGATCGGCACACCCTCCGGGCGGCGCATTTTTCTGGATGTGATGTAACACCCACCGGAGCGAGCGACCTCGCTCCGGTGGGCCTTGCCACTGCGTGATCAAGTACCGGATTTGATCTTGGTCCAGGCGCGCGTCCTGGCGCGTTCGGCATCACGCGCCAGGGGTTTCAAGGTGTAGAGCGTTGCCATCGCCGCCTCGGTCGGGTACAGGTTGGGGTTGTTGCGAATGGCTGGGTCGACGTGTTCGGTCGCGTCCTTGTTCGGGTTGGGGTAGCCGACGAAATCACTGATCGGCGCAATCACCTGGGGTTGCAGCAAGTAGTTGATGAAGGTGTAGGCGTCTTGCGGGTTCTGCGCGCCTTTGGGAATGGCGAGCATGTCGAACCAGATCGGTGCGCCTTCTTTGGGCAGGCGCATGTCCACGGTGACGCCGTTCTTGGCTTCCTTGGCGCGGTTGGCGGCCTGAGAAAAACTGCCCGAGTAACCCACGGCCACGCAAAGGTCGCCGTTGGCGATATCGGCCATGTACTTGGAGGAGTGGAAGTAGGTGATGTACGGACGGATTTTCATCAACAGGGCTTGTGCCTTGTCGTAATCCTTGGGGTTGCTGCTGTTGGGGTCCAGGCCGAGGTGCTGCAGGGCCAGCGGCAGGATTTCCGACGGCGAATCCAGGAAGGCGACGCCGCATTGCTTGAGCTTGCTGATGTTCTCTTCCTTGAAGATCAGGTCCCAACTGTCCACCGGTGCGTCGGGCCCCAGTGCCGCCCTGACCTTGTCTGGGTTGAAGCCGATCAGGATGGTGCCGTACATGTAGGGCACGGCGAATTTATTGCCGGGGTCGTTGGCCTCGATCAGCTTCATCAGCTTGGGGTCGAGGTGGTTCCAGTTGGGAAGCTGGCTGCGATCCAGGGGCTGGAAGACGCCCGCTTCGATCTGCTTGGCCAGGAACACGTTGGACGGCACCACCACGTCATACCCGGAGTTGCCGGTGAGCAGCTTGGCTTCCAGGGCTTCGTTGGTGTCGAAGATGTCGTACACCAGTTTGATCTGGGGGTTTTGTGCCTTGAAGTCCTCAAGGGCCTTGGGCGTGATGTAGTCGAACCAGTTGTAGACCTTGAGGGGTTTTTCTTCGGCCTGCGTCGCGCCGCTCAATACGGCGGCGCACAGGGCCAGGGTGGTGAGCATCTTCATTGGGCGGCTCCTGCTTGTTCGAAACCTTCGAGGACGTTGACGGCGTTGATACCGATTTCTTCGACGGCGTAGCCGCCTTCCATCACGAACAGCGTGGGCCTGCCAAGACGCGCGATGCGCCGGCCCATCGCCAGGTAATCCGGGCTGTCGAGTTTGAATTGCGAGATAGGGTCGTCTTTGAACGTGTCCACTCCCAGGGACACCACAATGACGTCGGCATCAAAGCGCTCGGTCTCCTGGCACGCCGCTTCGAGCGCGGCGCTCCAGGTGTCCCAGCCGGAGCCGGCCGGCAGCGGGTAGTTAAAGTTGAAGCCCTCGCCAGGCCCCTCTCCCAGCTCATCGGCATACCCCAGGAAAAACGGGAACTCAGCCTCCGGGTGGCCGTGGATGGAGGTGAAGAGCACATCGCTGCGGTCATAGAAAATCGACTGGGTGCCGTTGCCGTGGTGGTAATCCACGTCGATGATCGCGACTTTTGCATGGCCCTGGTCGAGGAACGCCTGGGCTGCGATGGCGGCGTTGTTCAGGTAGCAATAACCGCCCATCAAATCACTGGCGGCGTGATGCCCGGGCGGACGGCACAGGGCAAAGGCACTGCGGGCGCCTTGCTGGATCGCCTGCTGCGCGGTGAGCGCTACCTGTGCCGCGCTGTAGGCGGCTTGCCAGGTACCAGCGGTAATCGGCGCACCGCCGTCGAAGCTGTAGTAGCCCAGTTGGCCATGCAAGCTGGTGGGCAACACCCGGCGCAGGGTGCGGGCAGGCCAGGTGTAGGGCAGCAGGTCACCGTCCTGGCCGTATTCGGTCCAGCGGGCCCAGGCGTTTTTGAAAAAATCCAGATAGTCGCGGCTGTGGATGCGTTGCAGCGGGGCCAGGCCGAAGTCCTGTGGTGCCTGCACCGGTCCCAGGTCACGGTCCTTGACCCGTTGCAGCACATGGTCGGCGCGCGAGGGCATTTCGAAGCAGGGCATCAATTGCCCGTCCATCAATTCGCAGCGTCCGTGGTGTAGATGGTGATCGTCTGAATAGATCGTCAGCATGGGGGCTCCCGCAGGCGTGTTGTTGTGCCTTCAAGTGTTGCGGTGCGGGGGCGGCCAAGAGAATGGCAGGAGCGGCCAGAAGGGGATAAATGTGGCCAAAGACTTTGACCGTAATTCGCCCGCTAATGGCGCATCAGGCTGGGCGCGACCCCACTCCAGCGCATAAACGCGTGGCGAAAACTTGCGGTCTCGCTGAAACCCAATTGTTCGGCGATCTTGTAAATGGGCCATTGCCCTTGCGCCAGCCATTGCTTGGCCTGCTCAAAGCGCAGCTCGTCGAGTAATTGCTGGTAGCTGCAACCTAACGCATGCAGATGCCGGCGCAGGGTTCGTGCGGAACAGTTCATCTGCGCCGCCAAGCCGTCCAGGCCGGGCGCGGCGTGCAGTTGCTCGGCCAGCAACTGGCGCACGCGGTTGAGCCAGGCCTGGCGCCCGGTGAATTCGGAGTTCTGTTTGCGGCAGCGTTCGGCCATCGCCCGATGGGTGATGGCATCGGCCAGGGGCAAGGGTTGTTGCAACCACTGGGCGTCGAACGCAAAGCCGTTGTGCCGTGCGTCAAACTGCAAAGGGCAGTCGAAACGCTCCGCGTATCGCGGGTGGTAGGCGGGTGCCGGGTAGTCGAAACGCGCTTCACGCAACGGCAGCGGGCCGCCGAGCAAGTCATCGCAAATGACTTTCATCGACACCAGGCAAAACTCCACATTGAACGCCGCCAGCGCGGGATTTTCCCGATAGTCGCCGGCGGTCAGCCAAATCTGTTCGCCGTCTTCCACCAGGCTGAGTTCAAAAAGTGTTCCCAACAGCGCCGGGTAGCGTAGCGCCAGACGCAAAGCGTCACCTAAGGTGGCACTCGTCAACAACGCATAGCCGAGCAGACCGTAGGACGACACGTGCATGCGCTGGCCCAGTTCCAGGCCAATGTCCTGGCGCAGGGCTACGGCATTGGCGCATACGCGCATCTCCTGGCAGGTGGTGATGCGCGTGTCGGCGCGGCGCAGGTCTGCTGTGCCAATGCCGCTGCCGGCCAGTAATACCTCGGCCGGCAGCCCCTGGTCCTTGAAGGTTGTCAGGACCAGAGATACAGCGTTGAGGGTCGTCAGGTGTGAATGCAGCATGGGGACACCAGCGCGAAGAAGTGCACTGGCGCAGCAAATTGCATGCCGTGCCCCTGGTGGCGATTAACGACTGGACTCGGATTTTGGGCGCTCGAAAAACAGCTCACGGGCTTGCTGCAGGCTGATCTCGCTGCGGTAGTAGGCAACGGCTTGTTGATGGTTCAAGCCTTTGGGCGAGTCGGCGGCGGCGCCCTGGCTGTGCTCGGCTGGAGTCTTCAGGCGTGCAGATAACATCGACTTGTCCGGTGTCCAGTTGGCACTGTAGTGAAAGTGGGCATACCAGAGCACTTCGCGCGTCACGCGGTCGCTGATGGTGTACTCATCCAGATAGTCAGGCGTGTGGGACTTGATTCGACGGCGGTTCACGGTTTTCTTGATGGCGATCGTATTGTGTTGTTTAAGCCACTGCACCCCTGTCACGGTAGGAGGAGACAACTTGAGCGCCCTTTGCACCAGTTGATTACTCTGCTGATAGAGCTGGGCCAACGCGCTATCAATCGCTTTGGTCACCTCGCTCGCGGGAAGCGCCATGGCGTCGCTCTCTGTGATGTTATGTTGAGTCAGTGCCTGCTCGATGGCATTGCTTGCCTTCTCCAATCGCTGTGCGTGTTTGTGGTACAGATACTCGATCCCAAAGGGCTCACGATCGGCGAGGTTGCTGTGGGCACGGGCACGCGCTTGAAAGGCGGGCAGCCCATCGAGCAATGCCTGGCCCTGATTGATGGTCAACTGCAGATCCACCTCAGCCGGTTCGGCGGAAGGGGATGGGGCTCTTTCGTGAAGTACCCAGACACCCTTGGATTTTTCATGGTAAGTGGCGAGGATCTGATGGGTCAGCGGTGAGCGAATATCCACCAGGCCGGTTTCCAGCCCGACTTCGTTCAAGCGCGGCTCACCGATCAGCAGGCCACCGTAGCGAGTGTGGATAAACTGTTTCAACGGGCGTGGCGGGGTCGAGGGCGGGGTCGGTCGGCTCCTGAGCACTCCGCGCTCGGCACTCAATACCCCGAGGTTCCTCGCGGCGCGCCGCTGGAAGCCACTCAGCTCGCCGCGCAACTCCTGCAACTGGTCGGTGATGGCGTGCGCGGAGTACTCCACGGGAAAATCCTGCAGGCGTTCGTCCAGCAGTTGAAACTGCTCGACCAGGTTGCTCAAGGTGTCAAAGCGTTCATCCAGGCGTCGATCGCTGCGCTCCTCCAATGTATCGCGCAGGCATTGGATTGCGACATCCGCTGTGTCGATGATGTTGTCTATTTCCGACCAGGCCTCGGGAGCTGTCTGCAAGGTGTCCTTGGGCAGGCACAGGTTGCGGCTGAGCGACACGCGAATGGCCTTCAGGTCGTCAACGCTGTAGACCGGCATCGAGCTCTTGAGGGTATCCAGCAAAACGGCACCGTCCCTGGCCAGGCTTTTGAGCTCCCGGAATCGGCCGTGCATGTATTCCAGCTGTACAAGCAATGCGCCGGTCAGCTCGCGCATCTCACGGAAGTCTTCAATCGGTCGCTCCATGGACACCACAGCCTGGCGTTGCAGCTGCTCATGCACGATGCGCCATTTGGGTGTGAAGCGCGAAAGGATTTCGCTCAGCGTAGCCTGGGTCAATCGGGCCTGGGCCTTGATGTAACTCAAGGCTTTTGGCGCGTATTGCGCCGTGGGTTCATGCACGTTCATTTCCTTGAGCATCTGCAACGCCGTCTCGTATTCCGTGCGTTGGGTTTGCAGGGTCTGCAGATAAGCCTGGCGCAATGCTTGCGTTGATGTGGAGGGCTGCGCATCCATCGCCTGGCGCGCGTTCTGCAACGCCTCCTGGTTGGCTTTTTTCTGGCTTTCGAATATTTCCAGCTGCCGACGTAGCTCCTCTGCTTTTTGTCGGGCCAGCGCGCGGGCTTTGGTACTCATGAGTTTGGGGCTGCCTCCCCGAAGGCGCAGGCGCGTATCGATGAACCATTGACCCTTGCTGTTGTGAACCAGCGGAGGGCCAGTACGCGAAGGGTTTCGAGCGTCGACAATCAGCACGGTTTCGCCTTCATCCACTGTGACCTGGAACCAGCGTTCGCCTACTGGCGCATACCAATGCTGGCCGCCGCGATACAGGTCTTGCCACGGGCCTGCCTCGTGGTGCGCCTCGCCCAACGTGTCAGGCTTGCTCACCTTGAAACTGTCCAGCACGGTTGCCAGGCGCGGCGGTGCGCGATTGATCGCGCCGCTGACGATCAGGGGCTGGTCATGTACGGCGAGTGCCTCTGCCGAAATCGTCGGCTGCTGGCTGGTTGTCACAGGTTCCGGGGCGGCTGGTGGCCGTGGTGCGGGCGTCGGTTCGTTGCGCACTGAACCCGCAGGGGCGCTGCGGCTGGCACTGTGCAAAGTGATGGCCATGCCGATGTTCAGCAGCAAGTCGGTAAGTGCGGTCCAGGTGGAGTCCTGCTCAGGATGGGCGCGGGTCTCCACCACCACTTGTAACTCATCCATGATCTGCCAGATCCAGGCGGCGATGCCCACGGTACGCGCGAGGAATGGCAAGGCCAGATTGAAGGTCATCCAGCCGGTGCGTTTGAACGTGGCCCAGCGGGCTTCGGCATTGGACACCGATTGCCGGTCGGCGAGGGTGACCATGGCATTGGCATTGGCGTGGTAGAGCGTCTTGAACTGGTCATCGGTGATCGTGGCCTGGCCCAGAAGCACCGGCCCGCCCATCGTCCAAACCTTGAAGGGGTCGACCATGAAATCGACCACGGCCCAGGGCGAGGGCAGGTCGCCAGGGAATACATAGCGGGCATAGTCAGTGCTCACCGTATCGGGCAGCCAGGCCAGTACGGATTCGCGCAGGTTTACTGATTGCTGCAGGGCATAGAGCAAGTTGCTGGGCGAAGGGAACTGCGACAGGGGGTTGTCGAGCAACGGCCGATACAACAGGCATGGACCGGCGGCCGGGTCCTGGGGACCGATCACGAACATATTGGCGACCTTATCCGGCGTTTTATCTGCTCGGCGAGTCGGCACAAACGCCAGTGGGCGGATCACGATGGGTTGGCCCTGCACTTGCCGGTCACTGGGCTCGGCGCGCATGACGGCTTTCACGTAGGCGTAGCCTTGCTCATCAATGGCGCTTTCGCCGCGTATCTTGCATTGCAATGCCAGCAACGGCAGTTGAATGCGCAAGTGCTCGGCATAGAGCCGCTGGCGGCGATCCGCCTCCTGTGGGTGCGCCAGCAGTTTTTCCTTGATCAGTGCCGGGTAGGTATTCCCGACATCCACCCGGCTGATCAGGCGTTCCAGGTAGTTGACGGTGAACCATTGCGGCAGCACCAGCGTGATGTGATAACGCAGGGACTTGTTCCCTAATGGCAGGGCGATCAAGTTCTGCAGGGCAAGCTCCGGCAGGGTGAATGCTGTGGTCTCTATTTTTCCGGGGACGGTGAACAGGCCCCAGACCACAGGGCTGCGCACCACGATTTCGACGCCATCGAGCCACCGCGCATCAGCGTCGGGGTGATCCTTGAGCATTTCGGCTTTCAGCCGTTCAAGGGTGTACGCGTGAAGAGAGCTGATGCCTTCGTCATAGCTGCGGCCTTCGTTGGCACTGTGCAGGGTTGCCAGGTCCTTGAGGTGTCGGGCATAGGCATCCTGGTCAGAGATGGAGGCGCTGGTCAGCCAGTCGGGCAGGGCGTGTACGTATTCCTGCAAGGGCCGTGTGCTGCGTTTGGAACGCGGTGCCGGCGGCTGCGCAGGGCGGTTGCGAGGCGTGTCCGGCGTGCCCAGATCAGAAACGTCGATGGCGCCGATATCCTTGACCTGGATGCTGATCAACGCGCAGGCCAGATAATCGAAAAAATCTCCTTCCGGTTCGACGAGGCGCCACCGCTGCTTTTTATTGGCCACCGTCAGCATTGGCAGGTCTTGGCCCAGCGCTTCCAGCGAAAGGTATTTCTTGAACCCCGAGAACAGTGACTGGGTGAGAATGACTTCGGCCCCATTCTGGTTGCCGATCAGGACGCTGATCAAGTAATCATCCACATGGTTGGCCTTGCCGTCGGCATCGACTTCGTCGATATCAATCACATAAGCGCGAGGGGCATCAAAGGTCTCGCGCTTGCGTGTCGCGGCATCCGACGTCTGGAACAGTTGACGCGCCATGAAGCAATCGTCTTCCGTCAAGCCAGGCACTTGGTTGATGTTCCAGAAGTCGCGCAACATGATCGACAAGCTGTGCCAACGTGAACCGCCGCTGTTCTCGATGCTGTTCCAGTAGTCCAATTGCGCTTGTTGATAAGCCCGCAACATTATCGGGGCCAGGATGTTCATCGCACCGGCAATATCGAGGATACGCACCGGCAGGTGCACCGCAGGCTCAACGATCGGCAACTGGGCCAAAAAATGTTGGCCTTCGAGGTAGAGCATCGGCAGGGCAAATACCGCCTGCACCACGAGAATATCGGTGAGCACCGCATAATCACGGCCAACGGGGATGACCTGGCCATCTTTGACATCCCATGACGGGGTGCCAACCACGATCGTGTTCGGGTCCATATCCCAATCGGGATACAGCGTTTTCAACTGGGCGCGCAGCATTGTCGCGGCCACTTCGCGAAACGCGGGGCCGGTGCACATTTGCGCAATCAGCGCATCAATGAGCTCTGGGTCGGGCTCGGTGGAGAGAGATAGAGGCATGGCGCTTCCTGACAGGCGAGATAGTGGCAAACGCTCCGGAAAAACCGGAGCGTTGCCATGCTAGGAAGCATCGCGTCAGGAGCGGTGGTGCTTATGTACGATGGGGGCCAGCCCTCAGCGCAATTCGCCGCAGAGGTCCAGTTCCACCAGGCGACGGACTTCGCATGCCTCGAGCCCGGCACCGATCAGTGCATTGAGCTTGCCGAATGTCGCCTCACGGGTCATGCCTCCGCCGGACAACACGCCGACGCCACGCAGGCGGCTGCCGGCTTCGTAGACATCCAGCTCCACGCCGCCTTCATGGCATTGAGTGATGGCAACGACCACGATTGCTTTGTCCTGTGCCCGTTGCAGGCTGGCCAGGAACGCAGGATTGTCACTGGGCCCGGTGCCGCTGCCGAAGCACTCGAGGATCAGCGCCTGGATACCGCTGTCGATCAGCGCATCCAATTGCACGGCCGCGATGCCCGGCACCAGCGGCAACACTCCAATGTTGGCCAGGGCCTTGGGCTGACGAAAATCCAGGGCCGCCGGAATGTCACTGGCCCGGGCCACGCCGCCATTGCGCTGCAACGCGGCAAACGGGTGGCGACCAAAGCTGCGGATCTTCGCGCAACGGGTCGGCGCCATCAGCGCGCCGTGGAAATACAGATGAACGCCGGGCGCCAGGCCTTCGCCCAAGGCTGCCAGCGCACCGCTGACGTTTTCCCAGGCATCGCTGTCCGGCACGCCGGCCGGCAGCATGGAGCCGGTGAACACCACAGGCGCCGGCAGCCCCAGCAGTTGGAAGCTCATCGCCGCCGCGCTGTAGGCAAGGGTGTCGGTGCCGTGCAGGATCAGCACTGCGTCGCAGCCGGCGTCCACTGCCTCGACCACGGCGGTGCGCAGGCGCTGCCAGTAAGCCGGGGTCATATTGGCGCTGTCGATCAGCGGGGACATTTCCCGGAAACGCCAAGCGGGCAATGGCTGGTTGCAAAGCTGTTCGCGCATGCGCGCTTCGAAACCGGATGCAGGCGCCAGGCCATTGGCGCTGGCCTGCATGCCGATGGTGCCGCCGGTGTAGAGCACCATCACGTTGTTAGCTGATTGCATCAAGAAATCTCCTGAACGAAAAACGCCGCCGGGCCCAGAGCATGCCCAAGGCCGGGCGGCGTGTCATCTATCGGCTCTTATTACGCTTGGCGCTGCGCTTGAGCACTCAGTTCAGCCGCCGGGGCACTGTCCGGTTTCACCGGATTGGCCGGCCAGGCCTTGGGGTCCAGATCCAGATCAGGGAACTGGCTGGAATCGAACACCGGCGTCTTGATGCCCGCTGCCCGCTGATTGTCGTAGTCGTTCAGGATGCGCATGGCGATCTTGAACAGGAACGCCAGGGCGAACAGGTTGACGAACGCCAGCAGGGTCATGGTGATGTCGGCGAAGGCGAATACGGTGCTCAGGTTCTCGATCGAGCCCCAGAAAATCAGCACCAGCACCAGTGTGCGGTAGCCCATCAGCACCTTGCGGTTGTTGCCGACCAGGAAGCGCAGGTTACTTTCGCCGAGGTAGTAGTTGTACATGATCGATGTGAACACGAACAACGCCAGGGCTACCGAGATGAACATGCGACCCCAGTCACCCACTACGGCTGCCAGGGAGTTCTGGGTCAGCGCAATGCCGTCGCCTTCAAAGCCTGGGGTGTAGAAACCGGAGAGCAGGATCAGCAGCGCGGTGCAGGTGCAGATCACGAAGGTGTCGAGGAACACGCTGAACGCCTGGACCACGCCCTGGGCGATCGGGTGTTCTACCGAAGCCACTGCCGCCACGTTAGGCGCGCTGCCCAGACCGGCTTCGTTGGCGAACACGCCGCGCTTCACACCCATGATGATTGCGCTGCCCACCAGGCCGCCGAAGGCTTGGTCGAGGCCGAAGGCGCTCTTGACGATGGTCGCGAGCATGGCCGGCACGTGGTCGAATTGCAGCACGATCACGTACAGGGTTACTGCGATGTAGACCAGAGTCTTGACCGGCACCAGCAGGTCGGCAATCGAGGCGATTCGCTTGATCCCGCCGATGAACACCAGGCCCAGCAATACCGCGAGGGCAAGGCCGGTGTAGGTGGTGTCGAGGCCGAAAGCATTGTTCAGCGAGTGGGTCACGGCATGGGCTTGCAGGCCGTTGAAGGCAAAGCCGAATGTGACCAGCAGCAGGAACGCCATCAGCATGCCCAGCCAGCGTTTTTGCAGGCCGTGCTGGATGTAGTAAGCCGGGCCGCCACGGAAGGTGCCTTCGGCGTCAGTGCGCTTGTACAACTGACCGAGGGAGCACTCGATAAAGCTCGACGACATGCCCACCAATGCGGTGACCCACATCCAGAATACGGCGCCCGGGCCACCCAGGGTCACGGCAATGCCGACACCGGCGATGTTACCGGCACCCACACGGCCGGCCAGGCTGAGCATCAGCGCCTGGAACGAGCTGAGTTGGTCGGAGCTGTTTTTCAGGCTGTCGCGAAACACCGAAAACATGTGGAAAAAGTGACGTAATTGAACGAAACGCGAGCGGATCGTGAAATAACCGCCGAGCCCGACAATGAGCACGATCAGTACTTTCCCTGAGAGGAAGTCGTTGATGACTTCGAGCATGGAGTGTTCCTCGCTGATTTTTCTAATGGCAAACGCAGGACGGTCCGGGCCTTCGCATAGCACCAGGCAGTGCGCGACGGTTCGATCCCAATCCTTTTGCGGGTGTTGTTATTCATGCGCTTTCGCGTTGCTTCGGGCCTCGTATCGATGGCCGTAGACGCGAAGAGGGGCGGCACTATACCTAGGCGAGCGGGATCCGTCTGCACGAGACGATTAAAGGTTTCAGCCGTGTGTCGGCTGGCAAGGAGGGTTTACAGGGCGATATTGGAGTTTTTATGGGCATCATTTCACAACCTTGAGACAAAAAAAGGGCCTGAAGAACGAGCCTTCAGGCCCTCAAAAGGTGAGAGGTGTCTAGTCCCTCAGCCTGGTGAGCGGTGCAACAGACACTTAGGCCTTCAAGGGGACCAAGCGTGGAGCGATCATGTTCTCGGGGCGCAGGATGTCGTCGAGCATGGCATCGTCGAGCAAGCCTTCCTCGCGCACCAATTCCAGCACGCCGCGGCCGCTTTCAAGGGCGACACGGGCGATACGGGTGGCGTTTTCGTAGCCGATATACGGGTTCAGCGCGGTGACCAGGCCGATGGAGTGCTCCACCAGCTCGCGGCAACGGGCTTCGTTGGCGGTGATGCCGGTGATGCAGTGTTCGCGCAGCATGTCCATGGCGCGTTGCAGCAGGCGGATCGAGTCGAAGATCTTGAATGCGATCAGCGGCTCCATCACGTTCAGCTGCAGTTGGCCGCCTTCGGCTGCCATGGTCAGTGCCAGGTCGTTACCGATCACTTGGAACGCTACCTGGTTCACGGCTTCCGGGATCACCGGGTTGACCTTGCCGGGCATGATCGAGCTGCCTGGCTGGCGTGCCGGCAGGTTGATTTCGTTGATGCCGGTACGCGGGCCGCTGGACAACAGGCGCAGGTCGTTGCAGATCTTCGACAGCTTCACCGCGGTACGCTTGAGCATGCCGGAGAACAGTACGAAGGCGCCCATGTCGGAAGTGGCTTCGATCAGGTCGGCGGCCGGTACGACCGGCTGACCGCTGATCACGGCCAGGCGTTGTACCGCCAGGGCCTGATAGCGTGGGTCGGCGTTGATGCCGGTGCCGATGGCGGTGCCGCCCAGGTTGACTTCGGTGAGCAGTTCCGGCGCCAGGGTTTTCAGGCGGGCCAGGTCTTCACCCAGGGTGGTGGCGAAGGCGCGGAATTCCTGGCCGAGGGTCATCGGCACGGCGTCTTGCAGTTGGGTACGGCCCATTTTCAGGACGTGGCTGAATTCTTCACCCTTGGCGGCGAACGCCTGGATCAGGCTGTCGAGACTGGCCAGCAGCGCATCATGACCCAGCAGCAGACCCAGGCGGATCGCGGTCGGGTAGGCGTCGTTGGTCGACTGCGCCATGTTCACGTCGTTGTTAGGGTGCAGGTACTGGTACTCGCCCTTGTTGTGGCCCATGGCCTCCAACGCGATGTTGGCGATGACTTCGTTGGCATTCATGTTGGTTGAAGTGCCGGCGCCGCCTTGAATCATGTCCACCACGAACTCTTCGTGGAAATCGCCGCGGATCAGACGGGCACAGGCTTCGCTGATGGCAGCGTGCTTGGCTTCGCTGAGCTGACCCAGCTCGCGGTTGGCGTCAGCCGCCGCTTGCTTGACCATTGCCAGACCGACCACCAATTTCGGGTAATGCGAAATCGGAACGCCCGAGAGGCGGAAGTTATTCACCGCTCGCAGGGTCTGGATGCCGTAATACGCTTGGGCGGGTACTTCGAGTACGCCAAGCAGGTCTTTTTCGGTACGGAAAGATGCAGCGGAGGACATGACGGAAATCATCTCGATATGGACCCGGAACTGGCCGGAACGCTGCGAATGCTAGGCTTCCATAAGTTTTTGGGCCAATGCTGTTCAGCACTGACCCATGCACAAACGGCATAATGTGGATGTGACCCAGCTATGATGGCGGGCGTGTGTGCCAAAATGGTGCATACCCGTGGGAGGAAGTGATGAACCTTGAGAGCAAATGGCTGGAAGACTTCAGTGCCCTGGCGGCAACTCGCAGTTTTTCCCAGGCGGCGGAGCGGCGCTTTGTGACCCAGCCGGCGTTCAGTCGCCGCATCCGTAGCCTGGAAGCCGCGCTGGGCCTGACCCTGGTCAACCGCTCGCGTACGCCGGTGGAACTGACGGCGGCGGGGCAGTTGTTCCTGGTCACCGCGCGTACGGTGGTCGAACAGCTCGGGGAAGTGTTGCGCCATCTGCATCACCTGGAAGGCGGGCAGGGTGAGGTCATGCAAGTGGCAGCGGCCCATTCCCTGGCCTTGGGCTTCTTCCCGCGCTGGATTGCGCAATTGCGCAACGAAGGCTTGAACATTGCCACGCGGCTGGTCGCCACCAACGTCGGCGACGCGGTGCACGCCCTGCGCGAAGGTGGCTGCGATCTGATGCTGGCGTTCTACGACCCGGACGCGGCGATGCAGATGGATGCCGAAATCTTCCCCTCGCTGCATCTGGGCAACACCGAAATGCTCCCGGTCTGCGCCGCCGACGCCGAGGGCAAGCCACTGTTCGACCTGGAGGGCGAAGCCAGCGTGCCGTTGCTGGCCTACAGCGCCGGTGCTTTCCTGGGCCGTTCGGTGCACCTGCTGCTGCGCCAGCGTGCGCTGCGCTTTACGACGGTGTATGAAACCGCCATGGCCGATAGCCTCAAGAGCATGGCCCTGGAAGGCTTGGGCATCGCCTGGGTACCGCAACTGAGCGTACGGGCGGAATTGGCCCGGGGCGAACTGGTCGTGTGCGGCGGCCCGCAATGGCATGTGCCGCTGGAGATCCGTCTGTATCGCTGCGCGTTGGTGCGCAAGGCGAACGTGCGGCTGCTGTGGCGCAAGCTGGAGGGGGGAGCGGCGCAGAATGCCTGAGACCAAAACTGTTCAAATGTGGGAGGGGCCTGGCATGACGGGGTGTCAGGTACTTATTTGTCACTGATACGCCGCTATCGGGAGCAAGCCCCCTCCCACAGGGTTTTGCGGTGTCTTGGACTGACTCGTAAGTCAATAAAACCGCTGGTTTGCGCCGTAAGACAGATGGTCATTCCAGGGGCTGTTTATCTGCATTATTACGGTATACTGCGCGGCCTTCGGCCGGTCCAATCGGCCTGAATTTCGTACAACAAGCCACGCCGGTCTCCCGCGTGGCTTGTTGTTTTTTGACGCGCCCGCGGGCGCCCAGAGAGAAGAGGCACGACGATGAGTGCATTGGTTGGCGTGATCATGGGCTCCAAGTCCGATTGGTCCACCCTTAGCCACACCGCCGATATGCTGGAAAAACTCGGCATTCCCTACGAAGTGAAAGTGGTCTCCGCCCACCGCACTCCGGATTTGCTGTTCCAGTATGCCGATGAAGCAGAATCCCGTGGCATCGAGGTGATCATCGCCGGTGCCGGTGGTGCAGCCCACCTGCCGGGCATGTGTGCGGCCAAGACCCACCTGCCGGTGCTCGGCGTACCGGTGCAGTCGTCGATGCTCTCGGGCGTGGACTCGCTGCTGTCCATCGTACAGATGCCGGCCGGTGTTCCGGTGGCGACCCTGGCGATCGGCAAGGCCGGTGCGATCAACGCAGCCTTGCTGTCCGCCAGCATCCTGGGCGCCAAGCACCCGCAATTCCATGCGGTGCTGAAAAAATTCCGTGCTGAACAGACAGACAGCGTGCTGGACAATCCAGACCCACGTATCGCCTGAGGTTGTTGACGATGAAGATCGGTGTAATCGGTGGCGGCCAATTGGGCCGCATGCTGGCCCTGGCGGGAACGCCGCTGGGAATGGACTTCGCTTTCCTGGACCCGGCGCCGGACGCTTGCGCGGCCGCTCTTGGTGAGCACTTGCGCGCAGACTACAGCGACCCGGACCACCTGCGCCAACTGGCTGACGAAGTCGATCTGGTGACCTTCGAGTTCGAAAGCGTCCCGGCCGAAACCGTGGCCTTCCTGTCGCAGTTCGTACCGGTGTACCCGAGCGCCGAAGCGCTGCGTATCGCTCGCGACCGCTGGTTCGAGAAAAGCATGTTCAAGGACCTGGGCATTCCGACCCCGGCCTTCGCCGACATCCAGTCCCAGGCGGACCTGGACGCTGCCGTCGCCAGCATCGGCCTGCCGGCCGTGCTGAAAACCCGTACCCTGGGTTACGACGGCAAGGGCCAGAAAGTCCTGCGTACCGAGGCTGATGTGGTCGGCACCTTTGCCGAGCTGGGCAGCGTTGGCTGTCTGCTGGAAGGCTTCGTGCCGTTCACCGGTGAAGTCTCGCTGATCGCCGTGCGTGCCCGTGATGGTGAAACCCGCTTCTACCCGTTGGTGCATAACACTCACGACAGCGGCATCCTCAAATTGTCGGTGGCCAGCACTGATCACCCGCTGCAAGCCCTGGCCGAAGACTATTCCAGCCGCGTGCTCAAGCAGCTGGACTACGTTGGCGTAATGGCGTTCGAGTTCTTTGAAGTCGACGGTGGCCTCAAGGCCAACGAAATCGCCCCGCGTGTGCACAACTCCGGGCACTGGACCACCGAAGGCGCTGAGTGCAGCCAGTTCGAAAACCACCTGCGGGCGGTCGCCGGCTTGCCGCTGGGGTCTACGGCCAAGGTCGGCGAGAGCGCCATGCTGAACTTCATCGGCACGGTGCCTGCGGTTGAGCGAGTCATCGCTATCGACGACTGCCATCTGCATCACTACGGCAAGGCCTTCAAGGCGGGGCGCAAGGTCGGTCATGCCAACCTGCGTTGCAAGGATCGCGCAACGCTGCAAGCGCAGATCCTCAAGGTTGAAGCGCTGATCGCCGAACAATAAGCCCGGGATCGGCGGGAACCATTTGGGGGTCGCCGTCCTCTGATTGCAGGATGCCAAAGCCTGCTAGGCTTTGGCATAGTTCACCTACATTCAGAGGGAAATGCCATGGGTATCATCGGAACCATCTTTATCGGCCTGATCGTCGGTCTGCTGGCGCGTTTCCTCAAGCCTGGCGACGACAGCATGGGTTGGATCATGACGATCCTGCTGGGTATTGCAGGTTCTCTGGTCGCCACCTACGGTGGTCAGGCCCTGGGCATCTACGAGGCGGGCCAAGGCGCAGGCTTCTTCGGTGCGTTGGTTGGCGCTGTCGTGCTGCTGGTTATCTACGGCCTGCTGAAAAAGAAATAATCCACGCGTTGAACCCTCTGCGCTGCGCAGGTGCAGAGGGTTAGAATGCTCGCCACTTTGTACTTGCCGAGCTTCCCCATGCGCCGACTTCTGTTAACGCTTCTCTTGCTGGGCTCCGGCCTGGCGCACGCTGGCGAACTGCCGGAAACCGACTGGCTAGACCTGATGCCGCTCTCGGATCAGAAAGCGCTCGAAGCCATGCCTGAAATCGACCACAACTCTCCCGAAGCACAAGGCACCTTCACCGACAAAGGTGGCTTGAAGCAGAGCAAAGGCTTGCCTGCGGTGATGTATTCGACCAAGACCGTGGCGGCCATGAACGGCAAGAACATCCGTATCGGCGGCTACCCCGTCCCGTTGGAAACCGACGCGAAGGGTCGCAGTACGTTGTTCTTCCTGGTGCCGTACCCGGGCGCCTGCATCCATGTGCCGCCACCACCGCCTAACCAGCTGGTGCTGGTGCGTTATCCCAAGGGGCTGAAGCTGGAGGATATCTACACGCCGCTATGGGTCACGGGCATGCTGAAGGTGGAGAAGGTGAATAACGACTTGGCGGATGCCGCCTATGCGCTGGATGCGGCGAAGGTGCGGGTCGTGAAGGAGTCGGATCTCTAATCCGCAACGCCTATCCCTGTGGGAGGGAGCAAGCCCCCTCTCACATGTTTTGTTTACAGGGTGATAGCGCTGAGGCTCACGCCCAAGGTGTGGCTTTCGCCGGGCGCCAGCTTCACCACATCATCCAGCACGTTGGCCGTCTCGATGCACAGCATGCCCGGCCAGCCGTCGTCGGCCATGTCGTCCAGCGCTTTGGCGCGCTCGGTCCACGGGTTCCAGATCACAGTGGACCTGGAGCCCTCGGCGGTCAGCTGGATGCGGCGTTGCCAGTCTTTATCGACAATATTCAGCTGCGTCCGGGTATCGAGGTAGATGCGATCCGTCTCTGCAGTAAAGTGCAGCAGGCCGGATTGGGTTTTCTCGGCCCAACCGTCGGCAGTATCGATATACGCCAGGCCATCCAGGCCCTCGACCTGTACGTTTCGCACATCGCTGACAGCGAAGTAGGTGTGCAGTGCCTGGCTGAGGGTCACGGTGTCGGTGCCACGGTTATGGCTGGTCAGGCGGATATGCAGTTGGTCGTCCAGCAGCAGGCTCAGCTTGAGGTCGACCTGATGGGGCCAGCCAGGGAAACCACCTGCCGGCGCCGGTAACACGAAGTCGACGCGCAGTGCATTGCCTTCGGCCTCGGCTGCGGCCAAGGTCCAGAGTGCGGTGCGCACAAAACCGTGAGCGCCAGCCGGCTGCTCGCTTTGACGCATCGCCTTCACGCTCTGCGGGTTGCGGTCGAATACGCCAAACCACGGCCAGCACACCGGCACGCCGGTACGAATGCCTTTGCCTGTCTTGAACACCGCCTCAGGGTTCTGCCAGATCAGCGGCTGCTCGCCCTGGCGCTGATAACTGAAGATGTGCGCGCCCTGTTGGGCCACCATCAGTTCGGCGTCGTTGTGGCGGATGCGCCAGCAATCCAGCTCGTCCTGTTTCACGGCTTCAACGTGGGGCGTAGGCATGGCAATACTCTCAATGGGCAGGCAATGGGGCAATTGACCGTCAAAAACCGGCGAGGTTTAACGCGCGCGCGACGGTACCGAACGAGTACGGCCGCTGCCATCGATGGCGACGAAGACAAACACCGCCTCGGTGACCTTGCGCCATTCGCTGGACAGCGGGTCGTCGCTCCACACTTCGACCATCATCTGGATCGAGCTGCGGCCGATTTCCAGGGCCTGGGTATAGAAGGACAACTGCGCGCCCACGGCCACCGGCACCAGGAACGCCATGCGATCAATCGCCACGGTGGCCACGCGCCCACCTGCGACCTTGCTGGCCATGGCGGTGCCGGCCAAATCCATCTGTGCGACCAGCCAGCCACCAAAGATGTCGCCAAAACCGTTGGTTTCACGCGGAAGCGCAGTGATTTGCAGAGCGAGATCGCCTTGCGGGATAGGATCTTCTTGTTCGAGTTCGATCATGCCGAGGGTGCCTCTGACCCGTGACGCTTCATGGGTATTTCAAGTGGATAGCCGTCTTCAAAAAAACGTTTCAGCACCAACATACACCGCTCAATGCGTTTCTCGTAAGGCGGACTAAAGGGAAACTCTGCCAAATCGGCTGGATGGCACCCAACAACGTTTTGGCACAGCAGCCCCTCAAGACAGCGGGTCTGGCGCTTGCAAGGGCCGAGTATATCGGGACGATTGCGCCGCGACGACCACCCGACGCTCATTTGGTCGGCAATTAGCGTCTGTAATGCGGCTTTTTCCGGCAACTGTGCTTCTTATTGCGGTTAAAGCGTATGAACAAGGAATATTTCGCCCATTGAAGTGTTATTCGGCGGACGCTGTGCTTTTCCAAGCGATTTGCTATCTTGCCAAACCCGATGCAAGTCCCGGGCTTGCCGTTCTGATTACTATAAGAGAAGCCTTGCCATGTCCTCCGTGCCCGCAAGCAGTGCGCAACCTTCGCGCCCGCTGACCCGCAACGACTATAAAACGCTGTCGCTGTCTGCCTTGGGCGGGGCGCTGGAGTTCTACGACTTCATCATTTTCGTGTTTTTCGCCACCGTGGTTGGAAAACTGTTCTTCCCCGTCGACATGCCTGAATGGCTGCGCATGCTGCAGACTTTCGGCATCTTCGCCGCGGGCTACCTGGCACGCCCGCTGGGCGGCATCATCATGGCGCACTTCGGCGATTTGCTGGGCCGCAAGAAGATGTTCACCTTGAGTATCTTCATGATGGCCGTGCCGACCCTGATCATGGGGCTGCTGCCGACCTACGCGCAGATCGGCCTGTGGGCGCCGCTGCTGTTACTGCTGATGCGGATCATCCAGGGCGCCGCGATCGGTGGCGAAGTGCCGGGCGCCTGGGTGTTCGTCTCCGAGCACGTTCCGTCCCGGCACATCGGCTACGCCTGCGGCACCCTGACCAGCGGCCTCACCGCCGGTATCCTGCTGGGCTCGCTGGTGGCCACGGCCATCAACACGATCTACAGCCCGGAGCAGGTCGCCGATTACGCCTGGCGCATCCCGTTCCTGCTCGGTGGTGTGTTCGGGCTGCTGTCGGTATACCTGCGTCGTTGGCTGCATGAAACGCCGATCTTCGCCGAGATGCAGCAGCGCAAGGCCCTGGCCGCCGAGTTACCATTACGCGCAGTATTGCGCGACCACCGTGGCGCCATCGTGCTGTCGATGCTGTTGACCTGGTTGTTGTCGGCCGGCGTTGTCGTGGTGATCCTGATGACCCCGACCGTGCTGCAAACCCTCTATCACTTCAGCCCGACCGTCGCCCTGCAAGCCAACAGCCTGGCCATCGTCACCCTGAGCCTGGGTTGCATCGCCTCCGGCGCCCTGGCCGACCGCTTCGGCGCCGGCCGCGTGTTGGTCAGCGGCTGCGCACTGCTGCTGGCGACCTCATGGACGCTGTATCACAGCCTGCTTGCCCATCCCGACTGGCTGTTCCCGCTGTATGCCTTGACCGGTCTGTTTGTCGGCACCATCGGCGTGGTGCCCTACGTGATGGTGAAAGCCTTCCCGCCAGTAGTGCGCTTTAGTGGGTTGTCATTTTCCTACAACGTCGCCTATGCCGTATTCGGTGGCCTGACGCCATTGGCGGTGTCGTTGCTGATGAAGGAAAGCCCGATGGGCCCGGCCTATTACGTTGCTGTCCTGTGTGTGATGGGAATGGCCGTGGGCGGATACCTGTGGAAGCGCGGGCGCTGAGCTATCGATGAGCCGGTGGCGAGCAGGCTCGCTCGCCACCGGTGTTCGAGCAACGATTACAGAGTGTTTCTGAAACAACTCCCCAAACGCTTCAACCTGCCTCGCAAACCCCGAATTTGTTGAGTTTCTCCTTCCTGTCAGATTTTTCATGAATGCTGGCCTTTCATCTAATTGTCACATTCCAGACATAGAGTGTTCACACGGCCTACTGATACTTGGCCCCGATCCAACTATCCCTATCTGCTAGGAGCAAGGCATGAAACTGAAACGTTTGATGGCGGCAATGACTTTTGTCGCTGCTGGCGTTGCGACCGCCAACGCGGTGGCCGCTGGTGTTGATCCGGCAATTCCGGCGTACGTCAAGACCACTGGTGTGTCGGGCAACTTGTCCAGCGTCGGTTCCGATACCTTGGCCAACCTGATGACCCTGTGGGCCGAGGGTTACAAAAAGGAATACCCGAACGTCAACATCCAGATTCAAGCCGCCGGCTCCGCCACTGCGCCACCTGCGCTGACTGAAGGCACCTCCAACCTGGGCCCGATGAGCCGCAAGATGAAGGACACCGAACTGGCTGCCTTCGAGCAGAAGTACGGCTACAAGCCAACCGCTATCCCGGTTGCCGTGGATGCCCTGGCGGTCTTCGTACACAAGGACAACCCGATCCAGCACCTGACCATGGAACAGGTCGACGCGATCTTCTCCTCGACTCGTCTGTGCGGCGCTAAAGCCGACGTGAAAACCTGGGGTGACCTGGGCGTGACCGGCGACCTGGCCAACAAGCCAGTGCAACTGTTCGGTCGTAACTCGGTATCCGGCACTTACGGCTACTTCAAAGAAGAAGCCCTGTGCAAAGGCGACTACAAGCCAAACGTGAACGAACAACCAGGCTCGGCTTCGGTCGTGCAGTCGATCAGCTCCTCGCTGAACGGCATCGGTTACTCGGGCATCGGCTACAAGACTGCAAGCGTGAAGACTGTTGCCCTGGCCAAGAAAGGCAGCACCGACTTCATCGAAGACAGCGAAGAAAACGCCCTGAACGGCAAATACCCGCTGTCGCGCTTCCTCTACGTCTACGTCAACAAAGCCCCGAACAAGCCTCTGGCACCGCTGGAAGCTGAGTTCGTGAAGCTTGTGTTGTCCAAGCAAGGCCAGGAAGTTGTCGTCAAGGACGGCTACATCCCACTGCCAGCCAAAGTTGCCGCCAAGGCCCTGGCTGACCTGGGCCTGAAAGAAGGCGCCAAGTAAGCCTTCGGTAAAGCCGCCTTGAACCGGGTTCGCTCCACGGTTCAAGGCCCAGGCGGGGTCGGTAAGACCTGGACCTCGCCTCTTAATTTCTGATCCGCTGCAAGCCCTGCTAGCGGCGGATTTCTTGCGTCACTGCATTGTCATCTTTCTGTCATACAGGATCGCTAGGGTGTGCGCATGAATGATCTGGCCAATTCCACCATGACGACGACTTCTCCCCCCAAGCGCATTGATTTCAATACGCCTGAACTGCAACGCAAGCGCCGCCTTCGCGCGCTCAAGGATCGCCTGACCCGTTGGTACGTACTGGTCGGCGGCCTCGCCGTCCTCGGCGCCATTACCCTGATTTTCTTCTTCCTTGCCTACGTTGTCGCGCCGCTGTTCCAAGGGGCTTCGCTGACCAAGGAAGATGCGTTGACGCCTGCATGGATGCAGGACGCCGGCAAGCCGCTGATGATCGCCATCGAAGAACAGAACCAAGTTGCCATGCGGGTTTCCGACAAGGGCCAGGCGCTGTTCTTTGATGTACAGACCGGCGCCGAGCTCAAGCGTATCGACCTGCCGCTGCCGGCCGGCAGCCAAGTGGTGTCTATCGGTCGAGACCAGCCAGGCAGCCCGTTGGTGATCCTCGGCTTGTCCAATGGCCAGGCCCTCGTCTTCCGCCACACCTATAAGGTGTCTTACCCGGACGGCAAGAAAACTATCAACCCAGCCGTGGAATACCCCTACGGTGAAACGCCGATTGTCCTCGACGATCAAGGCCGCCCGCTGGAGCACGTCGCTCTCAACGCTACCGACTCTTCGCTGGTGGTGGCCGGTTCCGCCGGTTCGTATTTGAACGCGCTGGGCCTGAGCCGCGAAGAAAACATGATGACCGGCGAAGTGACCAGCGAGCAGAAGCGCATCGAGCTGCCGCAAATGACTGAGCCGGTGAAGGCGATCTTCATCGACCCGCGCCAGCAATGGTTGTATGTGGTCAACGGCCGTGCCCTGGCCGACGTGTTCAGCCTGCGCGACAAGAGCCTCAATGGGCGCTATAAGCTGCTCGAAGACGGCACCGCCGAAATCACCGCCAGTACGCAATTGGTCGGTGGCATCTCGCTGATCGTCGGTGACTCGAAGGGCGGCCTGGCCCAGTGGTTCATGGCCCGCGACCCGGATGGCGAACAGCGCCTGAAACAGATCCGCACCTTCCAGATGGGCACTGCGCCGATCGTGGAAATCACTGCTGAAGAGCGTCGCAAAGGCTTCACCGCCCTCGACGCCTCCGGCAAGTTCGGCGTGTTCCACAGCACCGCGCACCGCACCCTGCTGGTGGACCCGGTGGTGGATGGGCAAGGCCTGTTCGGCCTGTCGCCGCGCGCCAATCAAGTGATCGTCGAAGCCGGCGGCAAGCTGCAGCCGCTGTTGCTGGACAACCCGCACCCGGAAGTGTCGTGGAGCGCGTTGTGGAGCAAAGTCTGGTACGAAAACTACGACGAGCCTAAATACGTCTGGCAATCGACCGCCGCCAACACCGACTTCGAACCCAAGATGAGCCTGGCTCCGTTGACGTTCGGCACGCTGAAAGCCGCGTTCTACGCCATGTTGCTGGCCGCACCCCTGGCGGTTGCCGCAGCGATCTACACCGCTTACTTCATGGCCCCGAGCCTGCGCCGCAAGGTCAAGCCGGTGATCGAATTGATGGAAGCGATGCCGACGGTGATCCTCGGCTTCTTCGCCGGCCTGTTCCTGGCACCGTATGTCGAAGGGCATCTGCCGGGGATTTTCAGCCTGCTGATGCTGCTGCCGATTGGCATCCTGGTTGCCGGTTTCATCTTCAGCCGCTTGCCTGAGTCGCTGCGCCTGCGGGTGCCGGATGGCTGGGAAAGCGCGATCCTGATCCCGGTGATCCTGTTCGTGGGCTGGCTCTCGCTGTATATGAGCCCATACTTGGAGACCTGGTTCTTCGGCGGCGACATGCGCATGTGGATCTCCCACGACCTGGGCATCACCTATGACCAGCGCAACGCCCTGGTCGTCGGCCTGGCCATGGGTTTTGCAGTGATCCCGAACATCTACTCCATCGCCGAAGATGCCGTATTCAGCGTGCCGCGCGGCCTGACCCTGGGCTCACTGGCCCTGGGCGCCACACCGTGGCAGACCATGACCCGCGTGGTCATCCTGACCGCAAGCCCGGGTATCTTCTCGGCGCTGATGATCGGCATGGGCCGTGCCGTCGGCGAGACCATGATCGTACTGATGGCCACTGGTAACACTCCGGTGATGGAAATGAACCTGTTCGAAGGCCTGCGCACCCTGGCAGCCAACGTCGCGGTGGAAATGCCGGAATCGGAAGTAGGCGGCAGCCACTACCGCGTGCTGTTCCTCTCGGCGCTGGTGCTACTGCTGTTCACCTTCATCATGAACACCCTCGCCGAGCTGATCCGTCAGCGTCTGCGCAAGAAATACTCGTCGCTTTAAGAAAGGTAGAAGTCTGTGAAACAGAACTCCCTGAATGGATGGTTCAAGAGCGGCGCCCCCGGCGTCTGGATCAGCGGTGGCGCGGTGTCCATCGCGGTCATCATGACCATTGGCTTGCTGGCCGTGATTGCGGTGCGCGGCCTGGGTCATTTCTGGCCGGCTGACCTGATCCAGGCCAACTACAGCGTGCCCGGCCAGGAAAACCACATCGTCATCGGCGAAGTGGTGCAGAAGGAAGAAGTGCCCCGCGAGCGCCTGAAAAGCGCCGGCTTGCCGGTGCCTGACCAGGGCCCGGAATTCATGACCCGCGAGCTGATCAAGGTCGGCAACCGTGACCTGAACGGCAACGATTTCACCTGGATCGTCGGCGAGTGGTTGAAAGACCAGACCAAACCGGTCGAGCTGATGGCCATCGAGCGTCGTGAGTGGGGCAACTTCTACGGCACCCTGATCAACGTCAAACAGGATGGCAAGGTTGTCGCCGAAGGCGAGGCTGCGTGGCCTGAGCTGCAAGCCCGTGTCGAGCGCGTCAACAAGCTGGCTGCCCAGCTCAAGACCCTGGAGAAATCCGATATCGGCGCGATCAACGCCGGGTTGGAGCGCATCCGCCTGCACGGTCGCAAGCTGGAGCTGGAAGGCAAGCTCGACGCCACGGCCCAGGCCGATATGGAAGCGGGCCGTGCCGAGCTGAATAATCGCTATAAAGAGGTCGAAGCACGCCTGGCAGACCTGCACACCCAGTTCAACCGCGACAGCCTGACGGCTCGCGACGCCAACGGCAAGGAAGTGGAAATCGGCATTGGTAAAGTGGTACACGCCTACCAGCCGAACGCCATGGGTACCCTGACCAAGATCGGTTTCTACTTCAGCAAGGTCTGGGAATTCCTCAGCGACGACCCACGGGAAGCCAACACCGAAGGCGGGATTTTCCCGGCGATCTTCGGCACCGTGATGATGACCCTGATCATGGCGATGATCGTGACGCCGTTCGGTGTACTGGCGGCGGTTTACCTGCGTGAGTACGCCAAGCAGAACACTCTGACTCGCGTGATCCGCATCGCCGTGAACAACCTGGCGGGCGTCCCGGCCATCGTTTACGGCGTGTTCGGTCTCGGTTTCTTTGTGTACGTCCTGGGTGGCTCGGTCGACCGTCTGTTCTTCGCCGAAGCCCTGCCGGCCCCGACCTTCGGTACGCCGGGCCTGCTGTGGGCCTCGCTGACCCTGGCGCTGCTGGCCGTGCCGGTGGTGATCGTAGCCACCGAAGAAGGCTTGGCGCGGATCCCCCGCACCGTGCGTGAAGGTTCCCTGGCACTGGGCGCGACCAAGGCGGAAACGCTGTGGAAGATCGTGCTGCCGATGGCTAGCCCGGCGATGATGACCGGCATGATTCTCGCCGTGGCCCGTGCCGCTGGTGAGGTGGCTCCGCTGATGCTGGTGGGTGTGGTGAAACTGGCACCGTCGCTGCCGCTGGACGGCAACTACCCGTACCTGCACCTGGACCAGAAGATCATGCACCTGGGCTTCCATATCTATGACGTCGGCTTCCAGAGCCCCAACGTCGAGGCCGCGCGGCCACTGGTGTACGCCACGGCCCTGCTGCTGGTGCTGGTGATCGCCACGCTCAACCTGTCGGCAGTGTGGATTCGTAACCACCTGCGCGAAAAATACAAAGCACTGGATAGCTGATCCGAATTGACGCGGACTCAATGTGGGGGCGAGCAAGCCGCTTCCACACAACGAATTGGTAGCACAGGGAGCATCCCATGCAACACGAAACCCACACCCACGGCATCAACATGTCGGCCCTGGGTCGCGACAAACAGAGCCTGAGCCTGGCCCAGGAAACCGTGGCCATCGAAGTACCGGGCCTGAGCCTGTACTACGGCGAGAAACAGGCGCTGTTCGACGTCAGCATGAACATCCCCAAGCAACGCGTGACGGCTTTTATCGGCCCGTCCGGCTGCGGCAAGTCCACGCTGCTGCGTACGTTCAACCGCATGAACGACCTGGTGGACGGTTGCCGTGTGGACGGCGCCATCAACCTTTACGGCAGCAACATCTATCGTAAGGGCGAAGATGTGGCCGAGTTGCGTCGCCGCGTGGGCATGGTGTTCCAGAAGCCGAACCCGTTCCCCAAGACCATCTACGAAAACGTGGTCTACGGCCTGCGCATTCAGGGCATCAACAAAAAGCGCATCCTCGACGAAGCGGTGGAGTGGGCCTTGAAAGGCGCTGCGCTGTGGGATGAGGTCAAAGACCGCCTGCACGACTCGGCACTCGGCCTGTCCGGCGGCCAGCAGCAGCGTCTGGTGATCGCCCGTACCATCGCCGTGGAGCCGGAAGTGTTGCTGCTCGACGAACCTTGCTCGGCGCTCGACCCGATCTCGACCTTGAAGGTCGAAGAGCTGATCTACGAGCTCAAGTCCAAGTTCACCATCGTTATCGTGACTCACAACATGCAACAGGCGGCGCGGGTTTCCGACTACACCGCGTTCATGTACATGGGCAAGCTGGTGGAATTCGGCGACACCGATACGCTGTTCACCAATCCGGCGAAGAAGCAGACCGAAGACTACATCACCGGTCGCTACGGCTAGTATCCGGTGGTTTCGATTGCACTGAATGCTGCGGCTCTCCGCACCTTACCGGACGTTCCAAGGACGCCAACATGATTAGCAAAGAAGGTCTTACCCATCACATCTCCGCGCAGTTCAACGCCGAGCTTGAGGAAGTGCGCAGCCACCTCCTGGCGATGGGCGGGTTGGTGGAGAAGCAAGTCAACGACGCCGTCACCGCGCTGATCGAGGCCGACTCGGGCCTGGCCCAGCAAGTGCGCGAGATCGATGAACAGATCAACCAGATGGAACGCAATATCGACGAAGAATGCCTACGGATCCTGGCGCGTCGCCAGCCGGCGGCATCCGACCTGCGTTTGATCATCAGCATTTCCAAGTCGGTGATTGACCTGGAGCGCATCGGAGACGAATCCACCAAGATCGCCCGTCGTGCCATTCAATTGTGTGAAGAAGGCGAAGCGCCGCGCGGTTACGTGGAAGTGCGCCATATCGGCGACCAGGTGCGCAACATGGTGCGCGATGCGCTCGACGCGTTTGCCCGCTTCGACGCCGAGTTGGCGTTGTCGGTGGCCCAGTACGACAAGGTCATCGACCGCGAGTACAAGACGGCGCTGCGCGAGCTGGCCACTTACATGATGGAAGATCCACGCTCTATCTCGCGGGTCTTGAACATCATTTGGGTGCTACGCTCCCTGGAGCGTATCGGCGACCACGCGCGCAATATCTCGGAACTGGTGATTTACCTGGTTCGCGGCACCGACGTGCGGCACATGGGCCTCAAGCGCATGAAAGCCGAAGTTGAAGGGACCGTTGATCAAAACCCTAATGTTCCCGGCGAACCTGACGATAAATAAGGTTGCCCGAGAAATTAACGCCCGGCCTTTGGTCGGGCGTTTTTGTTTGTGGCTACAATTTTTCTTGCACAGCAGGAGCAATAAAGTTCTTCTGTGACCCGCGAGTTTTGGCAAAATGCTATCAGTCAGGCGTTTTGCGTGCCGAAGTTTCTATAGGATGAAGGGTCGATGAGTAAAGTCAGTGTATTGGTGGTGGACGACGCCTCGTTTATCCGCGACTTGGTGAAGAAGTGCCTGCGTAACTACTTCCCCGGGATCAAGATCGAAGACGCGGTAAACGGTAAAAAGGCGCAATCCGTCCTGATGCGCGAGAGCTTCGACCTGGTGCTGTGCGACTGGGAAATGCCCGAGATGTCCGGTCTGGAGCTGCTGACCTGGTGCCGTGAGCAAGCGCACCTCAAGGCCATGCCGTTCGTGATGGTGACCAGCCGTGGCGACAAGGAGAACGTGGTTCAGGCGATCCAGGCAGGCGTTTCCGGCTACGTCAGCAAGCCCTTCACCAACGAACAGTTGTTGAACAAGGTCAAACAGGCTTTGCACAAGGTCGGCCGTCTCGACGCCTTGGTCGCCAGTGCGCCGACCAAGGTGAACTCGGCTTTTGGCAACGACTCCCTGAGCGCCCTGACCGGTGGCAAGCCTGAGGCCGTGCGCGCAGCCCCTGTCGCGGCGGCTGCGCCCGCGCCAAATAAGGGCTTGCTCAACAGCCCTCCGGTACAGGCGCCGTCAGCAGCGCCGACCGGTAACCGCGGCCAAGGCCAGCTGCGACTGTCCAGCGGCAGCCAGCAATGTGTGATCAAGGCGCTGAGCATCAAGGAAGCGCTGCTGGTGGTGCGTCGCGGCGAAATCCTGCCTCAGGTACTGGAAAGTGCGGTACTCGACCTTGAGCAAGGCGAAAACGCCGAAGTCGCCCGCTTGAACGGCTACCTGCACGCTATCGTCGCCTACGAGCCCAAGCCCGACAGCGACTGGCTGCAACTGACCTTCCGGTTTATCGACCAGGATGCGCAGAAACTCGACTACATCTCGCGCCTGATCGCACGGGGTACGGCACAGAAGCACTTCGTCCCGGGTGCGTGATTGTAGTGAGCGGGCTTGCCCCCCAGCGCGGGGCAAGCCCGCTCACTACAGGGTTTCTGGTGTGCAGGGGTTAATCCAGCAGCAGGACCTTGGCCAATACGATCTTCGGCCCCTTCATCTTCTTGATGATGATCCGCAAGCCTTCCACTTCCAGCACTTCTTCCTCTTCGGGCACCCGTTTCAGGGTGTCGTAGATTAGGCCGGCCAGGGTTTCGGCTTCGATGTGGTCCAGGTCCACACCCAGCAGGCGTTCCACCTTGAACAGCGGGGTATCGCCGCGCACCAGCAGTTTGCCGGGCTGATAGGCGAGAATGCCGCGTTCAGCCTTGCGGTGTTCGTCCTGGATATCGCCCACCAGCACTTCGAGCACGTCTTCCATGGTCAGGTAGCCGATGACTTTACCGTCGGCTTCTTCCACCAGGGCAAAGTGTGCGGCGCCTTTGCGGAACTGCTCCAGCAACTGCGACAGCGGCATGTGCCGCGACACACGTTCCAGCGGCCGGGTCAGTTCGGCCAGGTTGAACGACTCGGGGATGTGGTCCAGGGCCGCCAACTCCAGCAGCAGGTCCTTGATGTGCAGCAGGCCGACAAATTCGTTGCGTACCGCGTCGTACACCGGGTAGCGGCTGAATTTGTGGCGGCGGAACAGCGCGAGGATTTCCTTGAGCGGGGCATTGAAGTCCAGGGTGACCATGTCTTCCCGGGAGTTGGCCCAGTCCACCACTTCCAGCTCGCCCATTTCCACGGCGGAGGCCAGTACCCGCATGCCTTGGTCGCTCGGGTCCTGGCCACGGCTGGAGTGCAGGATCAGCTTGAGTTCTTCGCGGCTGTAATGGTGCTCATGATGCGGGCCGGGCTCACCTTGGCCTGCAATGCGCAGGATGGCGTTGGCGCTGGCGTTGAGCAGGTAGATCGCCGGGTACATCGCCCAGTAGAACAGGTACAGCGGCACCGCCGTCCACAGCGACAGCAGCTCCGGTTTACGGATGGCCCAGGATTTGGGGGCCAGTTCGCCGACCACGATGTGCAGGTAGGAAATCACGAAGAAGGCGGCAAAGAACGATACGCCCTTGATCACCTCTGGCGATTGCACGCCTACGGCTTCCAGCAACGGCTCTAGGATATGTGCAAAGGCGGGCTCACCCACCCAGCCCAGGCCCAGGGAGGCGAGGGTGATACCCAGCTGGCAGGCCGACAGGTAAGCGTCGAGCTGGCTGTGCACGGTGCGCAGGATCTGCCCGCGCCAGCCGTTCTGGTGGGCGATGGCCTCGACCCGGGTGGCGCGCAGTTTGACCATGGCAAACTCCGCCGCAACGAAGAAGCCGTTGAGCAGTACCAGGATCAGTGCGAAAAGAATCATGCCGAAGTCGGCGAAGAGTGTAGCGAGGGTGATACCAGGGGAAGGGTCCATGATGGGGTTTTGCAGGTTCCGTGTGTTCAATAAGGGGTGGCAGGTGGGCCGCAAAGGCGCGTGCAAGTCGGCCAATGTAGCGGCTGGCGGGGCGCTTGCCTAGTGCCCACTGCCGGGTGGAGCCTGGAATGGCGCCTTCGAAACAGCACAATTGCAACTGTGGGAGGGGGCTTGCTCCCGATAGCCGTGAGTCAGTCGGTACATCTGAGGCTGATACACCGCTATCGGGAGCAAGCCCCCTCTCACATTGAGATTGGTGTCGGGTTTGAGTTATTCGTCATTTCCGACGAGCCGCGAGTGGGTCACCTGCGCTGGCGGGAAGTGGCAGGTGAAGGTGCTGCCATGCCCCAGCACACTGCTGATTTCCAGTCGTGCGCGGTGGCGCAGCAGCACATGTTTGACGATCGCCAGGCCCAGCCCGGTGCCGCCCGTGTTGGAGTTGCGGCTGGAGTCGACACGGTAGAAACGTTCGGTCAGGCGCGGCAGGTGCTTGGCGTCGATGCCGATGCCGGAGTCCTGCACGCTCAAATGTGCGCCGTGTTCGTCGGCCCACCAGCGAATACGGATATTGCCCCCGTCCGGGGTGTACTTGACGGCGTTGAACACCAGGTTGGAGAACGCACTGCGCAATTCGCCTTCGCTGCCTTTGAGCAGCACCAGCGGGTCGGCTTCCAGGGTGATTTGCTGGCCGCGCTCGCCGGACAGGGCCTGGGCATCATTCTTGATGGTCTTCAGCAGGCTTTGCACGGTGACCGGGTGGTTGTCCGACGGATAATCGGTCGCCTCAAGCTTGGCCAGCAACAGCAGGTCGTTGAGCAGGGTCTGCATGCGTGAACCTTGCTGCTGCATCTGCTGCAGGGCACGGTTCCAGCGTGGGTTGATCTCGTCGACATTGTCCAGCAACGTCTCCAGATAACCGCAGATCACCGTCAACGGCGTGCGCAGCTCATGGGAAACGTTAGCGACGAAGTCTTTGCGCATCTGTTCCAGCTGGTGGATGCGTGTCACGTCGCGCACCAGCATCAGGTGTTCGTTGTTGCCGTAGCGGGTCAAGTACAGCTGGATGCGCACGCGATCATTGGTGGGCGAGGGGATTTCCAGCGCCTCTTCGTAATTGTCCTGCTCAAAGTATTCCTTGAAGCGTGGATGACGCACCAGGTTGGTCACCGGCTGGCCGCTGTCCTGAGGCGTCTTGAGGCCCAGCAGGGTCTCGGCGGCGCGGTTCCACCACTCCAGGTTGCCATCGCTGTCGAGCATGATCACCGCGTCCTTGAGCGCGGCGGTGGATTCCTGCACCCGGTCGATCACCGCTTGCAGGCGCCCACGGACCCGTTGGTCGCGGCGTTGCAGGTGGTAGATGCTGTCGAACACCTCGCCCCACAGGCCATAGCCGTCGGGTGGTGCTTCATCGGGTTTGTGTTGGCGCAGCCATTCATGCAGGCGTAGCAGTTGTTTGAGGGTCCAGCCCAGGTACAAGGCCAGGCCGACGGCCAGGCTCCAGCCGTAATAGCCGCTGATCAGGCCTACCAGCAGGCAGCCGGTGATCAGCAAAAGCATGTGGCGGATCAGGGTGCCATGCCAGTTCTGGTTCACTTAAACATGCGTCCTTGTCAGCTGTTCAGGAAATTCGGCGCGGCTCAACCTTTGGTGGAAAACCGGTAGCCAGTGCCGCGCACGGTTTGTACCAGATTCTCGTAGGCATCGCCCAAGGCTTTGCGCAGGCGGCGGATATGCACGTCGACGGTACGTTCTTCCACATACACATTGCCGCCCCATACCTGGTCCAGCAATTGCCCACGGGTGTAGGCGCGTTCCTGGTGGGTCATGAAAAACTGCAGCAGGCGGTACTCGGTCGGGCCCATTTCGGCAGGCTTGCCGTCAATGGTCACGCGGTGGCTGATCGGGTCCAGCAGCAGGCCGCCGACTTCAATCGGGGCTTCGCCATCGGTCGGGCCGGCTCGGCGCAGTACGGCCTTCAGGCGCGCGACCAGTTCCCGTGGGGAAAAGGGTTTGGTGATGTAGTCATCAGCGCCTACTTCCAGGCCCTGGATCTTGTTGTCTTCTTCGCCCTTGGCGGTGAGCATGATGATCGGGATATCCCCGGTCAATTCATCCCGCTTGAGGCGGCGGGCCAGCTCGATGCCGGAGGTGCCGGGCAGCATCCAGTCCAGCAGGATCAGGTCTGGCTTGCGGTCGACGATAATGGCATGGGCCTGCTGGGAATTCTCCGCCTCCAGGCAGTCATAGCCGGCCATTTCCAACGCAACGGCGATCATCTCTCGGATGGGCGCTTCGTCGTCGACGATCAGAATGCTCCTGCCAACCATGCCTAAATCCTCTTGTCATTTAACTGTCTTGCGCCGCATTAGATAACGGAATTATTGCAGTCGTGTGACAGTAATTTAGTCGCTTGGGCAATTTGCGTCGCTCTGGGCTACGCTTTGGGACCGAATCCTGACAACCACAAAAGGAAGGTTCCGATGACTCAAAGTACGTTTTCCTGGAAGGCCCTGCTGGTCACGGCGGCGTTGACGCTGCCGACGCTGGCATTCGCAATGGACCCGGCGATGACCAAGGATGGGGTCTTGGTGGATCACAAGGGGATGACGCTGTACACCTTTGCCAAGGATGCAGACGGTAAATCCCTGTGCAATGACAAATGCGCCGCCAACTGGCCGCCATTGATGGCTGAGTCCACCGACAAGCCTATGGGCAAGTGGACTGTGATCACCCGTGATGATCAAAAGAGCCAATGGGCCTATGCCGGCAAACCCCTCTACACCTTTGTGATGGACAAGAAGGCTGGAGACATGACCGGAGAAGGCAAAATGGACGGGGCCTGGAAGGTTGCCAAGCCTTAAACCTACCGACTAAAGGTGAGGGGCCTGGCCCCTCATCGAAACCCATAGTCGGCCACAATCCCGACAAATATCGCCAACCCGGCCCAGTGGTTGTGCAGGAACGCCTTGAAGCACTTCATCCGGTCCCTGTCGCGGGTGTACCAGAACTCCCACGCAAAACAGCCCGCCGCCGCCAGCAAGCCCAGATGGAACCAGCCCCCCAACTCGAACCTGGCGCCTGCCAGCAACAGGCAAGCCAGCGACAGGCCCTGCAATGTGAGGATGATCACGCGGTCGGCATCTCCAAACAGGATGGCCGTGGACTTCACGCCAATCTTCAAGTCATCGTCGCGGTCGGTCATGGCGTAGTAAGTGTCGTAACCCACCGTCCACAGCAGGTTGGCGATGTACAGCAGCCATGCAGCGGCGGGCAGGTGGCCGGTCTCGGCGGTGAACGCCATCGGCATACCCCAGGAAAACGCCGCGCCCAGCACCACTTGCGGGTAATAGGTGTAGCGCTTCATGAACGGATAGCTGACCGCCAGTGCCAGGCCGCCCAGCGACAACCAGATGGTTGTAGCGTTGGTCAGCAGCACCAGCAGGAAGCTGATCAGCATCAGGACCGCAAAGAACACCAGGGCTTCTTTTGAACTGATCTTGCCGCTGGCCAACGGACGTTGCGCGGTGCGCTTCACATGGCCGTCGACCTTGCGGTCCGCCCAGTCATTGATGACGCAACCGGCAGCGCGAGTCAGGGTCACGCCAAGCACAAAAATCACGATGTTGGCCAGGGACGGCGAGCCCTTGCCGGCGATCCACAATGCCCACAGCGTCGGCCACAGCAGCAGGTAAATGCCGATGGGCTTGTCCATACGGGTCAATTGAATGAAATCCCAGGCCCTGGGGTTCAGGCGGTTCAAGGATTTGAGCAGACGTTGGTACATCAGCAGTTCTCCGGATGGTCATGCAGCGCATGCCAGAAGCTGGGCAGGAAGACTTCCGCGACCAGCACGCTCAAAGGTCCGCGATCGAAGCGCGAGCGGCGGCCCCAAAGGCCATCGGCCTGATCCGCAGTCGGCAGCCACTGGCTGGGGTAGTGGCACACCTCAATGGCCTGGCGGACGAAAGCGTGGTCGCAGAACAGTAATTCCCCCAGCGAGCGGCTGCCCAGCTCATCCATATGCAGGCCGTCGCCTTGCAGGGCACTGCGCGCCGCCACGCTACGGGCGAACACCCACGGCTGACCATGACCGCGCAGATACACCTCGCGCACCCAGCCGACAGTAGCGGCAGGCAAGCCCAGCGCCACACATTCATCATCACGCAATGGCTGCCAGCCCTCGAACAACGGCGTCACGCTGAAACCGTCGTTGGACAGCCACGTCAGCCGCCGCGTCAGCGAATCTTCATTGAACAGCCAGTTGAGGGTCAGGGGCGCGGGTACTGGGCTCAGAAGGCTCTGGGGCAGCCATTGGCAAGCATCGGAAGGGGCGATTGAGTGCGGCACGGTGGGTCAGTATTGGCAGCAAAAGAGGCGGCGAGCTTACCATGGCGTCCTGCACTTTTGCCGGGGTGAACCGGCCCCATGCGTCGATCATGCTTGCATCTGCCGGCCCCGATCAGTACAAAACGCCCTGAGCCGCACGGCAACGTGGGTCTATCGACCGTCGGCCAAGATGCCTGGACCCTGAGGAAGCAAGTGATGAAGAAGTGGCAATGTATAGTTTGCGGCCTGATTTATGATGAAAAAGACGGTTGGCCGGATGACGGAATTGTGCCGGGTACCCGTTGGGAAGATGTCCCGGAAGACTGGCTGTGCCCGGACTGTGGCGTAGGCAAAATGGATTTCGAAATGATCGAGATCGGTTAATTCTCAGTTTCAAGAAACCTACTGCAAGGAGAAGGGAATGAACGCACCTGTCGTGATCATCGGCACAGGATTGGCCGGTTACAACGTGGCCCGGGAGTTTCGCAAGCTCGACAGCGAGACCCCATTGCTGCTGATCACTGCGGATGACGGGCGCTCCTACTCCAAGCCCATGCTCTCCACCGGCTTTGGCAAGAACAAGGAAGCCGATGGCCTGAGCATGGCTGAACCCGGCGCCATGGCCGAGCAACTCAAGGCCGAGGTGCGTACCCACACCCGCGTCAGCGGCATCGATCCGGGCCACCGGCGGCTGTGGATCGGCGAGGAAGCGGTAGCGTATCGCGACTTGATCCTGGCCTGGGGCGCAGAGACGGTGCGGGTGCCGGTAGAAGGCGATGCGGCTGAGCTGATTTTCCCGATCAACGACCTTGAAGACTACGCACGCTTTCGCGCCGCAGCCGCCGGCAAGCGCCGTGTGTTGCTGTTGGGCGCCGGTCTGATCGGCTGCGAATTCGCCAATGACCTGATCCTCGGCGGCTATGAAATCGACCTGGTGGCGCCGTGTGAACAAGTCATGCCGACCCTGTTGCACCCGGCGGCGGCCGCAGCGGTGCAGGCTGGGCTGGAAGGTCTCGGCGCACGCTTCCACCTGGGCCCGGTGCTCAACCGCTTGCAGCGCACGGCAGATGGCCTGCAGGCTCATCTGTCGGACGGGGAAGTGATTCACTGCGACCTGGTGGTTTCGGCCGTCGGCCTGCGCCCGCGTGTCGACCTGGCCGCCGCCGCCGGCTTGCAGACCAACCGCGGGATCATGGTCGATCGCTATCTCAAGACCTCTCACGCCAACATCTACGCCCTGGGCGACTGCGCCGAGGTCGATGGGCTGAACCTGCTGTACGTGATGCCGTTGATGAGCTGCGCCCGCGCCCTGGCCCAGACCCTGGCCGGTAACGCCACCGCTGTCAGCTACGGGCCGATGCCGATCACCGTGAAAACCCCGATCTGTCCGTTGGTGGTGTCACCTCCGCCAAGGGGCACGGAAGGCGTGTGGAACGTTGAAGGCCAGGGTGCCGACATCAAGGCATTGTGCCGCGACGCCGACGGCCGCCTGCTGGGTTACGCGCTGACCGGCAGCGCCGTCATGGAAAAACTGGCCCTCAATAAAGAGCTTCCGCCGTTGTTGGCGTAAATAGCGGTCGTTCTGTCGGAATCAGCACGTTCCTACCCTCAGAAAGGTCGTCGCGAGGCTGGCGGAGCGTGCGAGGGCATGCCATCCTCACTCCCGTCTGCCGCAGAGTAGAGCCTGCGGCGCCTTGGGCGCTGCTCCGTAAGAGAGCAGCACGGACATAACAACAAAAAACCGTCAAAGAGGCTTCACATATGCGTAAACCAGAACTCGCAGCCGCCATCGCTGAAAAAGCGGATCTCACCAAAGAACAGGCCAACCGCGTCCTCAACGCCGTTCTCGAAGAAATCACCGGCGCCCTGCACCGCAAGGACAGCGTCACCCTGGTTGGTTTCGGCACCTTCCTGCAACGCCACCGCGGCGCCCGCACCGGCAAAAATCCACAGACCGGCGAGCCGGTGAAAATCAAGGCGAGCAACACCGTTGCGTTCAAGCCGGGCAAGTCGCTCAAAGACAGCGTCAACCCGTAATCGCGAGGCCGTCTGAAGGGAGGCGGGTTGGTAAGAAAATGGGCACGTCGACTGGGTCGGGTGCCCATTTTTTGTGTGACTGACGACTGACTCGGCTTCAGATCAGCCTCATCCGTAGAAGTAATCCATAAACGTCCGAAGTTTTCTTCAATCGGTAGAGAGTGACGTTCGTCGTAAGAAATTTCACGAGTTTGCTGAAATCTCATCGTTATTGTTGGAGATGTCAAAATTTAGTTTTCAAATTGTTATCAAGCGCGGTTGTGTTGTTTCATCAATGAAAGTCTATTTTTCGAATCAATAAATAGGGGGCGGATTTATTTAAGTTAATTGAATAAATAGTCCCCTTCAGTGCAGGCTTTGCTTTTATGCCTTTTTTGAGGTGTGACTAAGTCTTCTGTTCTGCTCAGACTTGAATACCTTTGGAGCAGTCTATGAATCGAAGCCCCTTAAGCTGGGCCGCTTCGCACTGTTGCTTGAAGTGCTGGGAAACAAAAATGCGTTGTGAACTTTCCTTGGCCCTTACGATATGGTGATTGCCTAAGGTAGCAGGTGGCAGACTTTGAAGGGTGGTGAATTTCAGCGGGCCATCAGGCATAAAGCTGAACATGGGACCATGCTGAGAGTTATCCAAATCAATACAAGGTAGTGTCTGGATCACATTGAATACATAGTAAGCGTCCAGCTTTTCTTCTTTCAGGTAAACATTAGCAGGAAAAAGCTGGACGTCTTTGGGGAATTCACGCAATACGTTGGCCATTGCCTCGCTTACGAATTCAAGCGTGTCACTTTGAAGGAGGTCGAAAGACAATAAACGAGGTTTGCTGATTTTTTTATTGTTTCTAAAGGTCGGGGTAGTGGGGATTAATGATTGTTCTTCTCCACTAATAAATAATAGGTGGTCAGGAGAGGTTTTCTGGTCATATTTGAACCAGTAAATTTCCGAGTAGTTTTCACTGATTTCTAATAGGTACATATTATTTCCCGCAGCGACCTGCTTGAGTTGAATTTTTATTCAGTCGGGTACGCCCATTGCGTAATCCTGACCTTTGAGAGCTGACAACCTCCCGCACCGCTTGCGCGTACTGAGCTTTTTTCCATTTTCCGGCCTTGCCAGCAATGGATATTTCATTGAGTTGTGCGCGAACAGCTTTGTTGTAACCCGGATGCGAGCCTTTGTGAATAGTTCGATATTCGTGCTTGCCCGCTTCACTAGGTAAGTAAATGATGTTGGAAGTTTTGTGTATTTCGAATCCGGCTTTTTTCAGAGCAGGATGATCAGCCAGCGATTGAGGAATAATATGGTGTTTCTGGAATCCATCGATTCCAGGCATATTTTTGTAGTTCCAATTAAACAGTCCCCATGGATCAACCCAAGTAATTGGATTTGGCGCGTATTGGTATAGGTTGATGCCGCCCAGTAAGCTAATCGGGTCTGGCGTCGTGAATCTCCCTATCTCGGGATCGTAGAAACGTAGAGTGTTGTAATGCAGCCCCGTCTCCCGATCCAGATACTGCCCCTGAAACCGCAGGTTCTGCTCTTCGATGTAATACGGCTCACGCACTTCCTCAACGGTATTGCCCCACACCTGATACGTAGCGCGCCAGACGTTATGCCCGTCGGCCTCGGTCAGTTGCTCGGGCAATCCGTTCAGGTCGTTGTGGTAATAGCGAATCTTCTGCAACGGACCCACACCGTCGACGCGGGCAATAGGTTCATAGCCATCATCTTCGTAAACATAGACGCTGGTCTGGCTGTGTTTATGCTCCTGCAACAATCGCAGGCCGTTCCATGTGAACCGAGACTCGCCCAGTGGATATCCATCACTGCCATGCTCAGTTTTTCCGATGCGTCGGCCCAGTGGATCGTAGGTCATTCGCACTACGCTGCCGTCGTCGTTACGCACTTCAACCAACCGACTTTCGGCGTCATACGCAAATCGCTGCACACCTCGTTTGGCACTGCGTTTTTCAATCGTGCGGCCAAAGGCGTCGTAGCGATAACGCTTGTCCTGATAAGTCAGCAGCTTGTTATGCACCACCAACCCGGCACCCGCCTGCGGGCCGTCCAGCAGGTTGGCGGCGGCGTCGTAAGCGAAGGTTTCACGTTGGCCGTGCAGGCTGTCCTGGCTGGCGATGATGCGGCCGGTGGCGTCGTAGTGCAGCAGTTGGCGATGTTGCGCGGCGGGTTGTTGGTCGAGTTTGCCGATCAGGTTGTCGGCGGGGTCGTACTCGAACTGCTTTTGCGCCGCTGCCGGCATCAATGAGGGTTGGCTGGCGAGACGGCGTTGGCGTGAACGCAGGCGGCCGCTGCGGTCGTATTCGCTGCGGGTACTGAGCTGGCCTTGGGTACGCAGCACTTCGCGGTGCAGGCGGTCGCGTTCGAAGTCGCTGATGACCTGGCCGTCGAGGTTGATCTGGTGCAGGTGGCCGCTGCCGTAGTACAGGCGGTTGAGCCAGCGGCCATCCGGCAACTGAGTCTGGATCAGGTTGCCCAGTTCGTCGTAGTGGTGTTGCAGGGCACCTGCAGCGCTGTGTTCAGCAGTCAACTGGCCAAGGGCGTCGTAGGCGAAGCCCAGCGCCTGGGCATTGCCTTGCAGGTCGGTGAAGATTACAGCGGTGAGCTGATCCACCGCGTCGTAGCTGTAATCGGTGCGACCATCGTCGGTGGTTTTGGCCACCAGTCGACCGACCGCATCGCGTTCCAGTTGATGCACGATAGGATCGGGTGGCGTGTCGGGTACCAACGCCAGGCCATTGCCGTAAGGCGCGGGTACAGCTGTCACCGTCGTGATGTTATCCAACGCATCGTAGTCGTAGCGCTTGGCGCTGCCATCGAGGTCTTGCTGCTCGACCAAACGGTCGCCGGCATCCCACGCGAAGCGATAACGCTCGCCGTTCTCGTTGATCAACGCTTGCAGCCGCCCATAACTGTCATAGTCGAACTGCACCTGCCGGCCATGGGCGTCGGTGCGCTGGCGTACTTGCCCGCGACGGTTGTGCTGATACAGCGTGGTGTGCCCGGCCGGGTCGGTGTAACCGACCAGTTGCCCACTTGCATCGCGTTGGTACTGCTCGGTACGGCCGTCCGGCAATTGAGTGGTGAGCAACCGCCCCTGGGCGTCGTAGCTGAATTGAGTGCGCTCACCGAGCGCATCGATAATGACCTGCAGATAACCGCGCTCGTCGTAGCTGAACCGCGTCGGATAACCCGAACAATCAATATGCTCGACCAGTTGTCCGAACGGGTTCCAGCGCAGCTTTTTGCTTTTGCCGGTGGCGTCGATGATTTCCACGACCTGTCCGTGGGCGTCGTATCGGTAGCGAGTGATGTTGCCCAGTGGGTCGGTCTCGGCGATACAGTTACCGCGCGGATCGTAGCGGTACTGCCAACTGTTGTCGGCGGCATCGGTCTCCACCAGCGGCAACGCCCAGTGTTCCAGCCACAGGGTCGAGTCGCTGCGGCCCAATGGGTCGGTTTCGCCGATCAGGTTGCCGGCCTCATCGTAGCTGTATTCGAAGCACCCACCCTGAGGGTCAGTGGCGCTGAGCAACTGGCGTTCATCATTCCACTCGAACAGCCAGGTGTGGTTGAGGTTGTCGCTGTACAGAATGATCTGGTGTTGACTGTTCCAGTGCCGGGTACTGACGCGTTGTAAGCCATCGGTGATGCGGGTGATACCGGCCTGCAAGTCATAGTCGAACTGGTAAGCGTCGCCCTCATCGGTCCAATGTCGCACCACACGCCATTCCAGATCTTCACCCAAAGCCCACTCATAGAAGCAGCGCAATCCGGTGGGCAGTTGATGTTCCACCATTCGGCGGCCACTGTCGTAAGCGAAACGCCGCTGAACCTGGCCGGTGGCACCACGCACTTCGGCGAGGTTTCCCTGCGCGTCGAAGTTATAGCTGACGAGCGTTTCGCGGCGCTGATCGGGGTATAGGCGTTCGATCCGTACCAGGAAGCCTTGATCGCGGATCAACTCAACCTGCACCAGATCGAACGTATCGCGCAGCCTTACCAGATGGCCGGCTTCGTCGTAGTCGACATGGATGCGGTTGTCATTGCGGTCGCCGAGTTGGCTAAGACGCAGTAATGATAGGTTGGCAGAGGGTTCAAATAAGCGATACAGCCCATCATCGCTTTCGATCAACAACTGCCCGTTGAGGTGGCGTCGCACCGCGAGCCCTTCACCGGCACTGAACACTGCACCGCCTAAAGGAATGGAGCCCATGTCGATGGACCGACCTTGCTCATCGGTATAAATCAGCGTCTCACCGCCCTCCGGATGGGGCCGGATCTCGACGCACACTTCATAAGTCACGCTCCAGCCTTTCCCGAACAGTGTGCCAGGGCGTTCATCGCGGCTGTTGTAGAAGCGCTGCCAGTCGATTGGCAGAATGCCGGGCAGTACGAAGTCCAGCTCCTCGACGTCGCCCAGCACCTTCGCGCCTGTCGCCGCATGCACCGGGTTCGACGAGCCCATCGCCGCGTTGGCCAGCGCGCCCATCGCACTGCTGACGGCCATCGAGGTCGCCCCACCAATCAACATGCACGGCAACTTGCTGAAGAACTTGCCCTTGCCGCCCTTGAGCATCAGCAGCGCCGTCACCGCCAGCCCGACGCCCGGGGTCTTGCCGCTGCGAATTTCACGCACCACTACCGAGCCGCCGCCAATGGTGACATTGGAGGAAATCAGCCCCGATGACACCACTGTCGCATCGCAGGTACTACGGTCACCACTGCGCACCGCCGGTTGACCGTTGACCGTGACCTTTTCCGAGCCCTCGGCCAGAAACTGTGGCGGCATCGGCGGATGCTTCATGCACACGACCATGTCCAACGGCTTGGGCACGGCGCCCGGCGCGGGCGTCGCGACCGTAGGGCGCCACATCTGCGAGAAGAAACTCTCGGCCATATCCAGGTAACTGGGGTCGGGTTCAGGCTTGGTTTCTTCCAGCTCGGTGCCAGCCGGCGCGACATGGGAGCTGATCGCCCCGGCGGCGCGGGCAGCGGGGATATTGTTGGTGAGGGTGTTGGTGGACCCGGTGAGAATGTTTGCCTGTACCGTGGGCGGAAACAATGCGTTGCTAAAGGCATCGCATAACTTCGTCAGGCCCTTATCGGCCCCACTCTTGCTCATGGCAAGGCCGACAATCGTGCCTACTACCGCACCCAGCAGGAAGCAGCCGAGCCCGCCGGTGACCACGGTAATACCGGTGGCGGCCACCACGGCAGCGGTCGCCACAGCGGTGATCGCGATATTGGCCGCCACTTCCAGCACACCGCCAAGGATGTCCGCCATCATCGAAGTGTGGGACAGCGCATCGCCCATCCGGGCCGCCCATAACGCGTCAGACATTCAAGTTGCTCATCAGGAAATAGCGTCGAACGACAGCGAGTTTTTGATCAATGCCCAATGCGCCGCTTCGGCATCCCCTAGCTTGTCGGCCTTCACGTAACTCAAGGCGAGCATCTTGCGCGTACCCGGCAGCACCAGCGCCAGTTGATACTGGAACACCTTGTCATTGCCCTTGTTGAACTGGCTGCGCAACTCGATCCCTTCCACCTCTTGCGCTGCGCCCAGGCGCACGTCAACACCCGGTTGATAGCGCAAGTCCTGTACCTGTTTTTCCAGGCGCTGGAGTTGGTCATTGAAATTGCTGTGCAAGGTTTCACCCTCGGCCAGCAGGCTACGGCTGACGATCAGGGAGGTCCCCAATTCAGGGAACTTGAGGATATTGATAGTCGCGTCCTGCAACTCACTGGCAGGCAGTTGAAACTGGAATTCGTTGATGCGGTACGTCATGGCAAACAGGTCTCGTCAGGAGCTTTTAGGCGTGGGGAACGCGGCTTTGATATTGGCGTCGATGCTGGTTTTAACTCCCTGGCCATCAGGCGTCGCCCCGGCGCCGCCGCCGTTGTTCAGGTGCAGTACGCCGCCGGTGTTGAACTCGGCATCGCCGCTGGCATAGAAGCTGATCTGCACGCCGGTGAGGTTGATCTGCCCGCTGGCGTTCAATTCCAGGATGCTTTCACCGCAGACCAGGCGCAGGTTTTCGCCCACTTCGATGACGTAGCTCTGGCTGATGCTGTCGGTCTTGCGCTGGCCGACCGAGAGGATGTCCTCTTGCTTGACGATGCGAAGGCGGTTATTGCCGATGGTCACCGTCTCGTTATGGCCGATGCTCTTATTCCGGTCATGCCCCACCGAATGGCTCTCATCCACCTCCACCACGATGTCTTGGTTACGCTCGGCATGGATATACAACTGCTCCAGCCCCTTCTTGTCTTCCATGCGGATTTCATTGAAGTTGGCCGGCGTGCCGCCCTTGCTCGAACGACTCTTCATGCCGCTCTGTGTGGCATTTTCCGGCAGGTCGTAGGGCACCGTCTGCTCGGCGTTGTAGACCCTTCCGGTGATGATTGGCCGGTCGGGGTCGCCCTCCAGAAAGCTCACAATCACTTCCTGGCCGATCCGTGGAATCTGCATCGAGCCCCAGTTCTTGCCTGCCCAGGACTGTGACACACGAATCCAGCACGAGCTGTTTTCGTTGGATTGGTCATGACGGTCCCAGTAGAAGTGCACCTTCACGCGGCCGTACTGGTCGGTCCAGATCTCCTCGCCTTTAGGGCCGACCACCAGTGCGGTCTGCGGGCCTTTGACGATGGGCCGATGGGTGTTGGCCATTGGGCGGAAACTTTGCTGGGCGTCGATGCAGGTCAGGCTGCTTTCGAACTGCGCCGAGCCTGAACCGCCGCCGCTTTCCAGACTTTCCTGATTGATGTAATAGCGGCAACCGACGATCAGGTATTCACGGTTCTGGTCCTGGCGGCTGAAGCCGGTGAGGCTGAACAGGTGGCCCGAACCCAGGCCCCGCGCATTGCCGGCAAACTCGATCTGCTCGTGCAGGGTTTGCAGGGCTTCGATGCGGGTGCGTGCATAGTGTTCGCCGTCTTCGCTTTGCACGTAGGTGCCGGGGTAGTCGTACAGGGGGTAGTCGCCGGCGGTGTGCGGACGTGGCATCGCCGAGCGCACGTCGATACGGGCGCTGGGGCGCTGGAAGTCGTAGTCGTTGAGTTCCAGCGAGCCCGGCTGCACTTCCTGCGCCAGATGCCAGTTGTGCATATGGTCGCGTTCGCGCTGTTGTTCGTCCTTGGGGTAATACGGCACCGAGGCGTAGCCGGGCACCGTGGTGTGGGCGCCATAGGCGTCGGCCAAGACCAGCACATGGCGGTCCTGCTCGTGGCGGAAGAAGTAGTAGATACCTTCCTGTTCCATCAAGCGGCTGACGAAATCGAAGCTGGTCTCGCGGTACTGCACGCAGTATTCCCACTCGCGATACGGCCGGCTCAGGGCATCCTCGAAGTCGGAAAAACCCAGGTCGCGAAACACCTGCTTGATGATCTGCGGGATGCTCAGGTTCTGGAAAATCCGGCAGTCCGACGTACGGCTGAGCAGCCACAGCCACGGGCGCAGCGTCACCTGGTAACTGGCGAACTGGCCTTGGTCGATGTTCTGGCTGCAACGGGCAACGATGCCGTGGAAGTGTCGTTCGCCACCATCGGCCAGTTGCAGGCCCACGCTCATCGGTTTGCCGAGCAACTGGTTAAGGTCGATGTTGGCGTCCAGCGACGTCAGTTGCAGCTCGTAGTTGAACAGCCTGCCCAGCTCTTCGCCGCCGCCCATTTCATTGAGCAGCAGCACATCCGGCCCGAGCGGGCTGGTGATCTTGGCCAGGCGTGAGGCTTGGTTAAAAAGCATCGGTAGTCCCGTAAATACCTTGATAACTGAAGAAACCGGTTCAACGGTGGAAGGGGGCTTGCTCCCGATAGCCGTGTGTCAGTTGATGCATAGGGGCCTGATGCACCGCTATCGGGAGCAAGCCCCCTCCCACCGTTTGATTGTGTTCCTTCAGGTCAATCGTTGAACTCGTAGTGCAATTCGTTATCCCGGCTGCTGATGCGCACACCCGCCAACGCCTTGCCTTCGAGCATGCGCGTGAGGAACTCACGGCTCATGTCCGGCAGCAAGCTGTTGGTGAGGATGGTGTCGATCATACGGCCACCGCTTTCGGTTTCGGTGCAGCGCGAGACGATCAGGTCGACCACTGCGTCGTCGTAGTCGAAGGCCACCTTGTGCGTACTCTCCACGCGTTTTTTGATGCGGTTGAGCTGCAGGCGGGTGATCGCCTTGAGCATCTCGTCGCTGAGCGGGTAGTACGGAATGGTCACCAGGCGACCCAGCAACGCCGGCGGGAAGATTTCCAGCAGCGGTTGGCGCAGGGCCTTGGCGATCTCTTCCGGCTCCGGCACGTTCGCCGGGTCTTTGCAAACGTGGGAGATCAGCTCGGTGCCGGCGTTGGTGGTCAACAGGATCAGGGTGTTCTTGAAGTCGATCACCCGGCCTTCACCGTCTTCCATCACGCCCTTGTCGAACACCTGGAAGAAGATCTCGTGCACGTCCGGGTGGGCTTTTTCCACCTCGTCCAGCAGCACCACGCTGTAGGGTTTGCGTCGCACCGCCTCGGTCAGCACGCCGCCTTCGCCGTAACCGATGTAGCCCGGTGGCGCGCCCTTGAGGGTGGATACGGTGTGGGCTTCCTGGAACTCGCTCATGTTGATGGTGATGACGTTCTGCTCGCCGCCGTACATGGCTTCGGCCAGGGCCAGGGCGGTTTCGGTCTTGCCCACGCCTGAGGTGCCGGCCAGCATGAACACGCCAATCGGCTTGCTCGGGTTGTCGAGGCCGGCGCGGGAGGTCTGGATGCGCTTGGCGATCATCTGCAGGGCGTGATCCTGGCCGATGATGCGCTTCTTCAGGTGCTGGTCGAGGTTGAGCACGGTCTCCAGCTCGTTGCGGGCCATGCGGCCCACCGGGATACCGGTCCAGTCGGCGACCACCGAGGCCACGGCCTGGTAATCCACGGTCGGCAGGATCAGCGGGGTTTCGCCTTGCAGGGCGCTGAGGCGCTGTTGCAGATCGACCAGCTGCGTGCGCAATTCATCGTTGCCGCTGTCCACCGCGCCAGCCTTTTCACGCAGGGTGGCACGGGTGGCGAGCAACTCATCGACCAGTGCTTTCTCTTCGGCCCAGCGGCTCTCCAGCGTTGCAAGACGTTCACGCTCGGCACTCAATAGCGCTTCGGTGTTGCTTTGACGGGCCCCAATCGCAATGCCGATGGCATGCTCGCGGGCGATGATTTGCAGCTCGGTTTCCAGGGCTTCGATACGACGGCGGCTGTCGTCCACTTCAGCCGGCACCGCGTGCAGGCTGATGGCAACGCGGGCACAGGCGGTGTCCAGCAGGCTTACGGATTTATCCGGCAACTGGCGCGCCGGGATGTAGCGGTGGGACAGCTTCACCGAGGCTTCCAGGGCTTCGTCGAGGATCTGCACCTGGTGGTGCTGTTCCATGGTCGAGGCCACGCCGCGCATCATCAGCAGCGCCTTGTCTTCCGACGGCTCGGCCACTTGCACTACCTGGAAGCGGCGGGTCAGGGCCGGGTCTTTTTCAATGTGCTTCTTGTACTCGGCCCACGTGGTCGCGGCCACGGTGCGCAAGGTGCCACGGGCCAATGCCGGTTTGAGCAGGTTGGCGGCGTCGCCCGTGCCGGCGGCGCCACCGGCACCGACCAGGGTGTGAGCTTCGTCGATAAACAGGATGATCGGCTTGGGCGACGCCTGGACGTCTTCGATCACTTGGCGCAGGCGCTGCTCGAACTCGCCTTTCATGCTGGCGCCGGCTTGCAGCAGGCCCACATCGAGGCTGCGCAATTCCACATCCTTGAGCGCAGGCGGCACGTCACCGGCGACGATGCGCAGGGCGAAACCTTCGACCACGGCGGTTTTGCCCACACCGGCTTCACCGGTGAGAATCGGGTTGTTCTGGCGGCGGCGCATCAGGATGTCGACCAGTTGGCGGATCTCTTCGTCACGGCCGACGATGGGGTCGAGCTTGCCGCTACGGGCCTGCTCGGTCAGGTCGACGGTAAAGCGCTTGAGGGCTTCCTGCTTGCCCATGGCACTTGGCGCCATGGCGCCGCTGGCTTCGCCCGGCACGGCGCCGGCGTTGAAACCGTCGCTGGCGCTCAGGGCGTTCTCCGGCGAGTCACCGACGTATTCATCAAAGCGCTCGCTCAGGGCCTCGGCCTTGATTTTGTCGAACTCGGAAGACAGGCCCAGCAGCGCATGGCGCAGGCTCGGCGTCTTGAGGATGCCCAACACCAGGTAACCGGTGCGCACCTGGCTTTCGCCGAACATCAGGCTGCCGTAGACCCAACCGCGCTCCACGGCCTCTTCCACATGGGAGGACAGGTCGGTGATCGAGGTCGAGCCGCGGGGCAAGCGGTCCAGCGCTTCAGTCAGGTCACGGGCCAGGCGCGCCGGCTCCACGTTGAACTGGCGAATGATGCGGTGCAGGTCCGAGTCCTGCAGTTGCAGCAGTTGATGAAACCAGTGGGCCAGTTCCACATACGGGTTGCCCCGCAGCTTGCAGAATACGGTGGCGGCTTCGATGGCCTTGTAGGCCACGCTGTTGAGTTTGCCGAACAATGCGGCGCGACTGATTTCACCCATGCTCTGGATTCCTTGAGGTGGTGGCCTGATCGGCGTAATGCCGGGCCAGGATTAGGTCGTTGGCGTCGTGCGCGGGTTGGCCGAGCCAGGTGTTGAAGCCCAGGCGGAACTGGCCATTGAGTTGCAGCGCCGGTACTTCAGGTTGTTGCAGAACCAGGTTCAAGTCCCAGTCCAGTTCATGGCCCAGGTACTCGGCCACCCACGCGACCAGCTCATTGAATGGCGGGTGGCCGGGCAACATGCCCATGTAGTCATCGAGCTTGAGTGGCCCCAGGCGGATGCGGAATTTGTGCTGGCGGTCCCACACATGGCTGCCCAGGCAAAAGTCCACGCCCAGCTGGTTGGCGCTGACACCCACGCGGCTGCGTTCGGGCAGTTCCAGCCATTGGCCGACGTACTCTTCGATCTCCACCGGGAGGCCGAAGTACTCGCTGAGGATCGCCTTTAAACCATCCGGGTAGCGGGTCTGCGCCGACAAGTGGCCGCTGTAATGCAGCTTCGCGGCGTCGGCAATCAGCCCCTGGTTGAGTAGGCTTGGCATGCCACGGCCACTCAGGGCGGCGAGGCGGGCGGACCAGTAGTCATCATCCGGGCGGTCATGGCTGACGGTGGGCCGGGCCTCGGCCCAGGCCCGGTAGAACAGGCTGAGCAAGCGATGGTGGAACACGTCCAGGAACTGCTTGCTGGTACTGTCGGCGTTGTTGCGCTGGCGCTCGCGGACGTACTCGGTGATATGCAGCGGCAGCGGGCCATTGGGGCCGCCGAGGCCGAAGAAGAATTGCTCCAGGCGCGCCGGCTTGCCGTCACCACCGGGGTCGACCGCGGCCAGGGTGGCCGGGGCGAACGTGCAATCGGCCTGCTGCCCCAGGCGCAGCGGGTCATCCGCCAGGCGCAGGGAATGGCCCAGGCGCGGCAGGTCGGGCGATTCGCACTCGATACGCCGCAGCGCCTGGAAGAAATCGTATTCCCAGGGTTCCTGATGCATCGCATCCAGTGTGTTCACAGGGTCGGACGCCGCCCGGGCTTGGCTTTCCATCGCATGATCTCGCCGCGTTCGGTGGTACGGATCACCGTCTCGGTAAAACTGTTGATCGACACGTAGCGTGCCAGGAAGCGCTCCAGCACCGCACCGAGCAGGAACACCCCGGTGCCGCGAAACGCGTTTTCATCGAATTCCAGGGTGATCTCCAGGCCACGGCCAAACACGATCGGGCCAGGCATCGGCAGGCGCCGGGTCACGGCTTTGCTGCTGACTTCACGCAGGCCCTCGATCTGCAATTGCAGGGCGGCGTCGTTGCTGTCGCCATACAGGCGCAGCAGTTCACGCAAGGCGCCCGCGCCCTGGCCCTGCTCGCTGAGCGACAGATAGTTGAGCGACAACTGGCTGATCAGGCGCCAGGCCTTGGCATCATGCGCATGGCTGGCCCGCGGGCGGCTCGGGCCGGCCACGCAACGCACGGCCAGCACCGGCGCACTGTCGGCCAGGGTGAAATCGGTCTTGCCGTTACCCACGCTCATGAACAACGGCAAATCGCGGTTGGTGCACAGCGCGGTCACGCCGAGTTGGCGCAGGTCGTGGCGGTAGGGTGCTTGCCGGCTGTCGACCAGGCTGACAAAGGTTTCGCTGCCCACATACGTGGAGCGCGGGCCGTTGCGACGCTGGTCGCTGGACAACACACGCGGCTCGCGGCGCACCATGTAATAGGCCAGGTCGCGGCCATAGCGCGAGGGGTCGCGCACCGCATAAAACGGCAGGAATGGCTGCTCCGGGCCAGTGCCGTGGCCGGTGATACCGCTGAGCGAATGAATCTCGAAATCCATCGGCCGGGTGCGGTCGGCGATCACATGGTGCTCGTTGACCCGGTCGGACAGGTGGATACGGTCGAGGCGTTTGGGAAACAGGTTGATCGCCGGCGTGCAGAACGGCAGGAACTGCGCCGCGCCGACGCTGCCTTCCAGGCTCGGTTCATGCCGGTCGAACAGCACGATCAGCTCCAGTTCCTGGCCGTCGCAGCGCTTGATCGCACGGCGCAGTTCGGCAAATTCGACAAACAGGAAGCGATGGGGCAGGGCGAAGTATTCCTGCAACAGGCGATAGCCCTGGAAGGCGCGCGCCACCACCGGCATGGCGGCGTCGGCGTCGTCGAAGCCGCGTGAGCGCAGCGCGTCCTGGGGCAGGCGCTCGACCCAATCACCGCCAGGCTTGCGCGCAAACACCGCGCAGGCGTTGCCGAGCAGTTGCTCGTAAAGGCGGAACGGCTGCTCGTCGGCACCGCTGAGGTACAGCGGCAGGCTGTCCAGGTCGAGGCTGTTGAATGGCAACTCGGCGCCGGTGCGCAGGGTCAGGCGCAAACCCGCCTTGGCCTTCGGTTCGCTGGCGGCCAGGCGGCCAAGCACGGCGGCGGGGTTGCCGAAGTATTCCGCGTTGGCTACCTGCAACGGCCACAGCGTCACCGGGTGCGCGGTGCGGTACTCGCAGCAGGTCTGGGTTTCACGGCCCAATGCCGCACGCAACACCGTGTCGCGGGGCAGCGAAAAACCGCTGGCCAGGGAGCCTTCGTCGGGGTCGGTCTGCAGCTGCACCACGGTCATCGACGGGGTTGGCGCGAGGTAGTGCGGGTACGCGATTTCCAGCAGGTTGTGGGTGAAGGTCGGGTACTCGGCGTCGAGCTTGAGCTGCACGCGGGCCGTCAGGTAGGCAAAACCTTCAAGCAAGCGTTCGACGTACGGGTCGGCGCAGTCCATACCGGACAGGGTCAGCCGACTGGCGATCTTCGGGTATTCCTTGGCGAACTCGGCGGCGCTTTCGCGCACGTGATGCAGTTCCTGGTTATACAGCTCCAGCAGGCGCGGGTTCATGCTCGTCTCCGCTGGTCGGCGTTGACGACACGCACATGGCCGGATTCCAGATCGAGGTCGGTTTGCAATAACAGGCGCAGAGGCACCGGCTGTGCCCACAGGTCGCCTTCGATCTCGAAGCTCAACGCGTTGTGGTTCATCTCGCCCTGGCTGAGGCGGGCTTTGACGCGCAGGGTGTGGCGCAGGATGCGCGGCTCAAAGGTGGCAATGGCCTGGTAGATCAGGGCTTCCAGCGCTTTGATATCGACACTGGAGGCACTGTTTCCCGCCAATGCCGGCAGGCCGTAATTGACCACCGAAGTACCGGCCGGGGTGTGCAACGTGGCATCGGCATCGAGCAACGACGTGGTGTTGAGCAGCCACGCCAGGTCGCGCAGCACCGAGGCTTTCAATTGGGTCAGGGACAGCACGCGTTTGTCGGCGCTTTCCTTGGGGTTGGTCGGGTCGTCGTCGGTCAACCGGTCCAGCAGGGACGGTTGCAGACGGTCGCGGGAAGCGATTTCAGTTACCACCAAAGCAGCTCCACGGACGGGGTGTGAGGAGGACAAAGTTTCTGGGGCCGTGGCGCTGGGCCACGGCCACCAGAGCTATCAGCGCTTGGTGTTGGAACGGATGTTCCAGCCAAACTTGATCGCGCCGCCGTCTTTGGTGCCGTCGGCTTTCTGCGGCTGGTAGTCGACCATCACTTGGGCAAAGTTCAGGGTGACGTTCTCGGTCAGGCGGTCATCAGTGCCCGAACCGCCGGTGCTCAGGGACGTTACCAGCACTTCTTCCAGGTTGATCACCATGTACTCGACCTGGCTTTCACCACCGGCCTTGCGCACGGTCAGCTTGACCTTGTCGATGTGCTTGCCGCTGGCGCAGTGCATCATCAGGTTAGGCGACGCCTTGTCGACGTACTTGGTCAGCGACAGGTCCTGGATATTCACCTTGCCGGCGCCACCGCCACCGCCGACGTGCATGTTGCCGGACTGGGACATGCCCCAGCTCCAGTTCAGTACGTCGATTTCGTCCTTGTGGGCCTTGTCCATGGACTCGCCCTTGATGTCGCCGATCTTGATGAAAATATCAACAGCCATGTTTTCTCCCTGTGTGGCCCCTGCCACTGAATTTGGTTATGCCCCAGAAGGGGCAATGCTTTTGTGTGGGAGGGGGCTTGCTCCCGATGGCATCACCTCGGTCCGACTGAGAGACCGAGTTGCCTGCATCGGGAGCAAGCCCCCTCCCACAGAAGAGCGACTTACTTAAGCGCCTTTTGCCGAAGGCAGCTTCGATACCAGGCGCAACGACACGGTCAGCCCTTCGAGCTGGTAGTGCGGGCGCAGGTAGAACTTGGAGTTGTAGTAACCCGGGTTGCCTTCCACTTCTTCCACGATCACTTCAGCGGCAGCCAATGGGTGCTGGGCCTTGGTGGTTTCGGTGGAGTGGGCCGGGTCGCCGTCGACGTAGTTGAGGATCCAGTCCTGCAACCAGCGCTGCATCTCGTCCTTCTCTTTGAAGGAACCGATCTTGTCGCGCACGATGCACTTCAAGTAGTGAGCGAAACGGCAGGTGGCGAACAGGTACGGCAAGCGCGCAGCCAGGTTGGCGTTGGCGGTGGCGTCCGGGTCATCGTATTCGGCCGGTTTCTGCAACGACTGGGCACCGATGAAGGCGGCGAAGTCGGTGTTTTTCTTGTGCAGCAGCGGCATGAAACCGTTCTTCGCCAGTTCCGCTTCACGGCGGTCGCTGATGGCGATTTCGGTCGGGCACTTCATGTCCACACCACCGTCATCGGTAGGGAACGTGTGGGCCGGCAGGTTTTCCACTTCACCACCGGACTCCACGCCACGGATGCGCGAGCACCAGCCGTAGTGCTTGAACGAGCGGTTGATGTTCACGGCCATCGCGTAGGCGGCGTTGGCCCAGGTGTACTTGGAGCTGTCGGCGCCGTCGGTGTTTTCTTCGAAGGCGAAGGCTTCCACCGGGTCGGTCTTGGCGCCATACGGCAGGCGAGCCAGGAAGCGCGGCATGGTCAGGCCGATGTAGCGCGAGTCTTCCGATTCACGCAGCGAGCGCCAGCCGGCGTATTCCGGGGTGGTGAAGATCTTGGTCAGGTCGCGCGGGTTCGACAGTTCCTGCCACGAGCCCATGCCCATCACGGTCGGCGAAGCGGCAGCGATGAACGGGGAGTGCATGGCGGCGCAGACTTTCGACAGCTCGCCCAGCAGCTCCACGTCGGGTGGTGACTGATCGAAGTAGTAGTCGCCCACCAGGCAGCCGTACGGCTCACCGCCGAACTGGCCGTATTCTTCTTCGTACATCTTCTTGAAGATCGGGCTCTGGTCCCATGCGGTGCCCTTGAATTTCTTCAGGGTCTTGTGCAGTTCGGGCTTGGAGATGTTGAGCACGCGAATCTTGAGCTGCTCATCGCTCTCGGTGTTGTTGACGAGGTAATGCAGGCCACGCCAGGCGCTTTCCAGCTGCTGGAAATCCTGGTGATGAATGATCTGGTTGACCTGGGCGGTGAGCTTGGCGTCGATGGCCGCGATGATCGATTCGATCGACTTGATCGCGTCATTGGACACCAGGTCGGTTTGCGCCAGGGCCTGTTCGGCCAGGGTGCGCACTGCGGTTTCCACGGCTTCGCGGGCACGCTCGGTCTTTGGCTTGAATTCCTGCAGCAGCAGGTTGGCGAACTCGCTGGCTTCTTCGGTCTGGGTGCCGAGGATCTGGCTGCCTTCGCGGGCGGTATTGTCGGTCATGATTACTGGTCCCCTGCAGGCTTAGGCGCGCTGGCAAGTGCCTGAAGCAGTGCCGGGTCCTTGATTGCCTTCATGATGATTTCTTCAGCGCCGGTCTTGCCGTCCATGTAGGTCAGCAGGTTGGCCAGCTGGGTGCGGGCTTCGAGCAGCTGGTTCAGCGAATCGACCTTGCGCGCCACGGCGGCCGGGCTGAAGTCGTCCATGCTCTCGAAGGTGATGTCCAGGCTCAGGTTGCCTTCGCCGGTCAGTTCGTTGGGGACGTGGAAGGCCACGCGCGGTTGCATGGCCTTGAGGCGCGAGTCGAAGTTGTCGACGTCCACTTCAAGGAATTTGCGGTCGGCCACGGCGGCGAGCGGCTCGGCAGGTTTGCCGGCGAGGTCGGCCATCACACCCATTACGAAGGGCAGTTGGACCTTCTTCTCGGCGCCGTAGAGCTCGACGTCGTACTCGATCTGCACTCGAGGCGCACGGTTGCGCGCAATGAATTTCTGAGAACTTTGCTTCGCCACGTTGCTGCTCCTGGTCGCTTGAGCGACGGTGTTGTTACTGCATAGCCCGGTGGCTTACTCGCTGTCCGGGCCGCGCAGGTTTTCAAATTGGGACATGCCGTCGGGAATCAGATTGCGCACGATGGCCGCGAAGTCGGCGTGCACCAGGTTCTTGGCCCGATTCAACAGCACCGGCAGCGGGCTCGAAGGCTCATGCCGGGTGTAGTACGCAAGGATCTTGTCGAGGCTGCGCAGCACGTCGTCGCGGCTGGCGATATCGCCAGCCGGGCGCACTGCCACAGGCGCAGCGGCGAAGTCGACCGAGGGGGCATTGTCGTCACTGACGGCCTCGGGTTCGCCACTGTTGTCGGTGCCTGGCACCGCTTGATTGAGTATTTGCAGCGCCTGCTTGAGCGGTTGCTTCAAGGCGCTCAGGTCCACGCCTCGGGCGGAACCGACCTGGTCATTGACCTGCTCCTCGATGGCCTCGCACGCCGCACGCGCTGCGCTCAAGGCGTCACGGGTGGCTTGCAGGTGCTCGGGGTCACTGTCGAGGAACGCGGCGTGGAGTTGCTGCGCGCCGAGCTGCTCGTCGGCAAAAATCTGCAGGCCGCTGGCATTGAGCGCCGCCCGCAGGCTGACCGGGCCGAAGGTGCGCGAGCGAGTGAGGATGCTTTCGCGCAGCAGGCGGATGGTCGTGTCACCGGTCAGGCCGGACAGGGCGTTGACGCGCACGGTGGGGTCGTTATCGTCGTCGGCATCCAGGCGCGGGTGCAGGTCGACCCAATAGTCGCGCAGCAAGGCGTTGATCAACGAAAGGACTTCAGCCAACCCGGCCACGCCTTGCAGGGCAAGGGTGCTTTGCAGCAGAAAATGAGTGATGCGCAGGTCTTTGCTGCGTTGCAGCAAATCGAGGCTTTGCTGCTGGATGCTGCGCCATTCCGGCGGTTCGGCGGGCAGGATCGAGTCGCCCATGCTGCGCTCGGGTTGGCCCTTGGCATCACGCTCCAGCTGGAGAAATTGCGCGTCATATTCCATGTCTTCGCCACAGGGCGAAGTCGGGGAAACGGCGGCGAGCAGCAACGGCACATCCACTGAGTTTGATCTCCTTATCAGCCCGATAGACGGCGGGCAATGCATGCATTAGTTGTCTGAGGAACTTTGCATGTTTTCTTGGTCATATAGTCAGAGTGCCACTACTGTGACATCAGTGATGTTCAAGAAGTTGTGCATTTTTGGTGTAGTACTTATGCCTTGTCAAGGTAAGCTATTCGTCCTCTGTGATAGATGTGCGGTGTTTAACAACCTGCGCGACTGGTGGGTCGAACGGCGCCCGCCAAGCAGGATTTTTGTCATGCAAGCCAGCTAAGATCAGCGATCTTGCGGGTTTAGGTAGATTCAGGGTCATTTTGTGTGACCTGGCGGGCATGTCCCGGGAAGCGTAGCCCCGGGAATCGACCGCGCGCGATGTAATCAGCAAGGAGGCAAGATGTCGCTGTGTTTGACTATCACTAGTTATCACAAGATTACCCCTGGGCAGTGCTCGGAAAAGTCCATGGACCAGGGCGTGATGGCTATTGGCCGCAGTTCGGATAATGACTGGGTCTTGCCTGATCCGGAGCGTCTCGTCTCTTCACAGCATTGCGTTATTCAATACAAAGATGGCCGTTATTATTTAACCGATAACAGTACAAACGGGGTGGAGTTGGTTCGCGCCGGTATCCGCATGCGCCGTGGCAATAGCGAGCCGCTGCAAGATGGTGAACTGATCCGCATCGGCGACTACGAGATCCAGGCGCGTATCGATTTCAACGTGCAAGCCGTTGATAGCCAGCCGTTTGCCGGTAATTCGCCGAACAGCTTCGAGGCGTTGATGGGCGCCGTGGCAAAGCCACCAACGCCGACCCCGGTGATCGCGCCGCAGTTCCAGGGCGCCTCGGCAATGGACACCTTGCCGGACCTGTTCGACTTCCTCAGCCCCACTGCTGTGCCGCCGCCGACCGTGGCGGATCATGTGCCGCCCGAGCAGCACGACTTCCGCCCGCCGACGCCGGTGGCGGTGGAAAAACCCGTGGTCGCAGGCTCGCTGATTCCCGATGACTGGGACCTGTTTGCCGATACCCCGGCACCGGTCGTTCCGGTTGCACCGCCACCGCCGGTCGCCCCGGTGATTCAGCCGCCGCCCGTGGTCGAGTCGGTACGCCCCGTGGCCGAGCCCCAGCAATCCCCCGACTTGTTGCAAGCGTTCCTGCGTGGCGCCGGGCTGGAGCAGTTGCGTCTGGACAAGGCCGATGCCTGCGCCCAGATGGAAAACATCGGCCGCAGCTACCGCCTGATGGTCGAGGGCCTGATCGATGTATTGCGTGCCCGCGCCAGCCTCAAAGGCGAGTTCCGCATGCAGCAGACCATGATCCGGCCCGCCGAGAACAACCCGTTGAAATTCGCGCCGAATGCCGACGAAGCCTTGCTGCTGCTGCTTCGCCACGGCAACCAGGCGTTTATGGCACCGGACGCGGCCGTGCGCGACAGTTTCGATGACCTGCGTGCTCACCAACTGGCCGTGATGGCCGGCGTGGAGGCCGCGATCAAGCACCTGCTCACCCGCTTTGAACCCTCGCAGTTGGAGGAACGCATGGGCAAACCCGGCGGCTTATCGAGCCTGTTCAACGGTTCGCGCCAGGCGCAGTACTGGCAGCAGTTCACTGAGCTTTACAGCAATATTTCCCGCGAGGCCCAGGAAGATTTCCAGGACCTGTTCGGCCGCGAATTCAGCCGAGCCTACGAAGAACACAGCGCACGACAGCGGCGCTGAACACGCAGTACACGGATTTAACGGATAGCTAAGAACGTCATTGAGGACGCAGGATGATTCCCAGGTTTTTACTCGCAGCCGCTACTGTGCTGCTGCTGACGGCGTGTGCCAAGGACGCGGCCAAGCCCGAAGTGGCGGGCGAAACTGAAGCGGACACCGCCGCGGTCGAGTTGCACTTTCATGCCATTGCCGGGCTCAACCCGGGCGCCAACGGCCAGGCCGCACCCGTGCGTGTGCGCATCTTCGAGCTGAAAAATGCCGCTACCTTCGGGCGCTCCGACTACTTCGCCCTGGCGGATCGCGCGCAATCGACCCTCGGCCTGGACCTGCTGGACCAGGACGAAGTGATGGTGCAACCCGGCCAGCAACTGAGCATCCAGCGTGACCTCGACCCTGCCACGCGCCAGATCGGCTTGCTGGTGGGCTATCGCGAGCTGGACCGTGCGCAATGGCGCACGGTGATCAACGTGCCACCGCGCCAATACACCGAATATCAGATCAGCCTCGATGTACGCGCCGTACGTGCCGATGTCGTGGTTACCCCATCCAGCCCTGCCCAATAAGAAACCCTCGGAGCCCCCATGTCCTGGAACAATCGCGTGGTCTGGTCGGAAGGCATGTTCATCGGAACGCAGCACTTCCAGCAGCATGACCGTTACCTGGAGAACCTGATCGACGCCCGCAGCCGCCCGTTGTCTGCCGGTGCCTGGGGCTTTTCCGAGTTGCTGATCGACCAGGGGCTGCTGGCCCAGGGCAAGCTGGCGATCGTTTCGGCGCGCGGCCTGTTGCCGGATGGCACGCCGTTCAATATCCCTCAGGACGACCTCGCGCCGAGCCCGTTGAATATCGACGACAACCTGCGCGACGGCCTGGTGTACCTGGCCTTGCCGCTCAAGCGCGCCGGTGCCCGCGATACCGTGGAAGCGGGCGAAGCCCTGGAAGCTGCGCGGTATGTCAGCCAGGTGCGCGAAGTGCGCGATGACAATGCCCCGTTCGAGAACCGTGCGCCCGTGGCTGTCGGCTCGCGCGCCCTGCGCCTGCTGACGGCCCAGGATGGCATCAGTGATTACGCCGCCGTGGGCCTTGTGCGCATCAAGGAAAAACGCGCCGACCGCGCACTGGTGCTGGATGACACTTACATCCCGCCGGTGCTCGACGTCGCCGCGAGCAAACCGTTGACGGCCTTTCGCAGTGAACTGCTCGGCCTGCTGCACCAGCGCGGCGAAGCCCTGGCTGGCCGCGTGGTCGCCTCGGGGGCCGGTGGCGCGTCGGAGATTGCCGACTTCATGCTGCTGCAATTGGTCAACCGCGCCCAGCCGCTGCTCCAGCATTTCAGCCAGTTGAGCCCGCTGCACCCGGAGCGCTTCTTCAGTGAACTGGTGAGCCTGGCCGGCGAGTTCTCGACCTTTTCGACCTCGGGCCGGCGCCCTCAGGAATACCCGCAATACCAGCATGACGACCTGGCGCTGAGCTTCGCCCCGGTCATGCAGGCGCTGCGTGAAGCGCTGTCGATGCTGATCGACAGCAAGGCCACGCCGATCCCGATTGTCGAAAAAGCCTATGGCATCCACGTGGCCATGCTTGCCGACAAAACCCTGCTCGAGAGCGCCAGCTTCATCCTGGTGGTGCGCGCCGACGTGCCTGGCGAAACCCTGCGGGCGCGCTTCGGCCAACAGAGCAAGGTCGGCTCGGTGGAGCACATCCGTGACATGGTCAACCTGCAACTGCCGGGCATCGGCCTGCTGCCGTTGCCGGTGGCGCCACGGCAGATCCCGTATCACGCAGGCAGTACCTATTACGAGTTGGACCGGGGCAGCGAGCACTGGCAGCAACTGCACAACTCCGGCGGATTTGCCTTCCATATCGCCGGGCAGTTCCCGGGCTTGAACCTGGCCTTCTGGGCGATTCGAGGATAATTCGCGATGCATCCCAATGATGATGACCGCACCCAGTTCATGCCGCGCCCGGGTGGCCGGGCGCCAGAACCTGCGCGTGCAGAACCGGCCCCGCTGTCGATGCCGGCCGCGCCGATGCTCACCGGCAAAAGCCAGGGCCTGAACCCGCTGGAAAGCGCCGCCGGCCCGTTGTTGGCGTTGCTCACACGCCTGCGCAACACCATCGCCCATCCGGCGCCGGCCAGCCTGCGCGCGCAGCTGCTGGCTTATTTGCGCCAGTTCGAAGAGCGTGCTGAAGCCGCCGGCATCCCGCGTAACGAAGTGCTGCTGGCCCGTTACGCGCTATGCACCGCCCTGGATGAAGCCGTGCTGAGCACGCCGTGGGGCAGCACCAGCGACTGGGGCAAGCAGAGCCTGTTGATCACGGTGCACAACGAAGCCTGGGGCGGTGAAAAAGTCTTCCAACTGCTCGACCACTGCCTGCAAAGCCCACGGGAACGCTTGTACCTGCTGGAGTTGTTGTACCTGTGCATGTGCCTGGGTTTCGAAGGCCGTTACCGTGTGATGAACGACGGGCGCAGCCAGTTGGACGCCCTGCGTGAGCGCACGGCGGCGACGATTCGCAGTGCCCGTGGTGAACACGAGCGCGAGCTGTCGCCGCACTGGCGCGGTGTGACGGTGGCGCGTGATCGCCTGGCGCAATTCATGCCGCCGTGGATCGCCGTGGCCATCGGCCTGGCGCTGCTGCTGGCGCTGTTGTTCGGCTTGCGCCTGAAACTGGCGTCGGATGCCGAGCCGGTATTCAAGAATATCCATGCCTTGGGCGAGATCCCGGTGCAGTCGATCGACCGTCCGGTGGCACAACCCAAAATCATCGAACGCCCACGCCTGGCCGGCTTCCTGGTGGAAGACATCAAGGCCGGTCGTGTTGCCGTGGAAGATGCGGTCGACCGTTCCGTGGTGACCATTCGTGGTGATGAACTGTTCGCCTCGGCCAGTTCCAGCATCGTCGATGACTACCAGCCACTGATGCTGCGCATTGCCGACGCCATCCGCAAAGTCAAAGGCCAGGTGCGTGTCACCGGGCACAGCGACAACCGCCCGATTGCCACGCTGCGTTTCCCGTCCAACTGGGCGTTGTCCGAAGCGCGGGCCAAGTCGGTGCTGGAGATCCTGGCGGCCAAGACCGGCCAGGCCGAGCGCTTCAGCGCCGAGGGCAGAAGCGACACCGAGCCGGTGGCTACCAATGCCACCGCCGAAGGCCGTGCCCGTAATCGTCGGGTTGAAATCACCGTATTGGCGGAGGGCGTCGAGTGAAGGCGTTTTTCAGTTTCATGATTCGCTGGGTGATCCCGGTACTGGGCCTGATCGCCCTGAGCCTGATCATCTGGTTTGTCGGGCCGCTGCTCGACCTGTTGATGCCGGAAGGGCGCCGCTGGGCGCTGATCATCCTGGTGTTTGCGGTGTGGATCGCCTACCGCGTGTTCCGCATCATCCAGGCGCGTCGGCAGGCCGCCGAAGTGATGCGCAGCCTGGCGGCGCAAACCCCGGTCGACCCCAACAGTGTCGCCACCGCCGAAGAACTCAGCACCCTGCGCCAGCGCATGGACGAGGCCCTGGCGCTGCTGAAGAAAGCCAAGCTCGGTGGTGATGAGCGGCGCAACCTCTACGAATTGCCGTGGTACGTGATCATCGGCCCACCGGGTTCGGGCAAGACCACCGCGCTGGTCAACTCCGGGCTGCATTTCCCGCTGGCGGCCCAATTGGGCGCCGGGGCCGTGCGCGGTGTCGGCGGTACGCGCAACTGCGACTGGTGGTTTACCGACCAGGCCGTGCTGCTCGATACCGCTGGCCGCTACACCACTCAAGACAGCAACTCCACGGTCGATAAAGCCGCGTGGCTGGGTTTCCTCGACCTGCTGAAAAAGCAACGCTCACGCCGCCCGATCGACGGTGCGTTCATTGCGATCAGCCTGTCGGATCTGTTGCTCGGGACTGAAGCCGAGCGCGCTGCCCACGCGGCGGCGATTCGCTTGCGTATCCAGGAGCTGTATACCCAGCTGGGCGTGCGTTTCCCCATCTACCTGATGCTGACCAAGCTCGACTTGGTGCCCGGCTTCATGGAGTTCTTCGACAACCTGAGCAAGGAAGACCGCGCCCAGGTATGGGGCATGACCTTTGCCCTGGACGACGGCAAGCACAGCGACGGCCCGCTGGCGCATCTGCAAAGCGAATTCGCAGGGCTGGAACAACGCCTCAACGAGCGCCTGGTGGAACGCCTGCAACAGGAACGCGACCCGGCGCGACGCGACCTGATCTACGGCTTCCCGCAGCAGTTCGGGGCTTTGAAGGACTGCCTGCAAAGCTTCCTCGACGGTGTGTTCAAACCCAATGCCTTCGAAGAACGCGTGCTGCTGCGCGGCGTGTACTTCACCAGCGGTACTCAGGAAGGCAGCCCGATTGATCGCCTGATCGGCGCCATGGCCCAGAGCATGAACCTGGATCGCCAGCACCTGGCCCGCCAGAGCGGCACCGGGCGCAGTTACTTCATCGAAAAACTGTTCAGCGCCGTGGCGTTTGCCGAACGTGGGCTGGTCGGGGTGAACCCGAAGGTCGAACGTCGGCGCAAGTGGATTGCACGCGGCGTCCTGGCGGCCACCGTGGCCTTGGTGGTGGTGGTCAGCAGTTTGTGGTGGGTGAGTTATCGCGCCAACCAGGCGTATATCGCCCAGGTTGACCAGAAGGTTGCGCCACTGGGCCAGGCGGTGCAGAACCTGAGCCCGGCCCAGCGTGAAGTGCTCGCCGTGCTGCCGTTGCTCAACGCCACGAAAAACCTTGCCGGCGATCCGCCCGGCTGGGCCGAAGGCTTGGGCCTGTACCAGGGCGATATGCTCGAAGCCGAATCCGGCAGCGTGTACCGCAAACTGCTGATCGCGGTGTTCGCGCCGCGTCTGGTGACGCGTATCGAAGAGCAACTGCGCGGCGGTGGCAACTCCGACTTCCTGTACGAAGGGCTCAAGGCTTACCTGATGCTTGCCGACAGCGAGCACTACGACCCGGACTTCATCAAAGCCTGGATCGCCCTGGATTGGGACCGCAGCCTGCCCCGCGATTTGCCGGCCGATCAGCGCCAGGCCTTGAGTGGGCATTTGCAGGCCCTGTTTGATCGCCATCCACCGAATGCGCGTCTCGATCCTCGGCTGATCGATGACCTGCGTCGCCAGTTGCAACAGCTGCCGGTGGCCCAACGTGTGTACGACCGGGTCAAGCGCCAGAAATTGCCCGACGGTATCCCGGACTTTCGCATCAATGAAGCCGCCGGTCGCGATGCCGCACTGGTCTTCAGTCGCAAGAGCGGCAAGCCGCTGGGTGAGCCACTCAGTGGTTTCTTCACCGCCAAGGGCTACCGCCAGGCGTTTTTGCTGAGCAGCCTGAACCAGACCGGCACGCTCGCCGAAGAGCAATGGGTGCTGGGCCGCGAGCAGGCCGATCAACAGAACGTGGTGAGCCTGGCCGGTGACGTGCGCCGCCTGTATTTCCAGGACTACCAGCGCCAATGGGACGCGCTGTTGGCAGACATCGACTTCGTACCGATCACCAGCGTGGCCCAGGCGGCCGATGTGCTGCGGGTGATTTCCGGGCCGACCTCACCGCTGAAAAAACTGTTGGTGGCGGTGGCCAAGGAAACCGACCTGCAAGCTGAGGAACGCCAGCTGGCGGCCAAAGGCGTACCAGTGGAAGGTGGCGTCGACAAGCTCAAGGAACGCCTGGGCAGCCTGCTCGGCCAGGAGCAACAGGCGGCCAGCCAGCCGCAGGTGGCGGACGATCCGGTGACCGCGCACTTTGCCGAACTCAACAGCATTGTCAGCAAGAATGAGGGCGAGCCGGCGGCCATCGACGGCCTGCTCGCGGACATGAATGCGCTGTATGTGCAGGTCAGCGCCATGGTCGGCGCCAGTGGCGATGCCTTGCTCGGCGAGGCGAAGAACCAGGCGGCGGCTGCGGCCACGCGGGTCAGCCTGAATGCCGAGCGCCAGCCACCCTTGGTGCAGGGCATGGTCAAGTCGGTGGTCAACTCCACCACCAACAGCATGATGGGCGGGGTGCGCAACCAACTGAACGCGGCCTGGGTCAGCGAAGTGGTCAACGTGTATCGCCAGTCCCTGGCCGGGCGCTACCCGATGTCGCCGGGCAGTGCGCGGGACGCGACCCTGGATGACTTTGGCCAGTTTTTCGGCGTGGGCGGGGTCATGGACAACTACTTCCGCAAGTACCTGCAGCCGTATGTGGACACCTCCACCCCAACCTGGCGCTGGCAGCCGGGCGCGGCACAAAAGCTCGGGATCGCGCCGGGTGTGCTGCAGACTTTCCAGCGCGCGGCGGCCATTCGTGATGCGTTCTTCCGCGCCGGGGGCACCCAGCCCATCGTACGCTTCGAACTCAAGCCGGTGTCGATGGACCCGACCATCACCCAGTTCCTGCTCGACCTCGACGGCCAGCAATTGAGCTATGACCACGGCCCCAGCCGCCCGGTTGCGATGCAATGGCCGAACCCCGGCAGCATTGGCGTGGTGCGTATTTCGATCATGCCGCCGTCGGCCAGTGGGCGCTCCGGTGTGACCCTGGATGGGCCGTGGGCCTGGTTCCGCCTGCTGGAGCAGTCGGACCTCACGGCCGGTAACTCGCCGGATCGCTTCAACCTGCGCCTGCGGGTCGACGGCGCAAGCATTGCCTACGAGTTACGCGCCAACAGCGCCTTCAACCCGTTCAAGAGCCGCGTGCTCAGCGGTTTCAGCCTGCCGGAGCGGTTATGACCACGCTGGGTTTCTACGGCAAGTTGGCCAGCCGCGGTGACTTCGTCAGCCGCGCCTTGCCCCAGAGTTTTATCGGCCCGTGGGACAGCTGGTTGGCGGCAGGTTTGCTCGCCAGCCAAAACAGCCTGGGCGGCGAATGGCTCAACGTGTACCTGGTCAGCCCGTTGTGGCGCTTTGTGCTGGCGCCGGGCGTGTGCGGGCCGGATGCGGCGGCGGGCGTGGTGATGCCGAGTATCGATCGGGTCGGGCGGTATTTTCCGTTGGCGGTGGTGACCCTGCTGGACCAGGACACCAATCCTGCGTCACTCGTGGGGGGGCCGGATACCTGGTTTGAGCAGGCCGAAGAGCTGTTGCTCAGTACCCTGGACGCCGATGCCACGTTCGAAAGCTTCAACGCTGGCGTCGACAAGCTGGGCCTTCCAGCCAGCGAGCTGCGAGTGGTCGACAGTCGTTTCGCCGGTTTGCAACGGATGAACGCCACGCTGCCTCACGACCGGATGACCGCGCTGGCCGAACAAGCCTGCGCCGGTGCCAGCCTCTGGTGGGGCCGCGGCTCGCAACGTATTTCCCCTGGTTTATTGCGGTGTCAGGGCTTGCCTGCCGCCGACGATTTTGCGCAGTTTTTGCTCGGACAAGAAGGTGTGGTGTAGATGGGGTCGACGTTCAAATCCGCGAGCAAAAGCCATGTGGGCATGGTGCGCCAGGTCAATGAAGACGCCTGCCTGGACCTGCCGGAAAACCGCCTGTGGGTGGTGGCCGACGGCATGGGCGGGCATGCGGCGGGTGACTATGTCAGCAGCCTGATTGTCGACAGTCTGCGTCAGGTGCCGGTAGGGCGCTCCCTCGATGAATACTCGGCGGCGCTGCGTAATGACCTGATCCGCATCAATGCGATCGTGCGTGAAGAAACCGCCAACCGTGGCGTGACCATGATGGGCAGCACCGTGGTGGTGCTGGCCGCGCGCGGCTTGCGCGGGGTGTGCCTGTGGGCCGGTGACAGTCGCCTGTACCGTTTGCGCGACGGCGTGTTGGAAAGTATTTCCCGCGACCACAGCTACGTGCAGGACCTGCAAGACAGCGGCCTGCTCAGCGAAGCCGACGCCCGCGTGCATCCACGCGCCAATATCGTCACCCGCGCGGTGGGGGTGGAAGCCCAGCTGGAGGTGGCCGTCGTCGACCTGCTGATCGCCCCCGGTGACAGCTACCTGCTGTGCAGCGACGGTCTGAACAAGACCGTCGAAGATCATGAGATCCGCGAAGTGCTGGGGCATGACGCGCCGGATGAAATCGTGCGCAGCCTGGTGCACCTGGGGCTTAACCGGGGTGCGCCGGACAACATCACCACCATTGTCGTGAAGGTGTCGCCATGAACATCGTGATCCCGGGCTATGACATCGAAGGCGAGATCGGTGAAGGCGCCATGGCCAGCGTGTACCTGGCGACCCAACGCTCGCTGGAACGCAAGGTGGCGTTGAAGGTGATGGCGGCGGCACTGGCGGCCGACCCGACCTTCTGCGAGCGTTTCCTGCGCGAGGGCAAGACCCTGGCGCGGCTGTCGCATCCGCACACCGTGACCATCCATGACATCGGCAACGTCGGTGAGCTGTATTACATGGCCATGGAATACCTGCCCAATGGCACGCTCAAGGAGCGCATTGCCGCCGGCCTGACGCCGGAGCAAGGGGTCACGCTGATCCGCCAGATCGCCTCGGCGTTGGGCTATGCGCATGCCCAGGGCCTGGTCCACCGTGACGTCAAGCCTGCCAACATCCTGTTCCGCGCCGATGGCACGGCGGTGTTGTCGGACTTCGGCATCGCCAAGTCCCTGGATGATCGTACCCAGTTCACCCAAGCCGGGTTTGCCGTGGGCACGCCCAGCTACATGAGCCCGGAGCAGGCGCGGGGCCAGGAAATTGATGGTCGCGCCGACCTGTACGCGCTCGGTGTGGTGCTCTATGAAATCCTTGTCGGCAAGCTGCCGTACAACGGCACCGATGCGCTTTCCACGGCGCTGGCGCACCTGACCGAGCCGTTGCCGGAACTGCCGGTGCACCATGGCCGTTACCAAGGGGTGCTGCGCAAGTTGTTGGCCAAGGACCCGGCTGATCGTTTCCCCGATGCGGCGGCGTTGCTGCTGGCGCTCGATCAACTGCCGGCGGACTCGTTGGAAGCCACTCTGGTGCGGCCGTTGCCGGTCCCGATGAGCTTTGATCTGGGCGGCATCACCCCTGAATCCATTGAGATTCCGAGCGCACCGCCTGAGCCTGTGCGCCAACCGGTGGTGCCACCGGCGGCGTCCCAGCATAACGAGCAGCGTCGCGGGCCGGTATTGGCGTTGGCGGCGGTGGCCGTGGCGGTGGCGCTGGCCATCGGCGGCGCCAGTTACTGGTGGTTGAGCGGCACTGATAAGCCTGCCGCGCCGCCGGCCGCCGTCGTTCCCAAAACGCCGCCGCCTGAGTTGAAACCTGTGGTCGCTGACGCGGATGGCGGTCAGCACCCCTTGCTGATGGCGGGCAAAAAGACCTTGTTCCAGCGCGTGCTCAGCAAGCCCGGCGCCAAGCTTTCCAGCGATGCCGGGGCTGCGCCCGGCAAAGCCTTGCCGGCGTTCTCCGTGCTGTATGTGTACCAACGCAAAGAGGTCGATGGCAGCCCGTGGGTACGCGTCGGCGCCGCTACCGATGGTCGCAGTGACGGTTGGTTGCCCGCCGCCCAGGTCAGCGATTGGAAGCAGAGCCTGGTGCTCAAGTTTACCGAGCGCTCGGGCCGGGCACCGGTGATGTTCCTGCGCCAGCCCGGCGAAGTGGAAAAGTTGCTGGCCGACCCCGCAGCGGCCAAAAACGTCTTGGCCAAGGCGCAGAAAAACAGCGAAGACAATCAGCAAGTGCTGGCGCTCGAGCCGACCGCCAGCGCCGTGCCGCAGAACCAGTTTTACCTGTTGCCGATCTTCGACTCCAAAGAGAGCTTCGACGAAAATGGCCAGCCGGTGCAGTTGCTCAACGTGGCGTCCATCGATCCTGGCAGCAGCGTTGCCAAGCCGGCTGTACCTTCGGTCAGTGCCGATGCGTTCCGTACCGCTGTGGTGCTGGTGGTCGACACCACCGTGTCGATGCAGCCCTACATCGACCAGGTGCGTGACGTGGTGCATGAGTTGCAAACCCGTATCGCCGAACGCGGTGAGCTGGACAGCGTCAGCTTCGGCCTGGTGGGTTTTCGCAACAGCATCAAGAAAACCCCGGGCCTGGAATATGTGGCCAAGACCTTGATCACCCTGGATCAAGGTCGCGACCCGCAGCGCTTTCTCGATATGGCGCGGCAAGTCAAAGCGTCCACGGTGTCCAGCCATTCGTTCAACGAAGACGCTTTTGCTGGGGTGATGCAGGCCGTGGATGGCATGGATTGGTCCGGCTATGGCGGGCGCATTATCCTGCTGGTCACTGACGCCGGCGCGTTGCGCAAGAACGATCCGTTCGCCGCCACCCAGATGAACGAAGCCGAGGTGCGTCAGGCCGCGTTGGGTAAGCAGATCAAGATCTACGCGCTGCACCTGCGTACCGATGCCGGCAAGAAAACCCACGCCGGTGCCGAGAGCCAGTACCGCATCCTCACGGCTGACGCCAACCCGCAGATCGGCGACCTGTACACGCCCGTGCCGGGCGGCGATGTACGCAAACTGGGCGAGCGCGTCGATGAGATCGGCACGGTGTTCGCCAACCTCGTTCATCAAGTGCGCAGCAACACACCGCAGCCGGTGCCGTTGCTGAGCAGCGCGCCGAGCCTGGCGGACAAATCCGCCGCCGTCGGCTATGCCATGCACATGGATTTCCTCGGGCGCAAAACCGCCAGCCAGGCACCGCAACTGGTCAGCGCCTGGACCGCCGACCGCGACCTGACCAACCCGGCGCTGCCGGCGTTCCAGGTGTGCGTGATGCTGACCAAGTTGCAGCTCAACGATTTGCAGCAGTCGCTGAAACTGATCGTCGACGCGGCGCGCAAAACCCAAAGCTCACCCAAGGACTTCTTCCAGGAAATCGCCAGTGCCTCGGCCTACATGAGCCGCGACCCGCAGGCGTTGCGCAAGGGCGGCAACCTGGCCGATGGCGGCCTCCTCGGCGAATACCTGGAAGGCCTGCCGTACCGCAGCAAGTCGCTGAACATGACCCAGGACTTGTGGTTGTCGTTGAGCGTGGCCGAGCAGGAAGACTTTATCGACGAGCTGGATTCGAAAATCCGCCTTTACGAAACCTTCCACAATGACCTGGCCAACTGGGTTCGTTTCGGCGATGCCGAGCCGGGTGATGCGTTGTACCGCGTGCCGTTGTCGACGTTGCCGTAATGCTGAACCTGAGCGCAATGCACAAGAGCCGGGGCGTGGGTAGCCAGCGTTACAGCCTGGTGATCCCGGCGCTGCACCTGCGCGCGGGTGAGCAACTGGCGATCGTCGGGCCCAGCGGTTGTGGCAAGAGCACCTTGCTGGATCTATTGGCGTTAGTGCTGGCGCCGGATCAGGTGGGGCAGTTCGAGTTCAATCAGCAGGACATCGGCGGGCTGTGGCGAGCGGATCGGCAATCGACGTTGGCCGAGCTGCGCAGCCGGCATCTGGGCTACGTGCTGCAAACCGGCGGATTGTTGGGGTTTCTCGATGTGCGCGGCAATATCGCCTTGTCGCGCAAACTGCTCGGTTTGCCGGATGACGGCAGCGTGACACGGCTGGCCGCGCAGTTGGAGATCAGTGACCAGTTGGCCAAGAAACCCGCTGCATTGTCGGTAGGCCAGCGTCAGCGCGTCAGTTGTGCACGCGCCCTGGCCCACGGGCCGCAACTGGTGTTGGCGGATGAGCCGACCGCGTCGCTGGACCCACTGAATGCCGAACGGGTCATGCAGGCGCTGCTGGCGCAGGCTCGCGAACACCGTGCCGCCTGCGTGATCGCCACCCATGACGAACCCTTGGCCCGTGCCAGTGGCTTGCAGGTGCGGCGCATCAGTTGCCGTCGCGACACGGATGGCGGCGTCACCGCCACCCTCGGGGAGGCCTGTTGATGCGCATCGGCTTGGTGGCGTCCCTGGCCTGGCAGGATTACCGCAATGATGCCTGGCTATCGGCCTGCTCAGTGTTGGCGTTGGTGGCGGTGATCGCGCCGTTGCTGGTGTTATTTGGCTTGAAATTTGGACTGGTTGGCAGTTTGACCGAACGTTTGGAGACCGACCCCGCTACCCGTGAAATTATTCCGTTGGGCGGTGGTCGATTCAGCGCTGCGTTTGTCGAGCAACTGGGGCAACGTAGCGACGTGGCGTTTGCCGTGCCGCGCACGCGGCAGATTGCAGCGACGGCGCAGGTCGGCACGCTGACCCTGGAAATGCTGCCGACCGCGCCGGGTGACCCGTTGCTGGCCGGTTTGCCGATGCCCAAGGGCATGGACCAGATCGTGCTGAGCCACACCGCCGCCGAAAAGCTTGCGGCACGCCCCGGCGATTGGCTGGACACCCGCTTTGCGCGGCAAGTGGCCGGGCGTGTCGAGGCCCGGGGCACGCGTGTGCAGGTGCTGGCAGTGCTGCCGTTGGAGGCGTTCGCCCGTGATGGGCTGTTTGCCGACCTGGGCCTGCTGGAAGCAGCCGAAGATTATCGCGACGGCCGTGCGGTGCCGGCGCTGGGGTGGGAAGGTGACGCGGTCGGTGCGAGTGAGCAGCGGGTGTACCCGGCATTTCGCCTGTACGCACGCCGTCTCAGCGATGTAGAAGTGTTACGTGTGTATTTCGCCGGGCAGAACCTGTTGGTATCGACCCAGGCGAACACTATCGCGCAGGTGCAGTCGTTGAGCCGCAACCTGTCGATCGTATTCTGGATCATCGCCGGTTTGGCCTTGGCGGGCGCGTTCGCGGCGATCTTCGCCGGGGCTTTGGCCGCCGTGGCGCGCAAGCGCCGGGAATTGTCGGTGTTACGCCTGTTGGGCTTTTCCACCGGTGGGCTGTTGTGGTTTGTGGTGGTGCAAGCGTTGTACAGCGCAGGTGCTGCCGCCGTGCTCAGTGCAGGGTTGTATGGCCTGGCCGAGGCGGGGTTGAATAAGCTATTTGTGCAGGTTCCGGGCGAATACGCCAGCCACCTGCTGGCGCGTCATTACGGCCTGGCCCTGGTTGCAGTCCTCGGCGTCAGCGCCGTGGCGGCGGCCTGTGGTGGTTGGCGTGTGGCGCGGATCCAGGCTTCTGAAGGAATCAGAGATGTATAAGTTACTGGGTGCCTGTGTGGTGCTGAGCCTGGCCTCGCTGGCCTGGGCTGATGAGGCGAGCGACAAGCTCGACAATCCAAAACCGCTGCCGGACGACGTGAGCCTGCCGCTGCCGTGCGAAGGCAACATGGTGTTCCGCTACGCCTACGTACTCGCCCAGGGCACCCTGGACGATCGCGAAATCAGTCTTGGCTACCCCTTCGCCGAAGGCGAGGCGGGTTACCAGCAATCGTTTATTTCCGGCTACCGGCGCGACTTCATCAACGGCCAGTTCACCCTCAAGGATCTGCCCAAGGATTGGAACAACGTCATTGCGCCCTTGATGCCGAAGGCCGACGCCAAGACCCCGCTCAAGCCCATGCTGTACTTCATCGGCAAGTACGAAGTGACCGCCCGCCAATATGCTGCGGTGATGGCCCAGGCGCAGTCCCTGGCCAGTGGTGAACCGGCGCCGGCCTGCGACATTCCCACCGGCATGGCGGCGCGGCTGCCCAAGGTGAAGCTGTCACGCTTTGAAGCCGAACGCTTCTCGGCGGTGTACAGCGCCTGGTTGATGAAATACCACCGTGATTTGCTGCCGGTCAGCGGTCGCGGCTCTTCGGCGGAAGACGGTGGCCTGGGGTTTGTGCGCCTGCCCACCGAAGTGGAATGGGAATACGCCGCACGCGGCGGGCAGGCGGTGAGCCGCCAGGAGTTGGAGGGCCGCTTGTTCCCTCGGCGTGTCGAAGGCCATGAAGGCGAAGGCCCGCTGGCGGATTACGCGGTGTTCAACCAGGTGGCCGGCGGCACCGGCCAGGCTGCACGCCTGATGCCCATCGGTACTAAGTTGCCCAACCCGATCGGCCTGTTCGATGTGATCGGCAACGCTGCGGAGATGGTCCAGGAGTCCTTCCAGTTGGTGCACGCCGGGCGACGCCAGGGCACCTACGGCGGCTTTGTGGTCAAGGGCGGCAATTACCTCGAAGGCGAGGGCACGCTGTTTACCGGCATGCGCCGTGAGTACCCGCTGTTCGCCGCCGACGGCACCGAGCAAAGCAATGAGACCACCGGTTTCCGTGTGGCGATCGGCGCGCTGTCGGCGCCGCGTTCGCGCTACAAGGAGCTGTTTGCCCAATGGCAGAAAGAAGGGCGCCTGGCCGCACTGACCGATGCCATCGACGAAGCCCAGGACCCGACCAAGCGCCTGGACACCATCATTGCCGCCAGTGTCGACCCCAAGCTGCAAGCCGAGTTGGGGCTGGTCAACGAAGAGCTCAAGCGCAACGTCTCGCTGATCGCCCAGCAACGCGAAGAGGCGGCGGGCAACCTGATCCAGTCCGCTGCGTTGGTGGCCGAGACCATCAGCAACTACAACATCCGCCTGATCAACCTGCAGAAGAGCCGCGATCAGGCGGTCGCCAACAAGGACGAAGCCAGTGCGACGCTGTTCGCTACGGCCATCGACAATGGCCGCAGCGCCCTCGACGGCGCGGTGGCGATCTATATCGACAACCTGGCCACCGGCACGCGCTATACCGATGCGGTGATCCAGGCTCAGTTTCAACGGATCAAGGAAGAGTTGGATCGCAAACCTGTGCTCGGCAAGAGCTTGGTGACGCGCGCGACACTGTTCGTTCGCCATGTCGGCAACTACCGCAAGCAACAGCGGGCCGACCCGGCAACGATCTTGAAGGAACTGCTCGCAGCGAGCGGTCAGCGGTCTTGACCGTTGGTTGTGCGGCGAGCTTGGAAGGGACTCAGGCGGCGGTGGGCCGTGCTGGGCAAGTCAAACTTAACAGAGATCACACCTATGCTTTTTTCCCGTAAGGCGGTTTCCAAGCGTCACCTGCTGCTGATCGCAGCCGGTTTCAGTACCGTATTGACTGGTTGCGCCACGTCACCGGCGTCCAAGGTCGCGTCGAGCACCAAGGTCGAGTACTACCCGAACTGCTACGAGCCGGTGCAGCACCTGCGCGCCACCGATTCGAACATGACCAAGTCGGTGGTGACCGGTGCGGCCATCGGCGCGGCCGGTGGTGCATTGCTGGGTGCCCTGACCGGCGACGCCGACAAGCGCGGTCGTAACGCGGCCATTGGTGCTGCGGGCGGTGCACTGGCTGGCGGCGCGGCGGGTTACTACACCGAGCGTCAAAAGCAGATCGCCGATGACAAGCAGCGCATCGCGTCCTACTCCACCGACTTCAATAAAAGCGCGTCCGACATCGACCGCAGCACCGCTTACGCCAAAGCGTCCCAGCAGTGCTATCAGAGCGCGTTCACCCAGCTGGTGAATGACCGCAAGGCCAAGACCGTCAACGACACCGAAGGCCGCAAGCGCCTGGCGGAAATCGTCGCGGGCCTGAAGGAGTCCAACGACCTGATCGTCGCGGTCAACGGCAAGGCCAGTGAAGACCTGAACAACTACACCCAGGCTTATGAGAAAGACCTGCAACAGGTTGGCGTGCAACGCACCGACGTGGTCACCGTCGCCACCGCCGACACCACGCCTGTGGTAGCGCCGACCAAGGGTAAGAAAGCCGTAAAACCTGCGAAAAAGCCGGTGCTGCCAACCGTGCCTAAAGAAGCGGTCACTACCGAGAAGAGCATCCAGACCGTGCAGGCCAAGCAAGCTGAAAGCAAGCAGGTTGCCAGCGCCGGCAAGGCCCAGATCGAAGGTACTTGCCGCGATCCGAACTTGGCCGACTGGGCGCCGGTGCCTTGCCCTAACGTTTAAGCAAGATGTTGCTATAAGCGTTAAACGCCTGCCGATCTCCCGCTAAAGCGCGAGATCGGTGGCGTTCTGCCTGCAAATCGTTACACTGCTGCGGCCACTTAACAAATACACCGAGGCCGTGTGCATGAAATTTCGTCTTCTGCTGTGGGTGCTGGGCCTGATGATGGGCAAAGCCAGCCGCACCAATCCTGCCTTCCAGCAACAGTTGGGTGATAAAGACCTGGCGTTCCAGTTGCAGACCCTCGACGGCAAGGTTGCCCGTCACTTCATCGTCAAAGACCAGCGCATCACCAGCCGTTCGGGTGTGCACCCGTCACCGGCATTTGCCATCGCCTTCAAAGACGCTGCTTATGGCTTTGCCACGATGCAGGCGAAGAACAAGCAACTGGCGTTCATGACGGGGATTCAGGACAAGTCGATCCAGATCAAGGGAAACCCGGCGCTGGTAATCTGGTTCCAGGGCTTGACCAAATATTTGAAGCCGAAGAAAAAGAAAGCCTGACACCGCTTTGTAGTGAGCGGGCTTGCCCCGCGCTGGGTGGCGCAGCCGCCCTAAACCCAGGCACCTCGGTCTCTCTGAAACACCGCGGCGTTGCTGTTGGGGTGGCTTTGCCACCCAGCGCGGGGCAAGCCCGCTCACTACACAAGCTGAGCGTCAGCCTTGGTTGAACTGCGATGCCAACTCGCGCAACAACACCTCGGCATCCAGCACTTTACCCACCACGTCCTCTGCCTTGTCACGGCTCAACCCGAGGCGCTCGAGCAGCGCCTCCGGGATCGCTTCATCCGGCCCGGAACCGATGCCACGGCTGCGCAGCAAACGTACGGCCAGGCACACCAGGTTCGGGTACTCGGCGTATTGGCCATCGTAGGCCGGGTCGTGCTGGAAGCGCAGGGCGGTGGACAGTTCGTCCGGCATGTCCCAGTAGCGCATCAGCCAGGCGCCGATCTGCTCGCGGCTGATGCCCAGCAGGTGCTGTTCGACATAGCTGTGGCACAGGTGCGGGTTGACCTCCAGGTGGCGGCAGATCAACGAGAAATGCGGCGGAAACACGTGGGCCAGCAGCAGGTAACCGAAGTTGTGCAGCAAGCCGGCCAGGTAGGTCAGGCCGGCTTCCGGGCGCTGGGAGCGCGGCATGGCGCGGGTCAGGCCTTCGATCACGGCGGCGGTGTAGATCGATTGGTGCCAGTACGGGGTGGCCTGGTGCGGATGGTCTTTGGGCAGGCTCAGGGTCTTGCCCAGGGCCAGGCCAAGCGCCAGGTTGATCACCAGGTCAAAGCCCAGCACACGCACGATGGCGTCTTCCACTGAGCGAATCTTGCCTGGCGAGGCGTAGTACGGCGACGCGGCCCAGCTCACCACTTGGGCAGCCAGGGCCGGGTCGGTTTCGACCACGCCGGTAATGTCATCGATGGTGGCGTTGGGGTCGACGCGCAACTTGATGATTTTTTGCGCGGTATCGGCCAGCGGCGGAATTTCGATGGTCGCTTCCAGGCGTTGCTGGATACGACGGGCGGTAAACGCCTGCATCGCCTGGGTAATTTCCTCGCGGTCATCATTGGGACGATCGAGGTTAGGGCGGATGTTGCTCAACGGCTCGCCGAAGTGCCCGGCGCTGGCCTTGGTGAGCATGGTCTTGAACATGTCGCTGGCAATTTCCAGCAGCAGCCCGGCTTCGCCCGAATGCACCAGCAGGCTCGGTTCGTTGAGCAAGCTGCCTTCGTACAGGCATGGCGAGCTGGTGAGCGCGGGCAGCCCGGGTAGCAGGCTCAATTCATGCTTGCCCAGCATGCGTTCGATGCGCTCCGGCGCTACGGCCGTCAGGCGGCGCCCGGTCAGTTCGGCCAAGCGGTTGAGGTCAAGCAACTGGTTCTGGGGGAACAGCACCATGAGAGCGCCAACGGCATCTTCCAGCAGTACCACCTGGACCTTTCGCGCGGGATTCAGGCCAGGTTGTTCGGCAACTTCCGTGTAGGGGATGGCGAGCTTTGCGAGCAGAGCCCGAATGACCGGCGGAGCGGTCAGTGGGGCTGTGGCGAGGGCTACTTCTGACATGGCCTGATCCAAATTCGTACAGTCCAAGAAGTATAACCAGCTTGATACAGGTGTTGGTCGGAAAGTGAGGCAGGCGTCACACTTGGCCGTATTGCTGTCCATGTCGTAGCCAACGATTCAGCAATGGGCTGACATGCTCCGGCCAGCGCTCCAGTAGCGCTTGTGCCGCGTCACGCACGGCGGGCAACAGGTCGGCGTCACGCATCAGGTCGGCGACCTTGAATTGCAGCAGGCCGGTCTGGCGGGTGCCGAGCATTTCGCCGGGGCCGCGCAGTTCGAGGTCTTTCTCGGCGATGACAAAACCGTCGTTGGTTTCACGCATGATGCCCAGGCGCTGACGACCGATTTGCGACAGCGGCGGGTGATACAGCAGCACGCAATGGCTGGCCGCGCTGCCCCGGCCGACACGGCCGCGCAGCTGGTGCAATTGCGCCAGGCCCAGGCGCTCGGGGTTTTCGATGATCATCAGGCTGGCGTTGGGTACGTCCACACCCACCTCGATTACCGTGGTGGCCACCAGCAGTTGCAGGTTGCCGGCCTTGAATTCGGCCATCACCGCGGCTTTTTCCGCAGGCTTCATGCGGCCGTGGATCAACCCGACCTTCAATTCGCCCAAGGCGCTGCTGAGGTCTTCGTACGTGGTTTCGGCGGCCTGGCAGGTCAGTTCTTCGGACTCTTCGATCAGCGTGCACACCCAATAGGCCTGACGACCTTCGGCGCAGGCCCCGCGTACGCGCTCGATTACTTCCACGCGGCGGGTGTCGGTGACCAGGACGGTATTGACGGGGGTACGGCCGGGAGGCAGTTCGTCGAGGATCGAGGTGTCGAGGTCGGCATAGGCGCTCATGGCCAGGGTGCGCGGGATCGGGGTGGCGGTCATGATCAACTGGTGCGGGTTCATGCGCCCGCCCACGCCTTTCTGGCGCAGAGCCAGGCGCTGCTGCACGCCGAAGCGGTGTTGCTCGTCGATGATCACCAGTGCCAGGTTCTTGAACTGCACTTCGTCTTGGAACAATGCGTGGGTGCCGACCACCATCGGCGCACCTGCGGCGATCTGTTCCAGCGCCGCCGCACGGTTCTTGCCCTTGAGCTTGCCGGCCAGCCACGCGACTTCCAGACCCAAGGGTTCGAGCCAGCGTTTGAAGGTAATGAAATGCTGTTCGGCAAGGATCTCCGTAGGCGCCATCAGCGCGACCTGGTAACCGGCCTCCAGTGCTTGCAGGGCGGCGAGGGCGGCGACCACGGTCTTGCCGGCGCCTACGTCGCCCTGGATCAGGCGCAGCATCGGTTCCTGCTGGCTCAAGTCGTAGGCGATTTCATTGCCGACGCGCTGTTGTGCTCCGGTCGGGGTAAAGCCGAGGTTGGCCAAGTAGAGTGCGGGCAAACGCGTGGCCTTGGGCATCGCCGGCGCGCGCAGCGAGCGCATGCTCTCGCGCAGACGTTGCTGGGACAGTTGGTGGGTCAGCAGTTCTTCGAAGGCCAGGCGGTGCTGGGCCCAGTGATGACCCAGGGCCAGTTCGTCGACATCGGCGTCGGCGGGTGGGTGATGCAGGTAGCGGATCGCATCGTCCAGGGGCGCCAATTGGTAATCGCGGGCAAGCTCCAGGGGCAGCCAGTCGGGCAGGCTCTTCGGGCCGAGCATCGTCAGGGTCTGCATGCACAGCTGGCGCAGGCGTTGTTGAGTCAAGCCTTCGGTGAGCGGGTAGATGGGCGTCAGCGTGGTATCTACCGGCGGCGGCTCGTCGCCAGTGATGGCGCGGTATTCCGGATGGTAGATCTCCAGGCCCGAGGCGCCGGGGCGCGCCTCACCGTAGCAGCGTACGCGGGTGCCGCGCTTGAGGCCCTCTTTCTGTGCGTTGCTGAAGTGGTAGAAGCGCAGGCTCAGCCCGCCGGTGCCGTCCTGCAGGCGTACCACCAGGCTGCGGCGCTTGCCCATGACCACGTCGGCACCGCTGACGGTGCCTTCGATCACCGCATCCTGCCCAGGCCGCAACTGGCCGATAGGTACCACGCGGGTGCGGTCCTGATAGCGCAGCGGCAGGTGGAACAGCACGTCCTGGAGGTTTTCCAGGCCGACCTTGGCCAGTTTTTCGGCCATGGCTTCACCGACACCCTTGAGTGCCGTCACCGACACCTGCGACAGTTCAGTCATACGACGTGTCAGCTCGCAGCCGTCGGCTTGGCCACCGAGCACAGGCGGATCGAGTCGGCGAGGATCTCAATGGCCTTGGGCCGCGGGAAACTGGCGCGCCAGGCAATGGCCACGGTACGGAACGGCACGGGTGGCGTGAGCGGGCGCACTTCGATCACGCCGGGGGCGTAGTGATGGCTGTCCACTGCCGACAGCGGCAGGATCGAAATGCCCAGGCCGGAGGCGACCATGTGGCGAATCGTCTCCAGGGAGCTGGACTCCACGGTGGTGTGCTTGGCGCCGTCGTTGCCCTTGGTCAGGGTCGGGCAGGCTTCGAGCACCTGGTCGCGGAAGCAGTGGCCTTCGCCGAGCAGCAACAGGCTCTTGTCGTTGAGCAGGCCGGCGTCGATCGTGTCTTTCTGCGTCCATGGGTGCGAGGCCGGCATCAGCACATAGAACGGCTCGTCATAGAGCGGCAGGGTCAGCACGTCTGCTTCGTTGAATGGCAGGGCAATGATGATCGCGTCCAGCTCACCGTTGCGCAGCTTGTCGCGCAGCACATGAGTGAAGTTTTCTTCGATGTACAACGGCATCTGCGGTGCAACGCGATGCAGTTGCGGAATCAGGTGCGGGAACAGGTAGGGGCCGACCGTATAGATGGCGCCAACCTTCAGAGGCGCGGTCAGCTGGTTCTTGCCGGCCTGGGCCAGCTCGCGAATGCTCTGCGCCTGCTCCAGGACTTTCTGGGCCTGGGCCACAATGCCTTCACCCACCGGGGTGAGGCGCACGGCGCTTTTGCTGCGCTCGAAGATCAGCACACCGAGTTCGTCTTCAAGCTTTTTCACGCCCACCGACAGGGTCGGTTGGCTGACATGGCAACGCTCGGCCGCATGGCCGAAGTGCTGCTCTTGGGCGAGGGTCACGATGTAGCGTAATTCTGTAAGAGTCATAGCGGGCGTCCATGAGGTACAGCCCAAGCATACCGGCTGCAATCGATAGACGCACGTTATCAGAACTTTGGTGGGGATTGAGTGGGGATTTTGCTGAAGGTGGTGAGAGTTGCCCCTCACCACGCTCAGCGTTACCGGCGGCGCTTTTCGATGTTGTAGACGAAGGGCGCAACGATTTCGATGCTGCCACCTTTCAACATGTCGGCCGGCGGCTTGGGCAGTGGCTGGGCACGACGGATCATGTCCAGGGTCGCACGGTCCAGGTCGGCGTTGCCGGAGCGGCCTACCAACTCATAGGACAGCACATTGCCCTCTCCATCGACCACGAAGCGCAAGCGGTTCAGGCCTTCCTTGCCGCTGCGCTGGGCGCTTGGCGGGTACTTCTTGTACTTCTGCAGATGCGCCAGCAGGGCACCTTCCCAGGATGCTTTGGCGGCGACCTGTTGGGGTGACGGGCCGGGCACCGGCTGGGCCGACTTTTCTGCAGGCGCGTTGGTCGGTGGTGTTTCACTCGGCGGCTCTTCGGAAGGTTTCTCCTTGGGCGGCTCGGGCTTCTTCTCTACCGGTTTGGGCGGCGCAGGCTTGGGCTTGGGTTTGACCGGCTTGGGCACCTGGATCGTTGGCTTGGGCGCCTCGGCCAGTTTCGGCAGGGGCAGCTCTTCCACCGGAGCGGGCGGTTGCGGCGGCGTGATGACCTTGGGCGGCGCCGGCGGTGGTGGTGCCGGCATCGGCGCCAGGTCGATGACCATGGCCGCCGGCGGCAGCTGCACCGGATGCGGCGCGGACCATTGGAGCGCGATGATGATCGCGACGGCATGCACGCCCAGCACGACGGCAAGGCTGGTGCCATAACGCGTCAGTTTGTGGCGCGTCGTGATCATTTCTTGGCTGCCGTCTCAAGTCCGACCAGGCCCACCTTGAGGTAGCCGGCTGCCCGCAGGGCATCCATCACGCTCATCAGGTCGCCGTAGTCCACGCCCTTGTCGGCCTGGAAGAAGATCGTCGTGTCTTTCTTGCCTTGGGTCTTGGCGTCGAGCACCGGGCCCAGGGTTTCAGCCTTGACCTCTTCTTCACCCAGGAACAGGCGTTGGTCCGCCTTGACGCTGAGGAAGATCGGTTTCTCCGGCCGCGGCGCGGGCTTGGCGCTGGACGCGGGCAGGTCGACCTTGATGTCTACAGTCGCCAGTGGAGCCGCCACCATGAAGATGATCAGCAGCACCAGCATCACGTCGATAAACGGCGTGACATTGATCTCGTGGTTCTCGACGAGCTCGTCGTCGCCTTGATTCAAATGCAGGCCCATGGCCGATTACCCCACTTTCACCATGTGCGGTTGCGAGCTGCGCTCGGTAGGCAGGTGATCGAGGTCGCGGCTGACCAGCAACAGGACTTCTGCCGACGCATCCGACACCTGCGCCTTGTAGCCGGCAATCGAACGGGCGAACACGTTGTAGATCACCACCGCAGGAATCGCCGCAACCAGACCCAGGGCGGTAGCCAGCAAGGCTTCTGCGATACCGGGGGCTACGACGGCGAGGTTGGTGGTCTGGGTTTTGGCGATACCGATGAAGCTGTTCATGATGCCCCATACGGTGCCGAACAGGCCGACGAATGGCGCGGTAGAGCCGATGGTCGCGAGTACACCGGTGCCGCTGCTCATGTTGCGACCGCAGGCGGCCACCAGGCGCTCCAGGCGGAAGCTTACGCGCTCCTTGATGCCTTCTTTTTCACGCGTGTTGGCCGACAGGCGCATTTCTTCCAGTGCGTCGTGTACCAGCAGGTTGGCCAGGGTGCCCTTCTTGGTCGCGGTGTCGCTCGCTTCCTTGAGGGTGGTGGCCTTTTTCAGGTGGGCGATTTCACTGCGCAGACGACGCTTGGCGCCCAGCAGTTCAAAGCCTTTGGCGATCCAGATGGTCCAGGTAATGATCGAGGCGATAGCCAGGCCGATCATCACGGCTTTTACCACCACGTCAGCGTTCTGGTACATGCCCCACGGCGACAGGTCATGGGCCATGCCCAGGGTGTTGTCTTCTTCCAGCACAACGCCGGGTTCGGCGGCAGGCGCTGGAGTGGCGGCCTGTGTTGGGTCAGTGGCAACCGGTGCGGCGGCAGGAGCCGCCGGGGTTGCAGTGCTGTGCTCGGCAGTGGCCGGAGCGGCTGGGGCGGTGGCGTCAGCGAATGCGGCGGTCGGCGCCAGCAGTACGCTGAACAGCATCGCAGCCACCGCACGCCAGGCGCGGGAGGGGCTGTGAAGCAGGGTTGGCGAAGCGGGGTTGATATTACGTGTCATGCTGGCCGGACCTGAGAGAAGAAAATGGGTGATCGCCCTTCCAGACCCGTTGGGCCGAGGACAAATGGGCGGTCATTATTGCAAGTAATTCTTGTTAACTAAAGTAATACAGTTACTTTATTTGTCCTTTTGCTGGCCGCTGGTCATCTTCGGCGGCTAATCTGCGCCTTTAAGAACGGAGTTTTGAAATGTCTGCGCCTTCTGTTGTGATTGCCGGTTGCGGTGATGTGGGTAGTCGGTTGGCTAGCCAATTGCTGGCCTCGGAATGGGAGGTTCACGGCCTGCGTCGCGATATTTCGCGGCTGCCCGACGGCGTAATCGGCATTGCCGGTGACCTGTTCAACAAGGACTGCCCTGACACCTGGCCGATCGGCGGGGTTGATTACCTGGTGTATTGCGCTGCCGCAACGGACCACGATGAAGCCGGCTACCGCGCCGCTTATGTGCAAGGCTTGCAGCATGTGCTGGAGTGGCTGCAGGACTACGGCCAGGCGCCGAAGCACCTGTTGTTTGTGTCCAGCAGCAGTGTGTATGGACAGCAGAACGGTGAGTGGGTCGATGAAACCTCCGACACTCAGGCCAAAGGTTACTCCGGCCAAGTGATGCTGGAGGCTGAGCATGTCGCCCTCAACAGCGGTATCCCCGCGACCATCGTGCGCTTGACCGGTATCTACGGCCCGGGCCGAGAGTGGCTGTTGACCCAGGTTCGCCAAGGTTATCGCGTGGCGATCGAGCCACCTTTGTATGGCAACCGGATCCATGCGGATGATGCGGCAGGCCTGCTGGCGTTTTTGTTGCGCCATGTGGAGCAGGGGGGGGCGCTGGACAAGATCTATATCGGTGTCGACGATGCGCCCGCGCCGCTGGCTGAAGTGGTGGCTTGGCTACGCGAGTACCTGGGTGTGACCGAATGGGCCGAAGACGCCAGTGTGCGGCGTGCCGGCAGCAAGCAATGCAGTAATGCTCGAGCTAAAGCACTGGGTTGGCGCCCGGCCTATCCGAGTTACCGCGAAGGGTATGCAGCGATTCTTGAAGGTAAGAGCTGAATAAAACGGCTGATTCTTGTAGTGAGCGGGCTTGCCCCGCGCTGGGTGGCAAAGCCGCCCCAACAAAGACGCCGCAGTATTTCAGGAGGTCCGAGGTGCCTGGGTTTGG